>NZ_BAAHXT010000001.1:0-459762 GCF_054657935.1 Spirochaeta dissipatitropha | reverse complement strand
CTCCACCTGTAGCGTCGTGGTATCCAAACGTGCAAACAATTCCGACGGCAGTGCGAGCTGTAGCAGCTCTGTCATGCTCCCGGCATCTGAAAAATATGCGCGGAAAATCGAATCGTGGGGTCTATGTTCCATATCCATAAAGGAGGCTCCTGTATAGATATACAGCACAGATGTTCAGATACATTGAACTCAATAGGTGAACTGGAAACAATTGCGCCAACATGGCAGATCTGCCATGTTAGTGAAGTAACTCCCACAAGACTTTGACATATTTAACTTTCCACCATGTTTTTTGTCAAATTAAAACTCTCGAGGTCGCTTTTCGAACTGCGGTGTCGCTTCGCGAACCCCTGACCCGCCGCCGGCGGCGACACTCTAGCCAACCGCCAGCTTGGCGGCGCTGTGCCAGAGCCAGGGCGGCAGGGGGCTGTGCAGGCGCCAGGTGATGTTCATGGGCTGGCTGCCTTCGGACTGAACCAGGCTGACCGGGCCGAGGCAGACGAATCCCATGGTGCGCTGCTGTTCGTCCTGGTGCTGTTCACGCACAAAGAGAACAATGCTTCTGCCGAGTTCCTGCTGGCGGAGGTAATCCTTGCCGCGTCCGCGGTCGGGGCGGGCGGAGTTCTGGCTCTGCCAGTGAAACAGTTCCTCGCTGATCGCGTAGTCGTGGTAGAGGGTGGTTGGTGAGAAGCGTTCCTCGGTTTTCTGCAGGGTCACAAACAGGAGCTCGCAGTTCAGATCCGGCAGGAACAGCACCCCTTCACGACTGCTGGATTGTTTCTCGAAGCGATGGGCCCCAAAGGCAGCCAGAATCTGATCACGGCTGTAGCGGGCGTGCAGGCGGATGGCTGTGGGAAAGGGCAGATCCAGCGGACGCTCCTCGGTATCAATCGAATCCAGACAGAGCTCAACCACCTCGAGCACCTCGCGACTCAGCTGGGCATCCGCAGTCATGGCCTTGAGGGAATCCTGCAGGGAAGCAAAACCCAGGCCGGGCCCGGGGGCCTGCCACACATCAAAGTGCAGCATGCGTGCCCACTGCCGGTTAATCTCAACGGATCGCGAATCTTCCGATTCCAGCTCCCCTACCCCGCTGCGAAACACCCCCTGCACAAAGCGCAGATAGGAAACCGAGCTGCAGGGAATCAGGCGGTTGCGCAGGGCACGGTAGACCGGCAGCTCCAGCACAGGATCAGGCTCGGCGGCAATCAGGCCGGCAGCAAATTGCAGACGCGTCCAGCCGCCCCCGGAATCAATCTTTGATCGGTAGATATCCGACAGCTCGACATTCGGGTACTGATGCAGAAAGTTGCAGATGCTCAGCTCACGGCTGCTATGCAGCGAAAACTCCCGCAGCCACTGCAAAAGCCGCTTCCTGTTCACAATCGCCGAGCGGATATTCCGCAGAATAACCTCGCGGGCCTGTTTCTGCAGGACGATTGAACAGCCCAGGGGCGCATGGGGAAAATCATGCTCGATCTCATCGCTGACCGATGTCCGGGACCGGCCGAGCAACGCGCGAAACTTATGCGAGAAATCATACTCCGGACGGGCATTGCCCACAAAGTCCAGCACCGTCAGGCAGTCCTTGCCCTCACTCAAGCGCAAACCCCGGCCCAGCTGCTGCAGGAACACCGTAAGACTCTCGGTTGGGCGCAGGAATAGCAGGGTGTCTACCTCGGGAATATCTACCCCTTCATTAAATATATCTACCACACAGAGTACGGCGATTTCCCCACGCAGCAATTGCTCGCGCAAAGCAACCCGATCCTGGCTGTTGGCGCTGGTCAGCACCCCAGCGGGTATTCCCTTGCGCTGGAACTTATCGGCCATGTACCCGGCATGCTCCTGCGATACGCAAAAAGCCAGGGCTTTCATGCTGCGCACATCGTTCACGTACTCACTCAGATTGCGGATAATATGCAGCACGCGGGCATCGTTCTGGGTGTACAGGCGGGTCAGTTCACCTGGCAGATAGCGACCACGCTCCCAGCTAATCCTCGAGAGATCGACTGGATCATCCAGACCAAAATACTGGAAGGGACAAAGATGACGCTGATTAATGGCATCCGGCAGGCGCAGCTCGGCAGCAATCGTACCGCAGAAATCATCCAGAATATCGGCCCCGTCATGACGTTCGGGAGTCGCAGTCAGGCCCAGCAAAATTCCGGGGGTGAAATGCTTGAGAATCGGGCGGTAGCTGGATGCGGCAATGTGATGCACCTCATCAATCACGATGTAATCGTAATAATCAGTAGTAAGTGAGAGTTCGCCCAGGCGCTTACTCAGGGTCTGCACCGTGGCAAAGAGCTGATCATAGCGCGAGGGTTCCATGCCGCCCCCCATCAGTTCCCCGAATGAGGACTGGCGCAAGACCGCCCGGTAGCTTGCCATGGCCTGCTTCAGGATCTCCTCTCGATGGGCCACAAACAGCAGACGGGCCCCAGGTTTCTCCCGGTACAGCCGGCGGAAATCAAAGGCACTAATAATGGTTTTACCAGTACCAGTGGCCGCAACCACCAGATTCCGATAGCGATTATGCAGCTCCCGCTCAACTCGTAAATGCTCCAACATCTCCTTCTGGTAGGGGTGGGGTTCAATATCAAAGAAGAAGCTTGATTCAGTCTCATTCTGCCCACGTTCACTACGCAAGGCACGCTGCAAACGCTGATGCTGCTCGGCATTCTCCGCGTTATAACTCTCAAACTCAGGGGATTCCCAATACGTCGTAAAGGTGTTCTGGAACTTATCTATAATATGCGGAATCTCACGGGTAGTCAGTTTCAGGTTCCACTCCAGCCCATTCGTGAGAGCCGATCTGCTTATATTCGACGATCCTATGTAGCCGGTGTGAAAGCCTGAGTTACGCAGGAAGAGGTAAGCCTTGGCATGCAAACGCTCGCGATCGGTGTTGTAGTTCACACGCACCTCGGTGTTCGCCAGGCCAGAAAGAAAATCAACTGCCTTCTGATCAGTAGCCCCCATGTAGGAGGTAGTCAGTACACGCACACGAGTACCAGCAGCAGTAGCCTGTCGCAGCTCCTCAGCGAAAATCCGAATGCCGGTCCACTTAATGAAGCTTACCAGCCAGCAGATCTCATTGGCCGAGAGAATCTCGCGTTTCATCTCGCTTTCCAGTGACAGCCCAGTGTTGCTGCCGGTAAACAGCTCACTCTGCACCAGCCCCGTCTGCGGGGTAATGCGGGAAATATACTGCTTTAGATTGCTGGCCACCGGATTCTGGGTATCCAGCAAAGCAGTCAACAATTCCCCCTGCGATTGCAGCAGATTCTCATGCAGATCAGCATCTTTCAAATGATCAGCCAGCCAGTGAATAAAATCATTCGCAAGCCGAACCTGCCGCTGAACCCGGCTCCCCTCCCCCGCATGCGGAATGCTCTCCAAAGCCCCACGCAGCACATCCCGCACAAAGCGAGACAAATACTCCCCCGCCTCAGCCGAATCCAATGCCTGGGTCTGCACAAAATACCGATCCCCCTGCTCAGTGCACTGCTCCTGCAGGAGCTCAGTAATAAGTTGTTCATAGATTCCGGTATGCATAGCAGCTCCTGTGTTCCAAGGTTCTCTGCATAGTGTAGTATACATGCAGCAAAAAGACCTGGAATATGGGCGTGTCCCCAGCGCTTTCTAACCAGTCTCCCGCTGCCTGCCCCGCTCACAGCGCTGGGGTCAGGCTATGCGGAGCTGCGCGCCTGAACCGCCGGGCTACTCACGTGCGCCCGGCTGGCGCTCCGGCCTGCGGACTGTCGGCACCGACCAAACAAGCCGGCATGACAATTCAGCCCGCAGGCTGCTGCGCACTCCTCCTATCCTTCACGGTGGGAACGAAAAGTCTTCTGGCCGAGATTTATAAAGATTACCTCACTGTTCGTAAACTGGAAAATAATCCGGATCAGTCATAATTTGCAGAGTATATCGTTAATGTCATATCCGGAATTTGATATAGATTTCATTTGACGCAGCCAATGCAATCGACCACAATTGCACTATGGCGTCACATCAGCAAACCCGGCAGTACTACCAGGCTAATGCAGATGAACTAGTACAGCGCTATAGCGCGGCTCGCCCCGGCTATCTGGACCAGATCATCAGTCTGCTGAGGCCAGTGCAAACCGAGCTTGGTCCGGACTCTCCAAGCCTGCTCGATGTCGGCTGCGGCAGCGGGCGCGATGTGGCCGTGCTGCGCCAGGCTGGTATCAATGCTTCTGGCGTAGACCCCTCGCCCGAGCTGATAAAAGCCGGCACCGCTCATCACCACCTGCCCGCTCATTGTCTGCAAACTGGAAGTCTGCCGGAGCTGGCAGAGGTGAAACAGCAATACCAGGCCGTTCTCTGTGCCGCCGCGCTGCAGCACATCCCCGACCAGGAACTCCTGGACAGCCTTTATCAGCTGCAGCAGCGGGTAGCCTCTGGCGGATTTCTGTTGCTCTCGGTCCCCAAAAACTACCCCACCGACACCACCGGTTGCGATCAGTATGGGCGACTGTTTCGAATACGTTCGCCTGAACAGTACAGCTTTTTTCTGGAACGCCTGGGCTTGCGCCGTATAATCAGCTATCAGCAGGACGACGCCCTTGGACGCGAAGACATAAACTGGCAGGTCATGCTGTTCAGTCGGGAAAGCGACCGCACCGATATCACCCCGTTGCGCCCGATCGAAACCATTGAATCCCTGCTATGGGACGACCGCAAGGTCAACAGCTACAAGTTTGCCCTGCTTCGCGCCCTGAGCCACCTGGCAAGTCATCGTCCGCAGCTGGCCCATTGGCACGCCGAAGAACGCGTCTCGGTCCCCCTGGATGCCATTGCCGATCTGTGGATTGAATACTACTGGCCGATCGTATTTCCTCCGCATGGCCATACCGTGCTGCAGGGGCAATCAGGAAAAAAAGCAGATATGGCATTCCGTGAACCCCTACATCGCCTGGCGAACTACTGGCAGCAGACCGGCGGCTACCCAGCTTTCCGCATCGCACGGCAATCCCGTATCCTCGACACCGATGCCGCCAGGCTATACCGCGAAGCCCGCGCGAAAATTCTCACCGCAATCCGCCAGCCTGTCCGCTACGCCGGTAACCAGCGCACCGGCACCAGAATCTTCCATGCCGAAGACAGGAATGTATTTTTACCGGCAGAAATCTGGCGCGAGCTTGCCCTGCTCGGACGCTGGGTAGAAGATTCCATACTCATCCGCTGGGCCGACTTCAGTGCCGGATTGCAACAGCAGGATCCCGACAACACAGCAGGACGCATTTTATCATTGCTTATTCAGAATATCGGAGACAGTCGCGAAACCGACATCGCGCGTCGCATCTACCAGGACACCCTGCAGCACTATGGCCTACGCTGCGTCTGGACCAACACCAAGCTGACAGACCGATTCGATGTCGACCATGCCATCCCCTGGGCCCTGTGGCGCAACAACGACCTCTGGAACCTACTGCCGGCTCACCACGATGTAAACAACAAGAAACGGGCTAAAATACCCGACCGCCGCCTGATCATCTCACGCCGCCCGGCCATTACCGGATACTGGGACATCCTCTACGAACACCAGCCCCGCCTGTTCCTGGCCCACGCAGCCGCATTTACCGGCACCACACCAGATACCCAGTTCACGAATCAGCTGCGCGACACTCTGTTCACCGCCTTTAAGGACGCCATGGAGTTCACCGCTGTCAACCGCGGGATCGAACGCTGGATGCCCTAGGAGCTCCACAATTACATGTGTACTGGTTTTGGGCATGCCCCCGCCGCTACCGGCTGCGGCTCGCACTCCTGCTATCCCTCACGCATTGGTCATTGCTGCCGATTACTAAAGATTACTTAGCCACTGTTGCTGCAACTACGCACTAAACAGCTCATACCGGCGGGCAGGCGATCACGATCTGGGTAATTTGATTTTCTATGTGGCAAAATTATCCTGTTGTTATCCAAAGACTGCAGGCCGTACTTGAGCATGGGACCATCCACTTCCTGCAGTACATCCTCGCGAACCTTGATGGTGTAGTCCGGTGTAATGCAAATAATGTTGCGGTCATGGACGGCATCTCCTTTTATTCATCAATTACCAAATTATTCTGGCGAAATACGGACTATTTGATTTTCTTCTGATTGTTTGGTCTGCTCACCCGCTTTATCCTCATATGGTCGCCCCAGTATAAAGACGGCATAGTGCTGGTCCCGGTACGTTGCCAAGAAGGTGGGCTGCCGCTTGTTGCTGGTATACAGTGCCTCTACCTCTGCTGCCGAGAGGATCATAGTTTTAAGTATAGGATAGGAAGCAGCTCCCAAATATGGTGAAATGCTGTGCCAATTATCGAATACAGCATTAGCTGATTGCTGGAAGGATGATAATAGTGAGAGTGGCAGACAGAGATACGGCCAGTCGTCCTTGGATTGATCTTGGTACAAGGGATGATCCTGGTTTATCTGCAGCTCTGCTATGATGGAGTTTTTCTGCTGTCGTATTGGGGGAACATTCTGCATGTTGCGGAGAATGTCAGCCTCAGGGTGAAGCGAAAAGCGTGTCAGGCTATCGTGCAAATGCGTTTCGAGTTTTTCGGCTGAATCGGTTCCGGGATGGAGGGGAAATGCACCGATATTGCTGTGCTTGATAGAATCAATCTGGCGAGATTTTAACGAAAGCTCGGCTTCTTTTCCCGGATAGAGTACATACCCGCCAATACTTTCTCGGCTAAGGTCTTGCTGGTTTAAACCAGGGGAACTCCAGAGGATAGCGTCACGATAGCGATGCATTTGGTTTACAGTATCATCCGGTGCCTGGTTTTCATTAATACGATACTTGGCGTCAAATAGCCAAGTGTAGACAGGGCTACCGGGAAGGTCATTGCGCTGCAGGCGAATGACAATGTCAGGCTGCTGAACAACCGGAACCGACATAACGCCTTTCCAGAATTTGCGCGCCGGTGTGGCATCGGCACGCGGCTGAAACAAGAGGCTCAACTCACTTCCCTTGTAAGCTGGATGCGTGTAAGTAAACTGCTGCGATCCTGATCGCAGTTCCTCACTGGTTTGCAGGGGGTCCAATCTGTTTGAGTCAAAAGAAAACCCACGCCTATCATCGCACTTCCAGCCTGCCGCTTGAATGAATTCATCGAGTTTCACCAGACACCATACCTCGTAGAGCTGGGCTGCGTTTTGAATACCGCCACGAAGTTCACCGTCCAAAAGCTCCAGACCGTACTGCAATAAGAACCAGGAGCGTCGGATGCCGGCATACACTGGGTCCTGCGACAGCACCAGGGATTCTCGGCGCATTCCGCGGTAGAGACCAATGCTCCGCCAAAAGCGGTGTTGCGAGAGGACTGACCACTCAGTGGCCCAATCACGCAAGCGGGTTTTGAATATATCTGCAATACGTGGCATAGGCTCAATCAGGTCGATAACCTCTCGCAAGGCCTCCAGAGTTTGCAGCAATATATGCTTCATGTAGCGGTTTTCTGGAGTGTCGGCGTCAAGCACCTTCCGTTCTACTCGATAGCGGCGGTTAGGTCTGCTGTGCAGGTTCTCGGCAATCTGTTCCTCAAGCTTCGGGGTACAGCGGCGAATGCGCTCGGCCTGCACACTATAAGAATGGGACACCAGTCGCCGGCGGTGCTGCTTAACAAGTTTCCACAGCCGCTGCTCCATAGCAGAGCGCACCTCCTGAAAAACAACCAGCCAGGTTTGAGTGTCGGCGACGGCAGTATCGGAATGATTCCAAGCCCAAGAGGTACTACGCAGAAGGTCCAGGCGTATCCAATTAAAACGATCGCCAACATCCTCCAGCATTTTTTGAAAATCATTATAGATATCCAGTTTGGTGGAAAATACCTGAGAACCAAAAGATGCGCTATGGCGCACACCATCTTCGGTAAGCCATTCCCAACACAGCTCAAACTCGCCAAGGTCGCTGCCAAAGTTTAAGGGGATCGTTAAGCGCTTTGTTTCTGGGTCCCAGTCGGCACTATCGGCGAGTTCAGTCACTGGAGTGAATAGATACGCAACAACTGCATCTGGAATATGTACAGTACACATGTAGGGGGTCTGGTCAAAGAACCACGCCTGTGCAGTATTTGTGGAAGCCAATACAGCTTCCGTGCCCTCGACCGAACGCAATGCCACATGCTGTTTCTTTGCGGATTCAGATGAAATGGTGATATGAGTGTCAAATATTCCGCGCAGTTTATACATTGCGTGCTCTAAAGGCACATCATTTTGCAAAGCCTCTTGCCTGCGCTGGGCAACCTTGCTGCTGCGAATCTTAACTGGCCCGCACTCCAGCACCTCGCTATTCATAGGCTTATACCCAGAAATCGGTAAAATGACTGGCTTTAAGGCGCTTCATCATCCAAAGGAGCTTGGCACGCGAGCGACAGGGAATTTTGGGATTCCCATTACGCAGCAAATCTGGTCGCTCTGACTGCTCACCCCAGATTCTGCCGAGCATAGTCTCTTGCTCAAGGGTATGGTACACAGCATGCAGCAAGCTGCCGCTGCCGTACAGCGCAGCAGGCACACCCGAGGTATCATCAATGTCGGGTTCAGGGGCAGCCTTGGAATCGGCAATATACCGCAGCTTCTGGCTGTCCCCCTCTATACGCGGCAAAACCTTCTGCATAAGATAATCATCCCACACTGCACACAACTCTTCTTGAGTGGTCGGCGAAAAACAATGCAGGGAAAGCAGCAATTCATTCAAAGCCCGGTAGGCCAGCTCAAACGGAGTATTTTTTAACACTTCATTTATCCTTGTAAGAAAAGCAATTGACTGGGCACCCTCCGGATCAGCTGTGATATGCGCTAATTCAGACGGGCTGCTAATCTGTGAGATAGGTGAGAACGACAATGCGATTGGTGTAGCGGTATCTTGGAAAAACGAGTCAAAATTATTAGGAAAAAACTCTTGGAAATCGATGGTAAAAGCACGGTCGATCACCTTGCGCGAAAAACCATGTGTAGTTTCATCCATATTGACCGTACCCGCCACGATTAGATTAGGAGGCAACGGAATGCCATGCTGCAACACATACTCACGAAAGCCTATTTTGATCTCTTCGTCGCAGTTCACATTCTGCAACAGCTCATTCATAAGCTCATCGAATGCATTGTTACCACTATCCTTATACTGTTCTAACTGCAACTGCTGTAGCAGAGAGGCTCTCATCATTGCATCGCTGGTATATTTGTTGTCGCTCCATTGCCGGGTTTCCAGTACAGAGAGGTAATCAGCAAAATACTGCTCCACTGGGGCAAGGTTCATCTCGTCTAAGCACAACCAGTATGGGGGAATCTCTTGCGGAGATTTATACACAAGCTCATCTCTGTGGATTTCATCCACAGCTTGTAGCAGTGCCTGCACCATAAAGCGCAAAAAACCAGTCACTACATAACGAGTACCGTTTATGCGAGAAATATAGCCTAATAGGTCAGACGGTTCATGCCAGTCTGGCCGAACCGGAACAAGGCAGTAGTTTCCCTCTGGTGTTAAACCAAAGTGTTCAGCAGATAATTTCGCTTGCTCACGGACAAAACGAGTTTTACCAGTACCGGAAATACCAGCGAGAAGAAGGAAAGGTTTTGGAAGCATAACTGCGGCCTGTTCATCCATGGACATACTCCGTTCGTTTTCATTTATATCTGTATATGAATAATTCTTTTGCAATACACTCACACCATGCATATAAACCTGTATGATGCTTGTTAAATCTTCGATAAATTCCTTATCAAACGACTCCGACCTAATCTGTTCTAAAGAGTACATTTTCCACAAAATACAAGCTTTTTCATACGCTCGTGGTCGCTGAGTATCGCTATCTAAAGTCCTTTTAGGCATAGGGCCAGCCTGAAATCTCTGATCTTTCCAACTATGATAAATTTCAAGGAAACCAGAACGTGTTCCCTCTTGAGATTCCCCGCTATGTGATTTGTTAATTCCTCCAGTCCCTTGGTTAAGTGTAAGGGACATGCTTTTTCCTTGTGCAGAAAACAATAATACCACATAAACACCCTGAGAAACTGTAGTGGTAATTTCAGGATTCATAATCGCGACCCATGGTACTGCAGCCCACGTACCTTTCCCGACACTACCTTCAACTTTTAGATTCAACTGTTGGATTACATCGTTCTTTTGCAGCTGATTTATAATATCATTTTCGATCAACTTTACAGTAGGATCTGAGTAGTCAACCGCTCCTCCTTTTGGATAGGACTGTAATATTGAACTAATTTTTTCCGAAAAAAACATGGTCTATTCTCCTATTAGGTATTTCCACATAAATTACTGGCGATAAAGTCTTGAAACGTTCACAATTTGAAAAGGAATCACTGCCCGGTCTGTGGGGTAATGCGAGCAATGTAGTCCTTCATCTCGGCAGCCAGCGACGTACGGCGGCAGTAGTAAATATATTTCATCACTTTCTCCAGTAAAAATACGCCACCTAAATAAAATGACCTGATTCAAAAACCTTTCATTCTTGGCCGGATTACATTAACAAATGTGTTTAGCCACTCCTTAAAGAAATCCTTTATCAGCAATCTGTTGTTTTCATTGAAAACGTCATCACAAAGTAGCCGTATACCGGCTCCCTGACCTTCCTCCCAACTCCAGACTACCTTATCTCCAAGCTCTTTTTGTATATCGTCCTTATATGTGCTTAAATGTTCGTAGATGTCCCTTCCTTCTTGGTCTTGCTGGCAGCGAAAAAATACCCCAACTCTTTTTTTACTTTTCATGAAATATGCGCTAATCCACGCTCGCCTGGTTTTACCAGGATACACATAGAGGTTCTGACCAATTGTAGGTTTGGGTAATGGTTGACTTGGGTCATCAAACTCTATCTCATTAATCAATTCCATCCAGAAATTTGAATAGAACGATCTCTCTTGATCTCTCTCAGGTGAAATATCACTGGGCGACATAGAATCAATCGAATTATTCAGGGTACTGGAAAGTGTCATACCAGGTGGAATTTCCACTGTAATTTTATGCAGTTCTATCGTTTTAGCAACTACTCTTGGAAAGAGAATTGTCCCGGCTGTTTCATTTCTATATATAGCGAGTTCTATCATTGAAAATGTAAAGTTTAAATGACCAGTAGAAATCAGGAATTCTGCTATTTCTTCTGCCCCCTCTCTTATGCCATCTCCAACAATTAATAATAAGAACTTACCTCTCCTTAGATTCCTGCTGACTGCATCTACAAAATCTGACTCAGGCAAAAGTAAATTCTCATCGCAATTTTTGGCAATTTCATATAAAAAATTCCCTGATTTCTTTAATCTACGGTTCACTTCTCTTTGAAGATCCGCATAGTTCCATTTTGAAAGTTCTTTGGCATAATCCAGGATCTGAGCCACCACAGTTCTTCTTGCTTCATGGTTTCTCCATAACTTTGTCTCAACGATAGTAATTTCACCGCTCGGTGATATGAAAAGTATATCGATTAGGCCAGCAGGAGTATTAAGCTCCATACAAACAGGTAAGAGAGGATTGTATGATTCATCTAAGTCGCTTATCGGCAAACAACCAGGGTGCTTATATATCAGATGTTGAATCGAAGATTCATCCGTTGCTTGGGTGCGTTCAAGCAATGTTTCAACACCGTCTTTTATTAGAATCGGTGTTCCATGTGCTGTTTTCTTCATCTGTTGCGCTCTCCCCCCAATATTTTGGCGATCAAAAGGTCGCTATTGCTACTGAACTCAGGCTTTTCAGTCTCATCAGTTTCAGAATACAACACTCACAACTGGCTACAATGTTGGCAAATTTGTACTAAATCTTTTCTCTATACCACACAACCTTACCCAACAACGAGTCCGGAGTTAGCATAACTACCGCTTTTTTCGCAAGCTCCCTAGAAGATTGAGTATTTTCATTCTGCAGATATTTATGGACTGTTTCCACAGGATCATCAACAGTGTAATTATTAATTGATCTTACTATCACATCAACCTTCCTTCCGTCGTACCCTGGTATTGCTGGATGACGACCGAATTTCTGATTTCTATAATCCCAGTTCCAAATAGTTCGATAAGGAAGATGCTTTTGGCAGAACGGATAAAAAAACCACACATCGAAATCTTTGATGCCATTTACTTTATCATGGTAGTGCATGGCAGCTCCTTGGCACAAGGTAACAGCTATAGGTTTTTCTATATTGTAAAACTCGTGCCATATAGACCCTCGGCCATGAACGAAATATTGCAGGAGGCGCTGGACGCTTCCCGAATACAGATCACCAAGATCATTATTCGTGAGTGGTTCAAAAGAACGTTCAATTTCCATCATTACCTCATAGACTCATTATGTTTTCCTTGCTCATACCTTCTGCCGCAAACAGCAAAAGATTCAGGAGATTATTACTGTAGAATATCTCGTACTACCATGCAATTACATTCACTCCATTGCAGCACAGTGTCTCTTGTCCGGCCGTGCGGAAAGGATTGTATTACCTACCTGTGTCAGTTCCGGTCACTGTTGTCGAGAATTCCGGGTGCAGGCTGTCTTTTCCCGGCTGGGTCGTGGGGGTGCCGAGGGGAGCGAGGCTTGAGCTGGGGGCACCACGTTTGATCGTCCGTCCGGTGATAATCGGGCGGGCGCAGCATGAATCAATATCTGCCAATAAGAATGAGCTTAAAAACCTCCCCTGCAGAAATCACCCACCCACTACATTTCAGACACTCTCATGTCCCCAAGGTTTTGCTCCAGTCTGAAGAAGCTCCCACGTGGGGGTCTGGGCATGCGGATTTTCAGTCGGCCTGGGTATGAGGTGTGAATGGGCTCTGCGGCAATCTCGTAGCGGATCTCACGGCCGGCGGGTTTTCTGTTGAGGATCCGGTAGATGCCGGCCAGCAGCCAGGTGTCCGGTTCACGGTAGACGTCTATGAGTGAGAGTATGTGGTTTCGGGTGGCATCGTCATGCTCATTCCTCCAGCGATTCCAGGAAAACCATTCGGCGGGATCGCGGACATAGACATCCAGCGGATGATGCTGCCCATTCCAGCGCGAGACATGGAGCAGCCAGCTTTCCGGCTCGGTTATACCAATTATATCTGCTACTTCATTATCACTCTGATTCATGATCGATCTCCAATTCCATGAGGGCCCGTGTGCTCAGAGGGATTAGCGGATTGATGCTCCTGCATGACGGCACGAGCTTTTTCGGGGCACCCATAGAGCAGGGTGCGAAACTGCTGCAGCTGCGTATTTACGGCACTGATTGATTGCTGGAACATGATAGCAGCATAGCTATGGGCAGCGACATAGAATGTCCCTGGCTTACAGGATTGTTCATGATCGATCTCTGATTCACTCATGGCTTTGCCTCCTTCAGTCGGCATCTCAGCGGAATGTCAGCGGAATGTCAGCGGAATGTCAGCCGGAATCGTATCAGATAGCTGTGTCATTTCTGGTCACTGTTGTCGTGATTTCCGGTCACTGTTGGGGAGAGTTTAAGGGACGGGCTGTCTTCCCCCGGCTGGGTCGTGGGGGGTGCCGAGGGGAGCGAGGCTTGAGCTGGGGGCACCACGAGAATCGCCCGGTCGGGCTGTGGACGTGCTGGTGCGATGAATATCAGGAATCGGAGGCGTGTTTTTCTTTGCTCAGGCGTTCTACCTCTTCGAGTGAGAGGCCGGTCAGTTCAGCTATTTCCTGCAATGGATAATCCCTGTCCAGCATGCGATCGGCAGTTTCGTACACTGTTTCCTGACGACCTTCCTCTTTCAGCATTTGGGCTGTACTAAGCATAAGTGCCTCCTGCATTACCGGGTCGATAACCCTTTCCTGTATTTTCTGCTCTATCTCGTCATAGGTCAAGCTGCTGCCATGTTTGTGAAATTTGTGAAGCTTGTGAAGCTTATAAAGCTTCCTGAATCTCCCGTTCAAGCTCGGCGATACGTTCCGGGGAAAGGCCGGTTATTTCGGCAATGTCGCTTAGAGGGTATTTTTTTTCCAGCATTTTCTGGGCATCTTCTACGGCTTTCTTCTCCACGCCTTTTTCCTGGCCTTGCTCCAACCAGTTCTTTTTTACTTTTTCTATGGTTTCTACAAGCATGCTTTTGGCCTCCTGCATGTTCTGTATTAAAGTTATCTCATTGTAGACGCTCATGTCCACCTTTTTGTTTATGAACAGATGCCGTATCCACTTCGAGAGTAAGGCAATGGTTTCTGCAGATTCGTTATCGAGCAGATCTGAAAGTCGTCCGGCGAGTTGTTCAAAATCCTTATCACTGGTATTTTCCAGTAGAAAAACTGTGGATACTGCATTATGTATCTGCAGCAGCTGTGCTTCTGAATAGCTGTTTTCGACAATGGTCAGATACTGGAAGTCCGGGGTGAACTGGCGGCAGAAATTATCCGGGTCAATTATATCCCGAATATTTGTTGGTGCGTTCCATTTCCCGGTTCCATTGTACAGAACCAGAGGAAACACTGGGGGAAGCATGCGGACGTCCTTGGTGTCAGCCAGATAATCAAGATAGAAAAGAGTAATGTAGTTCAGCAAGCGCAAGCTCATGAATCGGTCAGGGGTGCTTTGAAACTCGATCATGAGGTAAAGGTAGGCAGGGTCCTTTTGATCCTTGAGGTGAACCCGAACAAGTAAGTCATCGGCGAAGTCACGTAGGTGCTCCGAGATGTATGACTTTTCGAGCAGTGGCTCGGCATGGGTGAAATCAATGCGGCGAGCGAACTCCTCATCAACAAAACTCTCAAAGAGCTGACGAAGCAGGGTCCGGTTGGAAAACAGTATGCCGTAGCCATGCTTGTGTATGAAATGATCTTTTTTCTGTGCCAAAAAAGCAGCCCCTATAGATATATACGGGGTTATGCTCTTTAAATATTTAGTTCACGGGATGATTTTTGCGAATTGCGAGATTTTCTTTCACCGCACTTGCGACTCGAAGTTCTAAAACCTCCATGTCTTGTGGAAGTTATCTTGGTAACATGGCAGATCTGCCATGTTGTTGTAGTTGTTCCCACACGAGATAGAGTATTTGGACATATGAAAGCGAGTTTAATCACTATGTATCTGCTCATGGGAAAACATCTACGACCTAAACGCCTGTCGATTCGGGGCGTGGCTAATACAATCCGATGCGTTTGTAGTGATCGCTGTTTTTGGGGAAGGGATCAGATTCGGTCCAGCCTTCCTGCTTGAGGTCGCTGATAATGTGTTGGCGGGCGACAGCGGCGGCTTCGAGTCCGAACTGTTCGGCTGCCTGGCGAATGCCTTCTTCGTGGTGACGCAGGAAGCGGTGCCGCATTCCATAGGGCGCCTGCCCAGCGAACTCGTCCAGCCAGCGGTGGACTTCGGGGTAGGGGTTGCCAAACAGGCGTTGTGATTCCTGGCAGTGGTACTCAAACGATGGCATAGTGAGGCCTCCTTGTTCTGTTGAGAGTATATCAGCAGGGGGCGACATATTGTGTCGCCTAAAGTCAGTACATTATTCGATTGAAGTACTGCAAGCCGATACCCCTGCTTATAATATCAATCTTTATCCAAAATCTCTAACTGACTTGGGAACAACTATCGCAACATGGCAGATCTGCCATGTTGCTGCAACTAATCCCACAGGACATGGAGATTTTCAAATTGGTGGGTGTCATTCAGATTTTACTCCTCACTTCGCGATTGTCGTACACTGATGAAACGAATTGTTTCGATGGTAAAATCAATAGATTCAGTGATTTTAGTTGTCGTCATGGTTTCCGCCTGTATCTTTTCTAATTAGTTTTCTGACTTCCTCATCAAAATCCGAGAGGGACAGGAACTTATCCAGAAATTGCACCCAGTCTTTTATGTGGTATGTCGGAATATGTTCCAACAAGGCCTGCTGTCTTCCCCCGGCTGGGTCGTGGGGGTACCGAGGGGAGCGAGGCTTGAGCTGGGGGCACCACGTTGGATCGCCCGGTCGGCCTGTGGACGGGCGGGTGCGATAAACATCAGGAATCGGAGGCGTGTTTCTCTCTACTCAGGCGTTCTACCTCTTCGAGCGGGAGGCCGGTCAGTTCAGCTATTTCCTGCAATGGATAATCCCTGTCCAGCATGCGATCGGCAGTTTCGTACACTGTTTCCTGTCGACCTTCCTGTCGACCCTCCTGTTTCAGCATTTGGGCTGTACTAAGCATAAGTGCCTCCTGCATTACCGGGTCGATAACCCTTTCCTGTATTTTCTGCTCTATCTCGTCATAGGTCAAGCTGCTGGCGTACAGCAAATAAAGTTTTATCAGCTCGAACCGCGTGCTGGTAAGAAACATGATTCCCCCTGATTTACCGAGGCGATACAGTTGATCAATGAGCAAATCCATGTTGTCGCGGGCGTATTTAAGACTGAGTAGCGCTGCCTGCAATTCCCGGTTTTTTTCTGCAGTCAGTCGGTCTTCAGCTACGCTGCTAAGGTTGTACAGCACTGCCTGAAACTCGACCTGTCGCGGTAGAAGTTTTTCAGGTATGTCCGCGGGAAATAGCTGGGAGAAACGGTCTGGAAACCGACCATCTGGTCCGTGGTAAAACAACACAGGGAGAATCGGGGTGAGCAGCCCCTTTTCCTTTTGCCAGACCATCTGTTTATAACGCAGCAGTTGCAACAGGGCTTTTTCGTCCCGCCAGGATTTATGCTCATAAAGGATGTAGATTCGCATATTGTTCCCGGATAGCTTAACCGAGGCCGAGAGATCGGCGTAATGATTTCGTCCTTTTTTGTCCAGGTAGGTCCCGGGTTCTATTGCCAGGCTGTGCAGATCCAGTTCCTGTCGGGTCTCCGGCGGCAGAATGTGCTCCAACAGGGCCTGCATGGTGTCGGTGTGGGAAAAGAAACTACGGAAAAACACGTCGTGCGGGGTATGCTCCATACTCATCGGCAACGGCCTCCTATAAAGTAGTACAGCCGAGAATGGTATGTGGCATTAATACAGGGGGCACTTTTAAGAAAATAATCCTGCGGTTATAGTCGCGGGAGGCTTTGTCGGGAATTTGGCTTGATAAGGCTTATAGTATAGCTGCGAAGAATTCCAGGGGCCGGCGCGCCATGCATCATTCTACAAACGATGCGTTTGTGGTGGTCGCCGTTTTTGGGGAAGGGGTCGGATTCGATCCAGTTTGGGAGACATATTTTGTCGCACGTCGGCTTTGCTTCGCCTAATAAACGGTTAATCAGGCCTGCTGGAACAACTTGCGCGCTTCGTTGATGTCGACCAGGAGACCTTCACTGTACTTGTGCAGAATGCTGGCGACAAATGACTGATATGGAAGCCCTTCACGGGAGGCGAGTTCCTTAAGCTGATCCATGTCGTATTTCGTCATACGAATATTCATACGTTCGGTTTTTTTTGAGGGTATTTCGGGCTGCTTCGATTATCTGGGGTCGCGGGTGTTCGGCGGGTACAAATTCATAGGCATGATCATCGTACCATTGTTCTTCCTGATCAAGGTAGTCGACGGGATTATCAGGTTTTTCCATTTTTCAGCCTCCTGTGCTCTTTTCTGGATGGATACAGGGTCTTCAGGAACCAGTCTCCGTTTGATCCTGTACGAAGGGAACGACATAGGAATATGTTATGAATCATCACGAATGATACATTTCGGGTCTGGAGCAATTCTTCCCTTGATCCCACTCGAAGGTCATACATATATATCGCCAGACTTTTAGCAATTTTACAATACATTATATTTAAGAGAAGCTCAGAGGAGTCATTAATTTTTCATACAAACACATCTTTAATTTTCAGAATATTTTTTATGTGAAACATTACATCACCAATAAATAAAAAATTACCAACTACTTTTTCGTCTTCATAGAAATCTGTCTTATATATATTATATGTATGCGTTACATTAAATAATTCTCTATCTACCAATTTCATATTTTCAAATAATGAATGTGCTCTAAAATTCATTTCTATATTGTTATCAAATATTCTATAGGTGAACACTATCATTTCCATAACATCGTTGTTATTTTTATTATTTATATCTAACGTTCCGATGTAAAAATTATTGCCATAAAATTGTTCATTAGTCCTTTTCTCAAATGTTAATTTCATTTCATATATATTTGAATCATAGGTTTTAGAAAACATGTTATAAAACTTGTTATCAAAATCTGCAACTAATATTGAGATTTTATGGCTATCTCTATGTGTATAGCCACTCAATTCATATAATTCAGTGTTTATATCCACAATAACATGTTCAGAAAATACTGAAAAGCTTACAAAAAAACAAAATATTAAAAATACTTTCCCTTTAATCATAATAAATAATAGGTAAATTAATCAGGTCGCACAAGGCTAAAACTGGGCAAATCGGGGAATTGTGCTCCAACAACTATAGCAACATGGCAGATCTGCCATGTTGCTGCAGCTGCTGGTCGACACCGATGTAATGATAGATTTTCTGCGTGGACTGCCTGAGGCAGTGGATCTGATCCAGGAAAACTCCACCAGGATAGCTCTGCCGGCTATAGTAGTTGCCGAGCTCTACGCCGGTGTTCGTAACCAGAGCGAGCAGGCAGTCCTGGATCACCTGTTCAAGCTTTTCCCGGTCTTTTCGCTTACTCCGGAAATCGCCAGAACTGCCGGTCTGCTTACACGTGATTATGGCAAATCTCACGCTACCGGTTTGGCCGACGCTGTTATTGCCGCCACCGCCACCGCTACCCAGTCCGAGCTTACAACTCTCAACACGAGACATTACCCTATGTTCCCGAATCTTGCCTCCGCATACAAAAAAGCCTGATATGTAACTGCTGGATCAGGCCTATAGTATAGCTGCGAAGAATTCCAGGGGCCTGCTGTCTTCCCCCGGCCGGGTCGAGGGGGTGCCGAGGGGAGCGAGGCTTGAGCTGGGGGCACCACGAGGATCGCCGGCCCGGTTTCAGGGGGCCGGCGCGTCATGAATCAACCTGATGCATTTGTAAGGGTCGCTGTTTCGGGAGAAGGGGGAACATTTCGGGGACTTGCTGGCATTGCTGGATTATGATTCAATTTCACCCATGAAGACCCGGACTGTTTTGTTCTTATTTTTGGGATTAATGGCTTTGTCCATTCTCATGGGTATTGTTTTTTATGACGTAGTTGTAGATTTTTTGAACCAGCCGGCTCTGTACGACCATGCGCGGTTTGTGCATATTGTGTCTGTTACACTGTTTTTTGCGAATGCCATTATTGGTATGATCTGGGAATTCAGGAGTCTATCCGGGGGAAACAAGGATGTCATTCTCCATACCTATAAAACCGTGTCCTGGCTGGATGCCCGCTTGTCATCGCCTCTGATTCTTCTTGCGGTTTTCTCTGGTTTGATGCTCGGTTTTACTACTGGTGATTTCTGGAGCGTCGGTTGGCTCTCTGTGAGTTTTGTGCTGTTTATTCTGTCGGGAGTTTTCTGGGTGCTGAGCGATATTCCTACTCAATACAGGGTCAGGTCTTTGACTGAACAGCTGAGTCCCGATGCTGCAAGCATTAGTCCGGAACTGATGAAATTGCTGAAGCTGCGTTGGTTGATTTCTCTGACTGGCGTGCTGCCTTTGGCGATTGTCTTTGTACTGATGATCTACAAACCGGATATTATGCCTGTTTCACAATGGTTTTCTGGTAGGTTGTAGTAGGAGTATCGCTATGTTTCTGGACTTTGCTATTATTATTTTTGTCGTCCTGGAGCTGTCAAATGTGCTTGTCATGTATTTCAAGCCGGACTTTCGCCACGGGAACAGCATGGCTGTGTTCAAGGAGTGGGAAGAGAGCCAGGAGGATAGCTCACGGCAATTGTTTGCCAGATATCTGGTAAATTGGGTAGCCAATTGTAAACTTATTTTCATAGCTTTATTACTGGTTATTTTGTTCCAGGGCGATGAAACCCTGAAAATATATAGTGTTATTGCCACCGTTGTTTCGATTGGAATCTACTTTGTTACTCTGCATCCGATCATCAAAAAGCTGGATGCTATGGGCAGGATCAGTCCGGTGGGGTATTCCCGAACACTGAGCAGGATGATTTCGGGTTTTATGCTGTTGTTTACTTTTTCCTTGATTATGCACTTCATTTTGTAGGTATACGTTCAGTCATGCCGGAGATGATTCGCGACTTTTAATCAGATTGACAAGCAAGCGCTCGGAAACCCGCAGGTTATTGACTCCATGAACAGGATCATCCGGATCCAGCACCGCCAGAATAACCCTTCGCCCCCGCACCGGCGATACCACGCTGGCCGCTGCCAGATGATCCATCAGCCGCTGCTGTCGCTCCGACAGCTCGCGCTCCCGGGCAGCAGCTTCCGCATTCGCCCAGTCCAGCAGTCGCTTATGACGCTGCTGTAGCCGCCGCGACAGGCGGAACTCCTCTGGAACCAGGCGGTAAATACCTGGTCGGCCCGGATGCGGCAGGGTTCGCAGCAGCTCCTGACCCAGCGCTGGAAAGCGCCGCGACCAGAACAGCAGATGACGTAGCCGGCGCTGCAGCTGATGCTGTACCAACTGTGGCAACCTGCGTAGTTCTGCCTGCTCCTGCGCCACGCGCACACGTAGCTCGCGCAGGGCTGTCCGCAGACGTGATAGGGATACCCAGCTCAATAGCACATCCACCATAATATAGCCCGAAGACAGCACGGCTGCTGTACGCCAGCCGGGCCCCGACAGCTCCAGCCGCCACTCACCGGCGAACATTGCCAGGGCATCCAACCCGATCAGTACCAGTCCGACCAGAACAAACCAATACAGCGAAAACTGGAAACACACCCTCCCCTGCAGATTCAATGGACGATCGCGATAATCCCACAGCCGAACTCCCAGCAGTGACTCCAGCAATGCCCCGGTCACATACTCCATCAGGGTAGCCGCCAGGCTAAGCAGCAATGCCGTACCCAGAAATCCGTACTCATCCGTTAGTTCATACCCACCGAGGACCAGCAGCAGCCCGAAGCCGTACAGCGGTACCAGTGGCCCATGCAGTAGACCTGGATTCACCAGCCGCCTGGCCTTGCCGCTGCGATACCCCAATTCCAGTAGCCAGCCCAGCACCGAACCAGCCGTAAACACCGCCCACAGCTGCAGCAGCAGCGAGGTTTCGTCTCCAAACAGTACCATGGCCCTTATTGTACCCCGGCAGCATGACCCTGGAAAGTGTTATTATGGTGAATCTGTCATACACTTGACGCATGATACAACGTAGTATTGCCAGAACCGTACTGACCGAAGCCGGGCAGTACCCGGTGTTGACGCTTATCGGACCTCGGCAATCAGGAAAAACAACCCTTGTCAGAGAGCTTTTTCCTGCGCATCGATATGTGAATCTGGAGTATCCTCGACAAGTCTGGCAAACTGGCTCTCTATTCTTGAAGCCTCATTTGTTGTAACCCTAATTCCGCCATACTACGAAAACTTCGGCAAGCGTGTGGTTAAATCACCCAAACTGTATTTTGTCGACATTGGTTTAGCTTGCTGGCTCCTGGGTGTTGAAACCACGGATCAGGTATTTCGGGATCCCCTTGCTGGAAGCCTGTTTGAGAATCTGGTAGTGCTGGAGATACTGAAAAGACAAGTCAATCACCAGCGTCCGGCACGGCTGTACTTCTGGAGAGATCATAATCAAAATGAAGTTGACCTCATTATCGAGCACCAGCGGGCATTAATCCCGATCGAGATAAAATCATCGCGCACCTGGCACAAGGATTTCTCGAAAGGTATCCGGTATTTTCAGAAAATCACGGCCAAAGCACAAAAAGGATTCGTCCTGTACGGAGGCACCGATGCACTGGACTTTGACAGCTTTCAGGCACTGCCCTACACGCACAAAATGCCCTGGGAAGACCAGAAGAATCAGTAACCTGTTGTTGAATCTCTACTGCTACTTCCCGTAATCAGGTGTTGATTCTGCTGCCTGGTCGATTATATCCGGGGTATAAACCGGTATGTATCGGGACAGATACGCGCTGAGGTCTGGGTCGCAGGCATAAACGAAGGTACCCCTGATACCTCTGGTCATGAGGGTTTTATAGATGTTCAGGATGTAGTCTACCATCTCGGTGGGGGTGAGCGAGCTGTGTTTGCCGTAGCGGTCCTTGTAGCGTTCGGGGTGGAACCGGAGTTGGCCTCGTTCAAGGGTTATTTCGGGGCCGATTATGACGGCTGTGTAGTTCATGTCATAGCCCTGGACGGTGTGAATGCATCCGACTTCCTTGTGAGCATTTGGACTGTTGATCCAGTTTTTGGTGGTGGCGTTCCACTTCAGCCGGCAATTTTCGATTTTGATGTCATAAATATCTGGATTCTCCCGGCTCTTCCATTCCCATGCGAAGCCGGCGACGAGTCGGCACAGACCATGCTGCTCGTTCAGCTCCTGGATATCGGCGACCATGCGGTCCAGGCGGGTGTACAAGCGGAGGTCATAGCCTTGAAAGCGACAGATCTCTGGTGCTTTCTGCCGCAGCACGGCATCTATGTAGCCGGTATAACGGTCTCCAGCGAGGACCCGCATTTGAGACTCCAGCACAAACTTGTTGGCCTGCTTTTCCAGTTCCTTGAATCTGGAAGGGGCGACGTCCGAGGGTTTGACGCTTTGATTCCCATCGTACAGCAGGATAGTATGTGCGGATTTCTGCAGGATCCAGTCCAGTTGATCGCTTACTTCTGAATCCAGGCCGAGTTTCCCGGCAGCTTTGTCGAAGGTAGAATAATTTGCCAGGTTCCGACGCTGGGTTAAGCGGTGAGCCTCGTCTACAATCAGAACATCGAACTGCTGTGTGTCGTTCACCACATCGTTGGGGCCGAGCACCATTTTGCTTTTGAGCCCGTCTACGTTACGGAAGATCTGACGAATGGTTTCGCGCAGGGATGTCTGTGGAAGTACAATTCCGATTTTGAGCCCTGCGGTTGATTCATCGGAGAGCAGATATTTTACCAGGTAGATGGCCAGAATGGTTTTACCTGAACCAGGCTCGCCCCTTACAATACTTCTTGATTCTGTGTGGTTCTGAATAATCTCTTCCAGCTTTTCTACGATTTCTGTTTGATCGTCGGTTAGTGCCTTGTAGGGAGAATACTTGAAAAGGTCACTGTTCTTGATGTCACGAATACTATGCCTTACAACATTATGAGCCTTGAGTTCATCCCATATCTCCCGAAACAAGTCCTCGTAGTATTCGCGATCAAAGTAGTTATGATTCCGCAAGCCACGGTTACTATTCTGCAGGGTGTAGGTGCCATCACCGGATATATATTCAATAAGTGTTGACTCGAGATCAAGCGTAGCTGATTTATTGAATTTCTCGTCTTTAATGAGATACAGTTTGTCAAAGCCTTTTCGTCTTTCGTCTTTGAGATGTGTAGCTATACGTCGGATGGCACTGTTGGTTTCGCCTATGTAGGCATGCTTGCGGTTCTCCAGTATGTAGATTATTGGCCAGTTGCGGTATCGTTTGTCAGCCTTCAGCGCCTGCAGGGTTGCCGGTGCAAAATCGTAGCTGAACACCCGGTTAGCAGTCATGAATCAACCCGTGTTGCCTTGCCGTTGGTACCCCGCACCCGGTCAACCGGGAACCTCTTTTCGTTTCGCTCCAGCTTGTCCTGGATTATCTGCAGCGGATCCTGCTGCAGCTCTGAGGCCAGCAGAAAACAGTACATCATGACGTCTGCAATCTCATCGGCCAGCTTGTCGTCTGGCGGGTTCTCGCCCCACTGAAACAGCTCCAGCAGTTCACCAGCCTCAATCGAGACGGATTTAGCCAGATTTTCTTTGGTGTGGTACTGCTGCCAGTCCCGCTGATCCCGGAATGTGATAATGCGATCCATAAGCTGTTGTGCGTCCATACTGACTCCCCTGCTGTGTACTATGGTAGTTCATTCAGGGGCTGTGTCAAGGTTTGCAGGTGGTGGTATAATAAGGCATTAACCTCAAACAGGTTCTGACCTTCGATGACGGTGATCCCCGTTTAGAAACGAAAATTATTTCTTCCCGTACCTTTGCCTTTGGAAGTCTTGTTATTCCCATTTCCGGAAAAGAAAACAAAGCGGTGGATCGCCACAAGAGTCAGGTCCTGGATCTATGTGGCACAGCCATAGATATCAAGATGACAATATAGTGATTACACAATATATTGCAAGCATGATGAAAGATACACGTTCCCGCTTATTGTTCATACTGGGTTTTCTGGCCTTCTGGGCTAATGGTGATAATTATGCAGCAGCACCTCTGTTGGTGAGTATTGCTGCCGATATGGGTCTGGCTATCAGTCAGGCCAGTCTGACCGTTGCTGCCTATATGCTGTCCTTCGGGTTGTTTACCATTTTGTTCGGTCCGCTGTCAGACAAGTTCGGCAAGGGTCGCATTATTATTACTGCAGCCTTCGGCACTGCTGTTTTCTCCATTCTGGGCGGGCTCAGCACCAACTTCCCTATGCTGGTGATTTTCCGTTCCTTCAACGGGGCTTTTGGAGCGGGTATTTTTCCGGTGACTATGGCTTTGATCGGTACCATGTACAACGACGAAGAGCGACATGGAGCGATTGCCAAGGTAATGGGTTTCATGTTTCTGGGCGGTGCTTCGGCAACTCTTATCGGAGGTGCATTAGCTCAGTTCAGCACCTGGCGGGCGGTATATATTCTCTATGGTGCAGCCGAGCTGCTGTTGGCTTTGGCTGTTGTAAGGCTTATTCCCATCGAAGCTGTTTCAAAAGAATCTTTCAGTTTAACCCGATCCTATCGAGCAGCCTTTAAGCGTCCAGAACTTCTCATGCACGTGGCAACCATCTTCTTTGTAGGATTTGCTGTGTTCGGCAGTTTTTCATACGCCGGACATTATGTTCAGACAATTACCGGGTTTCCGATTTTGCTGGTTGGAATGATTATAACTGCCTTCGGTTTGGGTACGGTAGCCGCCGGGCGACTGCTGCCCGGACTTCGTCCGCGTCTGGGATCTGCATTTCTGCCGGTCCTCGGCACCCTGGGTGCTGCTTCGCTCTTGCTGGTCATGTCCATCGGGCTGTTGCTGCCGGGTCCTGTTACGGCTTCATTGCTGCTGTCGACAGGTTTTTTCGGATTCGGCATCGCTTTTGTCGCCTTGCAGTCAACATTGATAATGGGTGTACAGAAGCAGCTTCCTGCAATGCGTGGTACAGCTATGTCCATGGCCAGCTTCGGTATGTTTGTCGGCGGCGGAATCGGTACCCAGATTAATGGTAGAATTGTTACAGCGGGTGCCGATCCTTTCATCTATGCTCTCGGTGCAGGCCTGCTTTTCACGGCTGCGCTTGTTACCGGGCTGAGAATGCAGCGAATGGTCAGACTACAGAAGAAGCAGGCTGCCGAGGCGGCATGATCGGAGGGTCTGCAGGCACTGCACTGCAGGAACCATTCTTGTCCAAAATCTCTAACTGACTTGGGAACAACTACAGCAACATGGCAGATCTGCCATGTTGCTGTAGTTACTTACACGAGACTTAGAGCTTTTTGATTTTATAGACTTCTGGATCAAGCGGGCTGCACAGATCACTCTGCTATCGAAGGCTGCGTTCGAGTTTGTCCTTGTCGAAGCCAACCAGCACCTTGCCGTTTATATCGATTACGGGTACTCCGGCCTGGCCGGATTTTTTCATCATTTCCTCTGCCCGGCGCAGATCGCGGGAGACGTCGTATTCAGTAAAAGGCACGTGCTTTTCACGCAGGTAGCGCTTGATCTGGGTACAAAATCCGCATGTAGGGGTGGTGTATAATTTAACTGCCATAACAGCCTCCTGTATATAATAATTTATATATATCAGGATTCTAAGTCAACACTCTCCTGAGTGATCAGAAAAATCAACACATTTCAAAATCCTTTGCGTTTCAGCTCCGGGTCGCCTGCATGTAGACAACGTCATGATACTGGCCGTTCAGATAATAGGCCTGGCTCCGGCGGCCGAATTCCTTGAAGCCGGCTTTCCGGTACGCGCCGATTGCGAGTTCGTTAAATGCGAATACCTTCAGCATGATGTTGCGTAGGTTCAGGATTCCAAAGGCGTAATCGAGCAGTAAGCGGGCAGCTTCACTGCCGTAACCGTTTCCATGGTCTTCCGGTTCACCAATGAAAATGCCGAATTCAGCGGTTCCTGAGATGTAGTTCAGGTCGCAGAGAGAGCAGTTTCCAATCAGTCTCTGTTCGTCACGCTGAATTATGGCGAAATTGAACTCTTTGCTTGCAAGTTTTTCAAGAAATTCCCGCTCCTTTTTCAGGTCGATCAACATGGCTATGTTGCCGAGCCGCGAGGACACCTCAGGATCGTTCATCCATTTGCAGTAGGTTTCTACGTCATCCGGATTAATCGGCGACAGGTATATTCTCTGACCACTGATTTTTTCAAAGTACTTCATATTCACTCCCCTCCACGAGTATACATGGTTCACGGAATAAATGCTCGTGCGATTTGCGAGGCCTGTCATGTCCGGCTGTTTTTTGCTATACTGCGGCCTATGGCAGCACCGACAAATGGCGAAGACAAGAAGATAATTTATTCAATGTACAAGGTTTCCCGTACTCATGGGACCAAGCAGGTAATCAAGGATATTTCCCTTTCCTACTACTACGGAGCCAAGATCGGCGTAATCGGTCTGAACGGCTCGGGAAAATCAACCCTTCTGAAAATCATGGCTGGTCTGGATGACAACTACAACGGGGAAATCTCGAAGAGTCAGGGATTCGAGATCGGCTATCTCGAACAGGAACCTCAGCTGGAAGACGGAAAAACCGTCAAGGAAATTGTTTCACAGGGAATACAGGAAGTGGTTGATCTGCTGGCTGAATATGACAGCATCAACGAGAGCTTCGGTGATCCCGATGCAGATATGGACAAGCTGCTCGAGCGGCAGGGCGAGGTTCAGGAGCGCATCGAGGCGCTTGACGGCTGGGAGCTCGACAGCCGGCTTGAACTGGCAATGGATGCATTGCGCTGTCCGCCAGCGGATCAGCTGGTTGATCATCTCTCCGGGGGTGAGAAACGCCGGGTTGCGCTCTGCCGTCTGCTTCTGAAACAGCCGGATATTCTTCTTCTGGATGAGCCGACCAACCATCTGGATGCCGAGAGTATTGCATGGCTGGAGCGTCACCTCAAGAACTATCCAGGTACGATTATTGCGGTTACCCATGACCGCTACTTCCTCGACAATGTAGCAGGCTGGATTCTCGAACTTGACCGCGGCGAAGGCATTCCCTGGAAAGGTAATTACACAAGCTGGTTAAAGCAGAAACAGGAAAAACTCAGGGTTGAAGAAAAGAGCGAGAGTGAGCGGCAGAAGACGCTGGCACGGGAACTTGAATGGGTCAACATGAGTCCCAAGGGCCGACATGCCAAGGCCAAGAGCCGCATTACAAACTATGAAAAACTCCTCTCCGAGGGTTCCCGGGACCGGGCTAAAAACCTTAATCTCTTTATTCCGGCTGGTCCGCGGCTGGGTAATATTGTTATTGAAGCCGAAGGTGTCAAGAAGGGCTACGGCGACAGGCTGCTCTATGAGGATCTGAGCTTTCAGCTTCCACCCGGTGGTGTTGTGGGTATTATCGGTCCGAACGGGGCGGGAAAGACAACACTATTCAAAATGATTACCGGCAGTGAGCAACCAGATGCAGGCGAGATAAAACTCGGGGAGACCGTGGTTCTGGGCTATGTGGATCAGAGCAGAGAGACGCTGAATCCGGACAAGACAATCTGGGAGCAGCTTTCTGACGGGACTGACATTATCAAGCTCGGGAACCGCGATGTAAACAGCCGGGCGTACTGTTCCTGGTTCAACTTTATGGGTGCCGACCAGCAGAAAAAAGTGGGCGTATTGTCAGGCGGTGAACGAAACCGGGTCAATCTGGCGATGATGGTCAAAAGCGGGGCCAATGTGCTGCTGCTGGATGAGCCGACCAATGACCTGGATGTAAATACCATGCGCGCTCTGGAAGAAGCTCTTGACGAGTTTGCCGGCTGTGCAGTGGTAATCAGCCATGACCGCTGGTTCCTGGACCGCATCTGCACGCATATTCTGGCATTCGAAAACGATTCAAACGTGCGCTGGTACGAGGGGAATTACTCGGAGTACGAGGAAGACCGTCGTAAACGTCTCGGAGCAGAAGCAGACCGACCGCACCGAACCGTATACCGAAGCCTGACCAGATAGGCCAGACAAGTCATTCCGGCGGCGGAAGCTCAGTCTGCCGCCGGCAGCCGGTGCACCGATTCTGACGCTGCCGGCGCCTGGTTTCATAGCGGCTGCCTATTCCGGCAGCCGCTCTATAAACTCGTGAAATTCATAAAACAGCAGCCCGTTCTCATCCACATTCAGACGAGCATATTCATTTGAAGCCAGATATTCAAGTATTTCTCTGGACTCATCGATTGAGAGTTCCGAACTGCCGGCAAGCTGCAGCACGGTGATTCGTCCGCGGTTCTCTCTGGCACAATTCAGAGCAGCTTTTTCTCTGGCTTTCTGATCCAGGACTGAGCCTTGTGCTGACGGCTTAGTACCATCAGTGTGCCGCCTTTCAGGTGTATCACGGCGGCGGAATAGTTTAGACAGCCCTTTGGTAAAACTGGGAACGCCGATCAGCCCGAGTCCGATCAGCCAGAACCAGGAGCCACCGGAAAAAAATGCGAATCCGGTGCCGATTATAACCGCAAGACCGAAGCCGACCTCACCCGCTGCGTCCGAGACGGAGTCCTTCTTCTTGCTGTCACCCAGGTCTAAATCCAGATCGAGTTCCGCTGCCAGTTCAGAGGATATCTCCGAGCTGATTTCAGCTTTTATTCCTTCGATTATCTTGTTCTTCTTTTCCTGCGGCTGCTTTTCCCATTCCTGAATTGCCTTGTCCATGAACTTGTCAGCGGCTGTCATCAGTTTTGTCTTGACCCTCAGACCGGGATCATCGATTGCAGCCTGCGCTGAGGCGCGCCCTGCACCGCCTGCACCCTCAGAACCTGCACTGCTGCCTGCACCGGCCTCGGCTTCGCCGCCTTCGCTGCCCACCGATTCGCCCGCTGGCTTGACTGTCGTTTTCCCGGATCCAAACGCCTTTGTCAGTCCCATATCTGCGAGCTCGAGAATCTTCTGTTTCAGTTCATCATTCTCATTCTTGGTCTGCCCTGTATCCGGCACTGTGTTCGACCCTGTATTTGGCGAGTTTTGTGTGCTGCGCTTCTCGCAGCCGGTCTCAAGCTCATAGGTTTCCACTGGATTGCTGATATTCTTGAGATTGCGCACACCGAGGGCATGCATCGGCACCGACAGCTTGTTGGAAACCTGCCGGTACACATCCCCGGACACAACAATTCCTCCCGGGACTGCCAGCGCCTCGAGCCGAGAGGCTACATTCACCCCGTCACCGAAGACATCGGTCTCGGTATACCAGATATCTCCCAGGTGGATCCCGATCCGCAGGAGCAGTTCCTGCTCTGAACGGCTGTTCCGGTGATTCAGGACCTTCTGTATTGCCAGTGCACATTCACATGCCTGCCGGGCACTTGAGAAATCCACCAGCAAGGCATCACCGATCGACTTTACGATGCTGCCCTCATATTTCTCGACCAGGGGGAAGACAAGATTATTATGCTCATCCAACATCTGCAGTGCAGTGACCTCGTTCTCTGCCATATGCCGGGAATATCCGACAACATCAGTGAACATGATTGCTGCCAGTTTTGTTCTGGCTTCTGTATTCATAACCGATTCCCCCAATACAACTGTACAACTGTATACCACTCACATAATTCATGCAAATTATGTGAACTGACCTATTCAGACAAAATTCCGGTAGTAAAAAACCGCGAGTTGGGTCCGATCGCGCAATTCAAGCTTATCAAGTATTGTGCTGACATAATTCCGCACTGTGCCTTCGCCGAGAAACACAGATTCGCTGATTTCCTTGTTCGACAAACCATCGGCCACCCGCTGCAGAATAAGAAACTCCCGTTCACTCAGACCGTATTCCTCGCAGCTGTTCTTCTTCTCCTGCTGCATGAGTCCTGGCAGCTTCTCGGCGATCGCATCACCGAACACGCGCTGCCCGGCATGTACTGCCAGCAGGGCCGGGACAATGCTGTCATAGTTCTGCTTCAGAATATAGCCACCGGCTCCCATTTTCAGGGCTTCAATAATATACTCGTCATCGGAAAAGGTAGTCAGAAACAGGATTCTGGCGCTTTTCTGTTTCGCAAGCAGCTGTCGGCCTGCCTCGATTCCGCTGATTCCCTGCATTCGTATATCCATAAGCACAATATCAGGCTTCATGCCCGCGTATGAGGCCAGCAATGCTTCTCCACTGTTTAGGCTGGCACAGACCGAACAGCGGCTGTCGGCACTGACAATGGTCTTGAGTGCTCCTGCCACCAGAGGGTCGTCATCTACAATACATACACTAATCATCCTGCTTCTCCACTTCGCTGTTTGGGCAGTGTTATAAAAAGACAGAATCTGCTGTCAACCTGAACCCGGAACTGCCCGCCTAGGGTTTCGACGCGCTCCTGCATGTTCCGAAGCCCAATTCCCCGATGCAGTATATCTTCAAGCTGATTTCTCGTCCTGTTATCGTTCCTGCTACCGTTGTTTTCCATGTGGAGCTGATAAAATCCGGGATGCTCCCTGAGTCTCAGCACTACCTCGTCGGCATCTGAATGCTTCATTATGTTTGAAAACGATTCCTTGATAATCGCAATTATAGCATATTTCTGCTCTTTTCCGGGTTCAGAGTAGAGGTCTATACTGCAGGATACGGGGCAGAAGCGGAAATCTTCCAGAAGATGCTGGACATAGTCCTCAAGACTGATTGATGTTTCGTGCAGATGGTGAACACTTTCCCGTACGCTGCTCATGGCCTGATCAAGGGTGCTCTGCAGTTGAGCGAGCTGTTGGCCGAGCGGCTGCTCCGGCCCCGGGGCCGAAGCGTCGAAACTCGAAGCTGCAGTCGCAGCTGCGGTCCGCAAGGCGGCTGCCTGCAGCAGAGCGCTGGACAGCAAATGTCCGACATTGTCGTGTATGTCCCTTGCAATCCGATAGCGTTCCTTCATAGTGGCCAGATGCACCTCCGCATCCTGTTGATCCAGCAGCTGCTGTTGTCTGCTTTCCAGCCGGGAATTCAACAGCCTTGATTCATCCTTCAGATTAAAATATCGCCGACGAAGGTTCTCTATCATCCAGGTACGTCTCTGTAGAACGACAGCCAGACCGGCCGTACTGGCCGAAACCGCGAGAACAGCAGGGCCAAGCAAGTCCCGATAATAGTAGGCTGGGAGCAGGAGCAGAATCATCCATTTCCAGTGTTTATTCCGGCAGGCGCTGTAGACCATGGCAGGAGAAAACAGACAGAGAACGGGCAAGGCAAAACACAGCCCAATAAAAAGAAGCAGCAGTCCGAGCTGCAGACGTTCATGGTCGGTATAGAACTGAAAGGCCAGCACTGCCAGGCTTATCAGAAATGGCGCCGCTGGTATGGTATCGGGAAAGAACACAAACACAGCGACCAGACTCAGAAGCAGAAGCATTCCTGTATCGATCAGTTCGCGGACAAGCTGCATTTTAACCTCCCCTGGCATTCAAATCACTGTAAAAAGTGACATCTGTCACTTCAGAAAGTGAACAGCGACACTAAGCAGTATACCAATACCGTCATATATTGGAAGCATACAAGGAGTATTTATGATTATCAAAGTACAGGAACTGGTAAAACGATATGGCGATCTGCAGGCGCTGGACAATCTGTCGTTTGAGGTGCAGGAGGGGGAAATTTTCGGTCTCCTTGGTCCCAATGGATCCGGCAAGACCACAGCAATAAACTGCATTCTATCCCTGCTGAAGTATGACAAGGGTAAAATCGAGGTCTTTGGAAAGCCCATGACCCCCGACAGTTACGCCAGCAAGCGGGACATTGGTGTCGTGATGCAGGAAGTCGCCGTTTTCGAGGTGCTGACGGTCAGGGAGAACATCGACTACTTCTGCGGACTCTACATTCAAAACCAGGAAGAACGGAAGAAACTGGTTCAGGAGGCTATTGAGTTCACTGGCCTGCAGGGCTTCGAGAACTTTCTGCCAAAGAAACTGAGCGGCGGACTTCTGCGTCGCCTGAACATTGCATGCGGAGTTGCTCACAAGCCGAAACTGATTTTCCTCGATGAGCCCACGGTTGCAGTCGATCCGCAGAGTCGAAACAAGATTCTCGAAGGAATCTGTGAACTGAACCGACAGGGAGCAACCATCGTCTACACCTCCCATTACATGGAGGAAGTCGAGCAGATCTGTTCACGAATCATGATTCTTGACCATGGCAAGGAGATCGCTTCGGGAAGCAAAGAGGCCCTGAAATCGATGATTGATCTTGGAGAAAAGAACAGCTTTGAAGTCTACGATATCAGCGCTACGCAGCTGGAAAAACTGCGGGCCATGCCGGAGGTTGCCGAGCTTTCCTACCGGGACAATATGTTGCTGATTAAATCCCACAAGGGCAGCAATATCCTGGAACGACTGCTTGATTACCTGAAGAAAGAATCAATTCCCTTCGGGCGGATCTATTCCGAACAGCCAAGCCTGAACGATGTTTTTCTGGAGATGACAGGGCGGGAACTTCGCGACAGGGCTCCGGAACAAGGAGTACAGGAATGATTGAACGAATTTTCTTCTATCGTCTGAAGACCATACTCCGGGACAAGGAAATGGTATTCTGGACTATACTATTTCCGATTATACTGGCAAGCCTGTTTCGAGTCGCCTTTGCCAATCTTGGCGAGGTGAACGAGATTTTCCCTATCCCTACGGCGGTGGTGAGCAACGAAGCGCTGCAGTCCGACAGCAACTTCAGAGAATTGCTGAATGCGGTATCAGATGACTCAGAGGATAGTCAGGCACTGCTGGATCTGCAGTATGTTTCGCAGGATGAAGCTGAGCAACTGCTGCTCGAAGGCAGCATCTATGGATTCATTGTTCCCGGCACAGACATGCAGCTGTTTGTCATTGAATCAGGCCTCCGCCAGAGCATTCTGGGGATCTTTCTCGACCAGTACCTGCAGAATTATTCAACGGCGGAGACAGTCCTTTCACAAAACCCGGAAGTATTTGAGGATTTCATTCAGGAAATGGAGCTGCGGGTCAGCTATATCCGGGAGGAATCGCTCGGGAAGAACAGTCCCAACATGCTGTTTGTATTCTACTTTGCCCTACTGGCAATGGCCTGCTTTTACGGCGGATATTACGGACTTATTGAAGCACTGGACATACAGGGAAATCTCACCCCTCGTGCTGCCCGAATAAACATGTCGCCGATTCATAAGCTGAAAGCCCTGCTGGCCAGCAGCAGTGCGGCTGTATGTATTCATATCTGCAGTCAGCTGGTACTTCTGGCATTCCTGCATTTTTTCATGCAGGTAGACTTCGGTCCGGAATTGCCTTTGGTGATTCTGGCGACTGTAATCGGAAGTACCTTGAGCATAGCACTCGGGCTCTTCATTGGAACAGCTATCCGTGGAAACGAGAATTTCAAGAGCGGTGTTATAACTGCGGTCAGTATGATCGGGGCTCTGTTTGCCGGACTCATGTTTCCACAGCTGAAATACATAGTATCCGAACGGGCACCGCTACTGAACTGGATCAATCCGGTTAACCTTCTGGCCGATGCCTACTATGCCCTGTACTACTTCGAAGGTTATCAGCGCTACATGCAGAATCTGATGCTCCTGCTGCTTATGACGGCCTTCTTTACAGCAGCAGCCTATTTCCAGATAAGGAGACGAAATTATGACAGTTTATAAACTCAGCTTGCGTGTAATGAAGGATAACATTGGCTCAATTGCCCTGTTTCTCGCTGTGTTTATCGGCATCTCCCTGATTGCAGCAAGTACCAGCGGAGATACCGTCGGACAGATATTCTCCAGAGCAAAGGTTCCAATTGCTTTTATTACCGAAGAATCCACCCCGCTGGTACGCGGCCTGGAACGGGAACTGGAAAAAGTGGCCAACATCATGCCATATGAGGACGATCTGGAAACCCTGCAGGAGGCGATGTTCTACGATGAAATCAGTCACATAATCAGGATCCCGGCGGGATTCACAGCCGACTTTCTGGATGGCAGAGATGCCGAAATTATTACATACCCCGGACAAAGTGCAGGCCGCGCGATGTATGTGGACATGGCAGTGGAAAGCTACCTCAATACCCTCCGGCTCTACCGGCGATTCATACCGGATGCTCCACTGGAAGACGCAATTGCAAACGTTCATCGAGATCTTTCGCAAGGCGCAGAAACCCTGATCTTTACAGACCCGGACAAGGCCGGATTTCAGAGTGACAGCAGGGAGAACTACTTCAACCACCTGATTTTCTTTAACTATCAGGCCTACTCCCTCTTCGCAATTCTGATTCTGGGAATCAGCAGCAATCTGCTTGTGTTCAACAGCAGGCTGATCCGGATGCGGCAGGCATGTTCGCCTCTCAGCTCACGGAAGCAGAGCCTGCAACTGTTTCTGGCAAATTTTGCCTACGCCCTGTTCTGCTGGTTTGCTCTGAATGCAATATCACTGATATTTATTCCCGAGCTTATTGGGACCAACAGGATGTACCTGTTCATAGCAAACTCGTTTGTACTGAGCTTCTGGGCTTCATGTGTCAGCTTCTTCATTGCACATCTGGCAAAAAGCAGAAACGGAATTTCAGCGATTACCAACGTCGTCGCCCTGGGAACCAGCTTCCTGGCCGGTGTATTTGTTCCCCAGGAATTTCTCGGATCTGCAGTGCTCAGAGTAGCAAGCTTTACTCCAACCTACTGGTTTGTTCTTGCCAACAATCAGATTGCCCGGGTCGGTGGCTCCATACGCGGACTGAGCAGCCTGGCAGGACAGGGAGAACTGCTGACATCCATGGGAATGCAGCTCATGTTCGGACTGGCATTTCTTGCCATGACCCTGGTACTGAGGAAGAAACGATCAATGGCCGCTGCTTGATTACTTCGATCAGCTTGATCACTTTGAGGGCGCTGCCTGCGTGCACAGCGATTCAACGGCCAGCAGGCCGTCCAGTGCAGCGCTCACTATTCCGCCGGCATAGCCGGCCCCTTCACCAACAGGAACGAGGTTGGAATGAGTCTCGGACAGGGAATTCCGCCCACGCAGTATCCGCAAGGGAGACGAAGTTCTGGTTTCATGGCCTATGAGTAGGGCAGAGGAATGCACAAAGGATGTAGCCCTGCTCCAACCGTCGAAGCCTGAACGCAGCCCAGCTGTAATTTCTGCAGGTAAGGTCTCGTGGAGACTGCCGGGAAGCAGATCCATAACAAAACTGGATGCTGCCTGCCCTCGGCTTACTCTGCCCGACCTGAAATCATCAAGACGCTGAAAAATCGATCCATATCCCCCGGCAGCCCTGAACAGACTCTGCTCCAGTTTCCGCTGATATTCAATTCCATCCATGAGTCCATCACCAAAATCCCGGGGACCAACGGTGACTACGACTGCAGAATTGGCATAGGCTCCATCCCGCTTGCTGCGACTCATGCCGTTTACCAGGGTGCCCCCGATTTCGCTGGCTGAACTGACAACTTCGCCTCCGGGACACATGCAGAAGGTATATACCCCCCGCCGATTGCTGCCGGATCCAGAATTATGGGTAAAGCTGTAACTTGCTGTCGGTAGTCGTGGGTCATCCCAATGTGAACCATACTGCATGCGGTTGATCAGTTCCTGCGGGTGCTCTATGCGGGTCCCGACTGCAAATGACTTGGGCTGCATTGCAACCGACTTCCGCTCGAGCAGGCTGTAGATATCCCGGGCGCTGTGCCCGGTAGCCAGAAAGAGCAGGCTGACATCCAGAATTTCACCATCACTGAGTCGGATAGAAGTGATCCGGCCATCGGTCTCTGTCCAGTCATCAAGCCGCCGGCCAAAGAGAAAGCTTCCCCCCAGCCGTTCTATTTTTTTCCGGATTTCAGCCACCACCACCAGCAGCAGGTCGGTTCCGATATGAGGCTTATAGTCATATAGTATTTCTTCGGGAGCACCGGCTGCCACCAGTTCGGTGAAGACCTTTCTGATCCTCCGGTTCTGTATCCGGGTTGTCAGTTTTCCATCGGAAAACGTTCCCGCACCACCCTCACCGAACTGCATGTTTGATTCCGGGTCCAGACCCTTACCTGCCCAATATGCATCTACATCTTTACTTCGTTGCTCAACAGCCTGACCACGCTCTATAATCAAGGGATTCAGACCAAGCTCGGCAAGTGCAAGTCCGGCAAACAGACCGGCTGGTCCGGCGCCAACCACCACCGGCCTCGGGCCATCCCACTGAACAGGAATCACCGCTGCCTCAGGCTCCTCCTCAAGAATTTTCACATCCCTGGACAGGCCCTTGAGCATCTGACTGCATTCCACTTCCAGCTGATACAGAAAACTGATCTCATGCTTGCGGCGTGAATCCAGCGATCGCTTGACCATGCGTACGGATTTCCGGCATTCAGGAGGGAAGCCGAGCCTGGTCAGACTTTTATCAATTGCCTTCTCCTGATCTTCCTGAAACGGGATTTTTATACCACCTACACTGTAGCGCACGCTGCCCTCCGATCGAGCACCATTATTGCTGAATCAGGGGAACGCTACTATCCTGCAGATGAAAAAATGCAATAATTTCTGCGCTGTCAAAGAATATCAGCTTAATCCGTATCACTCTTCACTCAAAGAAAATTAGAAAAACCTCCCAAATGCTCATTGACAATTAATATTTTGGGGTTAATCATTTAATTCATGAGTACACACAAGAATTCAGCGAAAGCTGATCTGCCCAAGGGATTTTACCGCATCACCATCCTGATCGGCCTTGGCTTTTTTACCATGGGATTGATGGATCCGCTCTATGATACCTATGTTCCGATCTTCCTCGAGGATTTTCTGGAATCCAAGTTCCTGATCGGACTGATTATGACCCTGGATAACCTCCTGGCCCTGTTCCTTATACCGATAGTCTCGAACCTGTCGGATAATACCCATACCCGCATTGGCCGGCGCATGCCATGGATTCTGGTTACCGTACCGCTTTCAGGAATATTCTTTGCCCTGCTGCCCTTCGGTGCCCTGCCTACCGGCAGTCTACCTCTCATTATTCTGCTTATTTTCCTGTTGAACCTTGCCAAACAGGCAGCCCGAGGACCGGTCGTTGCACTCATGCCCGATACCATACCCGGCGAATTCCGGAGTGAAGCTAACGGGGTAATCAATACCATGGGTGCAATCGCTGCTATAGTCGGCACCGTCCTTCTTGCTCCCCTTATGGATGTAGACATTAACCTGCCTCTCATAGGCAGCAGTCTGCGAAGACTTCCCTTTCTGATCTCGGCACTGCTGGTGATTCTTGCGACAATTATGCTGTTCACCTTCATCCGCGAAAATAAGGAAGCCAAGGAGAAAAGGGAACGGACAGCCCTCTGGAAATCACTCAAGCTGGTCTTCGGAGGTGAAGACAAGAGTGCGATGTTGATTCTCCTTTCACTATTTTTCTGGTTTCTCGGTTACCAGGGAATACTACCCTTTATGGGCATCTACAGCCGCAGAATTCTTGGCGTAAGCGAAGGTCTGGCTGGTCTCTCCCCGGGAGCCGTTGCTATCGGTTACATGATCATGGCTATTCCATCCGGAATAATCGCCCATAAAATCGGTCGAAAAAAGATCATCAGAGTCAGTCTCATCGGCATCGTTATCGTGCTGACTCTCATATTCTTTCATAATCCAGTAACACAGCTGCTCGGTCTTTCCGCTTTCAATGCCTGGGTAGTATTTCTTGCCCTGCTTTTTGTATTCGGAATGTTCTGGGGCTCAGTAATTACAAACTCCTTCCCCATGCTCTGGCAGATGGCTCACTTCGGAAATATGGGCATGTATACCGGACTGTATTATTTCTTCAGTCAGGGAGCTGCAATTACCTCTCCGCCAATCAGCGGAGCTGTAATCGACCTGTTCACACTTGGCTTTAATGAAGCTACCGGAATGCGCATGATCTACCTGTACGCAATTATTATGATGAGCATTGCCTTTTTCATTATGGGCAAGGTACAGGGTGGTGAAACCGAACTGGCAACAGTTACCACACAGGATGAACCGGAAGAAAACTGATTTTCCCGGCACACCCCTTAACATTTCGTCCCCCAGCCGGTAGGGTGGGGGCAGGAGGCCGCATGAATATAGGCAAAAACACAGTAGTAACAATGGATTATACACTTACCGATGCGGAAGGCACGGTAATCGATAGTTCCGAAGGACGCGATCCGCTGCAGTATCTGCACGGAGCCGGTAACATTATCCCGGGACTGGAAAATGCTCTCGAAGGAAAGCCAGCAGGCGAAAAAGTGAACGCAGTTATTCCCCCCGAAGAAGGCTATGGGGCATGGGACGAGAACAAGGTTTTTGAACTTGCAAAGGATCAGTTTTCCGGCGTTGATGAAATCGAGCCCGGCATGCAGTTCCAGGCACAGATTCAGGACAGTCCCACCATTCTCACCGTCCGCAGCATTGAAGGTGACCAGGTCACTGTAGATGCCAATCATCCCCTCGCGGGAGCTACTCTTCACTTTGATGTTGAAGTAAAGGATGTACGGGAAGCCAGTGAGGAAGAAGTTTCTCATGGGCATGTTCACTGATAACATCAGTGATTCCGCGATAGCGGGCAGGCTGCATGGTGTATAATGGATTCAGGAGAAAGCCATGCAGCCATATAAAAAACTACGCCGCAGCAGACTGAAGAGCATCAGGACCCATTCCCTGGTAGTAGCAACAATCAGCGCTGTCTTCAGCTACATGAACGGACACAACGTATTTGAATCACCGGTAGATCTCTTTTTTAATCTAGGCACCAGCTTCATTCTGGGACTATGTATTCCAGCAGTAATCATGAGTCTGGAATTTTTCGTATTCAACAGCCGCAGAATACGAATGATGTCTTCACTTCTGGTACTGCTGATCAAGATCATGAGTTACCTCATGGCTGGCACTCTGGTCTACTTCATTCTGGGACTGATTGTCTTCCCTGAACATGTACTGGAACCGGTAATTATGCTGAATACCATTCTCTACCTCAGCTTCTTCTCGCTTGTGATTAACATGGGTGTATTCTTCGTTAAGTTCATGGGAGCTGATTTTCTCAAGGCTTACCTCCTCTCACGCTACCACACCGCGACCATAAGAAAGACCATATTCATGTTCATTGACCTCAAGGATTCTACGTCCCTCGGAGAACAGCTGCAGGCAAAGGAATTTTTTCATTGTCTGAACGATTATATTTTTCTCTGTGAGGAAGTAATAAAATACCACCGTGGCAGCATATACAAGTATCTCGGTGATGGAATGATTGTTGTGTGGGAAGCGAATCCAGATAATTTCCGTAATGCAAGCCGCTGCGCAGTGGAACTTCAGCGACATATCCGACTCAACAGCAGCCATTTCAGTACCTACTATAAGCTTGAGCTCAGTTTCAGTATCGGACTGCATACGGGAGATGCCGCAGTTGGAGAAATCGGGTTTGAACGGGCTGAGATCGGCTACCTGTCCGATGCAGTCAACACAGCTCAGAGAATTCAGGATCAGAACAAAATTCTGAAAACAGTCTGTCTGGCTTCCCGTGAATTTTTACGCGGACTTCCATTAGATGAACGCGAAGAGATCCTGCGTAACAGCCGGGCACGGAAATACCAGGGAATAAAGCTTAAGGGTAAATCCCGGGCCATGACCCTGTTCTCACTTCCCGGCTAAGGATCGGCTACCACTCCTGCTCATTTTTCCGGGGTAGAACGAAAAACCAGGCAGCACAGAAACACAGCAGAGAGAGCGCAGCCGCCCATCCGGCCAGCCAGGGGTAATCCTCAGAGCGCTTGAGGGCTATACCGAGTAGGGCCCAGCTTATGACCAGACTGTAGGCTGCATCCCGATGGTAGACAGCAGCGAAAACAGCAAGCAGGCCTGCCACCGCTGCCAGGGCAGCAGCCCAGAACACAGCCCCCGGGGCGATGCTTGTCACTCCCAGCGAAACCAGCAGCCCGGTAACGTTGGCCGGAAGGGCTACCGTAATCCATCCGAGATACAGCGAGAAAGGAATACTTACGCACAGTGTCTCAGCCGCGGTAAACCTGCGTCCTGACCATCTGAGATTCAGAACGATTTTAATCAGAGAAAAGAAAAGTACCAGCATAAGGACCAGACTGCTCCAGTACCACAATGCATGCCAGGCAATAATCCACAGAGTGTTGGCTATATGTCCGATCAGGACCCAGAACGCGATATGCACCCACCAGTAGGGAGGGTTTTCAGGACTTCTGCGAACAACCATGAGCTGATACACGGTGAATACAATCAAGGCAAGGTAAATAATACCCCATACCGAAAATGTGATTCCAGCAGGAACAAAAAGATTCGGCAGACTGTCAGAAATGTCACCTGTCGAACGGCCGAACAGCGGCAGGGCATTCGCCGCTCCGTTAATTACCAGAGTAACAATTAGAGCCGCCAGAAGCAGCCAGGACAAGGCAATGGATTTTTTCTGCATATACGCCTCCTGTACCTGAATTATATGCACAGAAGGCTGAAAAGCAAATTATTGCTTCATAACCAAGCCCTCGGCTCCATGGCTTAGTATCCCATGAATTCCTGCCACTCCTCCGTTATATCCAGTCCGAATATTTCGACCTCATAGCTTTCAATGTACAAGGGACCAAGATCCGGACTGATCAGAGACATGAATTCACTCGTGGTGTCATTATAGAGCTCCGCAACGGCATACACATTGTAGAATTCAACCGGCAAGCCAAAATCCGGGTAGTAATACCCATATACATTGTTGTATCCATCGGAGTTAACGTATCCAATCGGATAGTTTCCATAGGGATCTTCATGAAGATAAAAATACATAAGCTCATAGCCATCGAGTCCGGAGTGATTTATACTGTAACTGCCGTAGAGATACACCTCACTCGGTTCTTCTTCAACATAGTAATAGCTCCATGTCTCATCAATTGTAAAATCCAGCCCCGTCACGTCTGAGGTGAAATCCATCTCATACATTGCAGGACTTAGAAAATATTCATAGTATCCATCGCTTGAATTCCACAATTCAGCCAGAATATAAAACTCATAGTAGTTGCCCTTATTTACCCAGCCATAATACTGATTTTCTTCAAAGGGATACCCATATCCGACTGAATCACCCCCATCCGGGTATTCCATAAAATACAGTTTTGTGAGTTCAAATCCATCAAAATACGGATCCAGCTCATAGCTGCCGCTCACATCAACCGATTCATACTGACCATAGTCTTCCAACACCTGCCAGGCATCGCTGACATCAATGAGAAAGCCGGTATTCCCGGTGTAGTCAATTGTAAAGGGGCCATCAATGGTATTACCAAGGACTTCGAATACGTAATAGTCACTGTATTTGGCAACAACATACAGGCTACCATACTCTCCGGGCTGAATATAAGCCCGCCACTGATTCAGATCATAATCAACCCAGCCATCACCCAGGTACTCTTCTCTACTGTCATCGCTGTAGAATTCAAGCCAGTTAACTCCATAAGGATCATAGGCTTCTCCATATTGATGATAAGCGGCACTCCGGCTGAGGCTGAAATCTCCCTCCATGTTTTTATCAAAACTGATCAGATAATCAAGTAATTCCGACAGACTGAGATTAAATGAACGAATTTGATTGTTTCCATTATCATACGCAGCGGCAGAGATTAAAAATGATTCAAACAGAGAATCCAGAAGCCCTTCAAAAAATTCGTCATCACCATTATCAAATTCACTTCCGGTATACGATCCCATATCCGAGCCGGACGCAGTCAGTCCAAGAATGAATTTGCCGGAATAATCTTCAATTCCATCCAGGGTAAAACCGGCCGAGGACTGGAAGTCGAAATCCAGATCAAACTCCAGATCCCCATCCTCGGTCATATCTATCCAGAGAGCCAGGGCAGCAACTATGTGGAGCCGGCTGCCAGCCTTCAGTATTACATCATCGATTGTGATTAAGTCCTGTAAAACCTTCAGCTCGAAGTCCAGGGTTCCAGCGATTGCAGCCTGCATTCGTGTTGTGTTAAATGCAATTGCAGCATCGGCAACGAGCCGTCCGACTATCTCCAGCTGAGTATTGGAGGACCCCAGATCAGTATCCAGACTTTCGCTGGTGGTGAAAGGCTCCAGCTCTTCGCCGAAATATTCCTCATACCCTGCCAACAAGTCGATGAGCTCGGAAAAGGCTTCCTCCATCAACAGGTCCAGCGGATCACCGACAGCTTCCCCTGCCATCAAGGCGACCAGAAGCAGCTCGATATCGTGTTTGTCTGTACTGAATCCGGAACTGCTGAAGCCGGCTAACTCCGAAAGTAGTACTGTACGTAATGCCGGGGTTTGCGGAAGGGGTGGTTTGGAATCAATAGACATAATGTGCTCGACATCGTTGACCAGCCAGTCATCGAAATCGATTGTATATGTTGTACTGCCCGCGTTGAAGACACTCAGATAATAGCCGGCACCCGATGTTCCACCCGGTAGCGCCCACTGCTGATAGCCGCTATTCGTGGTAGGTGTCACAATTGAGCCGTCTTCCCGCTGCACATTCCAGAAAATTGACTCGGGATACTTGTCCAGGGGATAGCGCAGGTAGAAAGTAGTACCACCCTCCACCTCAGCCCTCAGCGCGGAGTAGCCCTTTGCTGTGAGTTGAAAGGAGTTCGGCTGCCCGGAATCATCACCTATACTGCTGCTCGAAAGCGGCACAGTCAGCCGGATTCTGTCAGCATGCGGGAGTAGACTCAGGCTTGATGAACTCTGCTTCCTGGGCTCAATGAGAACAGCGGCCTGTCCGAAGTGCAGATTCTCTATCTGATCACCGCTGCCGCGGAATACGGTTACGCTGACAGTGTAGGTATAGCCCGCAGGTAATCGATCAAAACTGGCTGATCCCTGCCCGCGGCCTTCAGACAGAACTATATCAACGGTCCTTATTTGCGCAGTGAAATCTGATTGCTGGCCTCGGACTTCAACACGCGCTTTTAATCCTTCAACCGGAACTATATGCCGCGACTGGCTGCTTTGCCCTCCGTAATGGAGTAAGGGGATAGAGAAATCAAGTTTGAGTGATTGTTCTATATCCTGTTTCTCCTGCAGAAACGCTGGAGCACACGCACCCAGGACAAGAATAACGGCCAGGAACACAACAGCGATAAACATAGAAATACGCATAGCACCGCCTCCGGTATATAGTATAACACAAAATATACACCGACACCATTACGCTGAAGATCATTCGACAAACAGTGCTGACTCGCACTATATTTAAGGCATGAGCAGACTATTCACCATAAATCCACGAAAAACCGATTTACTCTTAAACTCTGTCCAGGGACAATCAGACAGAGATCTTGTCAGACTGCTTGGCGCACATCCTGCCGAGGGATACTGTAATTTCGGATTCTATCTTCCGGATGCGGTTGAGGCTGAACTGATTCTGTTCCGCTGTATTGATACAATCGACTTCACGCAGCCGACGCAGACTGCCCGCTTTCACAAGGAGAGTCTGCCACTGCAGATTACCGACGGCTATGGCTGGCTTGCTGTCGATGGCATAAGGGCAGGCAGCACAACTGTGGCTGGAGATTTCTACCTGGTCCGCAGCCGGAAAAAAATCAGCGAGCCCTTCTTCCTGGTCAGGGATCCACTTGCTCATTCGGTACCATTCGGGGCCTCCGGGCCGGCAGAGGTCTACAGGCTGGACTGGCCTGAACGCAAAGATCGTACATATCTACAGGAGCGTATTCAGTCTGCTTCCCGACTCAATGAATCCTCTCCCCCACGGCTGAGCGGCCCATCATCAATCCTGCAGATTCACGTCCCGACAGCAACCAGGGAAGGCAGCCTGGCTGCACTCAGCCGACTGTACAGGGAGATTGCAGCAAAAATTGAACAGGGTCTGGAACTGCAGTCCTGGGAGCAGTCATTTGTCGGCTATGACGCTGTCCAGCTCATGCCTATAGAACCGATTATCGAGTATGAAGGCGGAAAGGGATTCTGGCAGGAGCACGACTCTAACAGTGACAGCAATACAGATGCTGACCGCAGCGTCAACACAGTTACAGTTACTGTAGATCTGAAACGACCGGACATGAGCAACTGGGGCTACGACATTATGACCCTGGGATCGCCGGCTGTTAATCCCTGCCTGCTTGAAAGCGGCCGGCCGGATGAACTGCTGGATTTCATAGAAACCATGCATGGTTTCCCCGGAGGCGGTATACAGGTCATTCTGGATATCGTCTACGGCCATGCCGACAATCAGAGCCAGGCCTTGCTGCAGCCGGAATTCATTGCCGGCCCCGGTATGTACGGCCAGGTGCTGGATTACCGGAATCCAGCGGTACGTCAGATTCTGCTTGAAATGCAGCGTCGCAAATCCTGCTTCGGCATTGATGGCTTGCGCGTTGATGGAGCCCAGGATTTCAAGTATTTCGATCCCGAACAGAACCGCCTGATTCATGATGATGAATACCTCCATGAAATGAATGATCAGTGTCTGGAAGTTGCCGGCCTGGAATACCTTCCATGGATGATTTTTGAGGACGGCCGGCCCTGGCCCGCCGATGACTGGGAACTGAGCTCCAGCTATATGGAAGTGACACGGCAGATGCCGAACGTCTACCAGTGGGGTCCTCTCACCTTTGCCCACAATACTCCATTTGTATATACCTTCTGGGCCCAGAAGTGGTGGCGCGTGCGGGAAATATTCACCCAGGGTCAGAACTGGATTACCGGCTGTGCGAATCACGATACCCTGAGGCGTGGGACACAGGTCGACCCGGAAGAGCGGGTAAACTCCAGACTGGGAGAAGATTACCGGGAGATTTTCCGCAAGGGCTATGACAATCCGGCTGCACAGCTGCTGGCCTATACGGTAATGCCTGGAGTACCGATGGACTTCATACAATCCAATCTGAGGACACCATGGAGCTTCATCCGGAACACCGACAAAAAATGGGCGGTGAAGGTGGTTTCCGAGGAAAGCCGCTTCCTGACATGGGCAGTGGATGAAGCCCTCTATAACCATGATGATTTTTTCGTCCGCCTGAAGGGATTCGGCTTCAGCCGTCTTGAGCAGTTACGGGCCTTTTCACGCCAGCTGGATATTGCAATGAAAGCTGCGGATTACCACACCGAGACAGCAGCACGGATCCTGGATGCAGCGTTGCCGAATTCCCCTCTCTCACCCCACGGTGACAGCGGCCTGGAGTCCTTTTCAAGGGCCTGGATGGATGATCTGCATGAATACTGCAATATAAGTCACTGGCTTACATGGACTGATTCCGAGCAGGCAGCATTTCATTACAGCCTGCGCTCATACCGGAGAAGCAATCCGGCCATGGCAGCAAACATCAATCCAGAAACCGATACTGTCTTCTACCTGGAGCCTTGTGACGGTGCAGTAGTATACGCTGCACTGCGGAAAAATCCGAAGGACAATAGCTATGTTCTGTTCCTGGCAAATATGGAGGGCCGTGAAAAGAAAATAAATCTTGCAGATGTGCTCAACCGGGCAGTTGAACTTGGCTGTCCGCTAAAACCAGAACAAAGATATCCACAAAACTGGATAGTTCAGTTAAAAACGCCGAAGCTATATATGGATCAAAACAGAATGACAGAGATCAGTCTTGGCGACAGTCAGGGCTGTGTGCTTGGAGAACAGCCTGCCAAGGCTATCTAAGCGGAAGGAAGTAAAACAGGAATGGCAGAATCATCAGCTATTCTGGGCGATGTCGTCCAGAGGGAAAATATCTCGCTTAATCCGAAAGAACAGGAGGTCATGTCTCTCATTCTCAGGAAATTCGTCTGCAATCATCTCGGCAATATTTTTCAGGAAGTCAGGCCGGAGATCGCTATAACGGTAAAGAAAGCCAGATCCTTACAGGAACTGAAACCCCTTTTCCCCCTGCTCCACCGGGCAATACGGGAAAACTGGATTACTGACAGCAGTTTTTTCGACATAGGCTGGCAGGATTTCATCGAGCTGTCGAAAAAAACATATCTCCAGCTGAACCCCAGGACCCGGATCAGCCAGATTCGACCTGGATTTCTGGTCAAGAATATAACCAAGGCAAATTTTTACGGAATGATGCTGACCATGGATTACTGCACCATGAGCATCCACAGCGAGGGTTTCGAAAGGATTTATCCTTTTGCTCTCAAATATTTCACACTCAGCTTTGAACGCAACCCCGATGAGGTGCTCAAGGAATTCCGCTTCTTTAATCAGAACATGGTCACAGAAGTCTTTCTCGGCCTTATGAACAGAATCGGGTCGGCGGCAAAAGACCCGGCACTAACCCTGCTGCGTGAATTCAACAGGCTTGAACTCGGTGTTAAAACTCCAGACCAGCTTAAGTCAACTTTTGAATACATCAAAAAACTGTTCTATGTCAGCATGATACATAACTATGCGATCATAAAAACCGGCAGAAAAACCAGTGTCGGTTATGTGAATGACAGACATGAGCTTCTGTCATGGGATGATCCAGGTGTTCAGCAGGGTTTCAGACAGATCAGCACTGAAGAGAGCTGGACGCTGGATAAGCCATCTACCCAAATGGCAATGCAGGTAAATCAGAGCAGAATGCAGGCCGGAGAATCAAACCCTTCCCTGCTGCCGAATTTCATACGCGCAGTTCTGGAATCGGTACGCTCCGAGGCATTGCTCACAGGTAATAGTTCACCGCTAAAAAGCCGCAAAGTCAAACAAGGCATGGATCGGGAACTGCAGCCTAAAAAGTACTACTCGGCCGTGATTGAATTCCTGCAGGAAAATCAGTCAATGATAAAACAAATTCTGACAAAATACGGGGACAATACATAATGAATCTAGAAAAACGTTACGAACAGATCTTGAGTAATTTTGAAAGCCTGGAACATCGTGTGCGGGAACAGCAGAACATCGGAAGCTTCGAGTTTGCATTTATTCTGACATCGATCCTGATCATGATCCCCTACGAGTTGGTCACCGATGCCAGGTCAATGCTTGTTCTCGGCAGTTTGAACCTTCTTTTTGATCTTGTTTTTGTCTTGCTGTTGTTGCGCTTCATTTCCTGGAAACGCCAGGGCAAGCTGAATCTGTTTACTGTTATTACCGATTCTCTGGCCGCATTGCCCGGTATACTGGCGATTGTATTTCTGGGGGTCTCTCTCATGCTCCCCCAGGAATTTATTCTCGGTGATTTCCTGGCTGCCGGTGGACTCTCCCTTGCGGTAATCCGCTCTGCCAAGCTGCTACGTGCACTCAGGCTTTCCCGGCTGTTCCGGCTGCTGCGGAATATCAAGATGCTGCGTTACATTGCTCTCAAATCCGACTCACCTTCCTGCGAAAGCACCGTGGGCTGGCTGGGATTCTTTGTCCTTTCAATCCTGATTCTGATCAACGTAGGGACCACCGTGTGGGGTCCGCTGGCATTCCTGCAGGACAGCAGTGACCTTGCCCGTGAGCAGTTCATACAGGAACTTGAAACGACAGCTCCTGCAGATATTCTGGGTGCTATGCAGCTCAGCCGTGAACACGGGCTGGCCGAAAGCATAATATATCTTGAACGGGACGGCCGGCGGACATATGGCACGGAGTATCAGAATCTGGACCGGAGCGATGCTGAAGCGGAAATTTCCAGGCGGTATAACGGATTGAACAGCTACCTGATCAGTGCCGGTGGCTGGCAGATCCGGATACGGAACTCTGTTCTTTTCAGAGCCCAGCGAATGCATAACTTCCTCTGGATTACCGGCATAATCCTCTCGATCACCCTCTTTTCACTGCTTGCAACCAGTTTTATCGGCCGAACCTACACCGATTATCTTAATGATTACCGGAAGGCGATACTGGATTCATACAAGGGAATCGAGAGTCTGTTTGAGATTGATCCCGAGCAGATCAGCCGCGATGACCGTGACTCATTTGCCTATGCGATCGGACTCTACACGAAAGATTTTCTGGAAATGGTCCGTACCTACCATGCCCTCAATGACAGTCTGGAAGAAAAGGAACAGGAAATAGCAGACCTGAACGATGCCATTCAGGGCCTGGAGAAAGATCTTGAACCCCTGGATGCAGATCTGCAGGCCTGCCGGGAACTGATACAGAAACTCTGCCGGAAAAACCCGGGCCTCGCAGATAAAATCTCGAAGAGAACGGTATTCCAGACCTTCAGTTTGAGTTGATCACCGGCAGATGATACACGTAGAGCCGATTTTCAACGTCGTGAACCAGGTAGATACGCTGTCGGCGGTAGTCGACAGCAATGCCTTCGAATTTAATCCGGTCGAGCTGGTATCCCCGCAGTGGCCGGTATTCCGAATCTACCACTACTATTTTTGCTGACTCATCACTGAGTATCCATAATTCATCTCTCTCGGGATCATACCAGAGACCCGAGAGATCTATCATTCTGAACGGAGGAAGAAAATTGATCTCTTCCGTATGCAGAATATTCCCCTCTGTATCAACTTCCATAATGACTCTGGGCAGCATCTCGTTGGCCAGGAACAGAATATTCCGACCCGGATGAAAGGCAATGCCCTCAAGACCCGTATTAAGCTCGGCCATCGAGATATCGATGCTGTGACGCTCCAGCTCCTCCCCGCGACGGTCTACCCTCACTATCTCCCTGAGTCGCTCCTCAGCCAGCCACAGGCTTCCATCAGAGGGGTCCTGAGTGATTCCCTCGAGATCATGTCCTTCATATATGAGTTCACTGATTATTTCACCGCTGAAGCTGATTGCATAGACCGCACCTCCCCTGGTATCGCTCACGGTCCAGAGAAATGCTCCGGACCGGTCAAGGGTCAAACCGGAGGGATCAACTATATCCAGATCATAGACAGCAATGAGGTCCAGACGCGGAAGCCGGTATGTTTGTGCCGTCGCCTTGTCGGGAAAAAATCCAGAGAATCCCTGGAAGAGAAATACAGAGATCAGAATTATCAGGTAACGCGCTCGCCATGGAAATTTCATCAGTGCAATCATACCAGTTCCAGGACAGCTTGTCTTTCACAGCAAAATACAGGAGATTAAAGGTATATGGAAGACATAGACATTCAAATCCGGATTGCAACAATCGATGATCTTGCTCCGGTTTTTCATCTCGGTGAACGCCTGTTTACGTCCAGAGAATATTCAAACCTGTATCGCACCTGGGATGAATACGAAGTGACCGGCCAGTTCAATCTTGAACCGAACAATTTTTTCGTGGCTGAAGCCGAGAACCGAATCGTCGGCTTTGCAATAGGATCAGTAATAGAAAAAGCTCGCTCTGCCTGGACCTACGGACATCTGGTATGGATGGGTGTGGATCCGGACATTTCCCGTCAGGGAATAGCAACACTGCTCTTTGAAACCTTCGTGGAAGCGATGCGGGAGCAGGGAGTCCGGATGCTGCTTGTAGATACACAAGCCAACAACAACCCCGCCCTGGCATTTTTCAAACGGCAGGGATTTTCGAACCCGATAGAACATGTCTATCTCACCCTTAATCTTGCACAAGGAAGGGCAAATGATTAGTTCACACAATGGAATCCAGGAAGCGCGTCTGTACCGAAGCTTTGCAGCCATGATCAATACCTACAGCCCTTCAGGGAAAGAGGAAGAGCTGACTGCATCCCTGTACCGTGAGCTCCGGCACGAACTGTCGGAGACTGACTGCAGGGTTGAGCTGCAGACGGTAGAGGGGACCCGCAATAACATACTCGTATATCGGGGCGACAGCGATCAGAGTGATTTTGAAACACTGCTGCTGGGACATATAGATACGGTTCCGGCCTTTGACCTTGCAGAGTTCGAACTGAGTGAACACGATGGATTGCTCTATGGTCTCGGCACTGCCGACATGAAGAGCGGCTGTGCGGCACTGGTTGAAGCATTCATTTCGGCAGCTGTCGACGACCATCTCCCGGAAAGCTGCATGCTGGCCCTTGTGGTAGGTGAGGAGGAAAATGGGGACGGCACCCTGGCCCTCCTGGACTCATTCAGTTTCAACGAGGCTATTGTTGCCGAACCCAGCAGTCTCAAGCCCTGCCTGACACACTACGGATATCTCGAAATGCTTCTGCAGACCAGGGGCAACCGCCGTCATGCTGCTTTTTCCGGGCCGGAACAGCATTCTGTACGCAACATGTTGAAGCTCTTGCTGAAAATCGAGGAATTTACTGTTCCTACCGAAGGTAAAAAGAGCCCTGCCATTAATCTGAATATTCGTGACCTGCACAGTTCAGAGTCAGGTTTTGCAGTGCCGGACACCTGCACTGCTGCGATAGATCTGCATATAGCGCCTGAACGCGACGTTCCCGACTACCTTGAGCAACTGGAGGAGTTCACAAGGAGGAGTTTCAGGGAAATTGCGGACAAGGCCGGGGGCAGCGTGGACATTTCCTTCCCTACCGTCAGTTCAGGCTACCGCTTACCGGCAGATACTCCCCTTGCAGATTCTCTGCATGCAGCCATGAACGATTGTGCCCTCGACTGGCTTCCTTCCTCGTTCACCAGTCACTCTGATGCAAATCTACTTGACGAATCCGGCTGCCAGGCTATTGTAATCGGACCCGGGGATTTATCCAGAGCACATAGCCGCGACGAAGCTGTCTCCTTCGACCAGGTGCTAAGTGCAGCAAAACTCTACTACTGTCTCCTGAAAAGACTGGGAAGTGCTTGAGAATGAATGGCAGAGGCCGCGGTCTGTTAGAGTTGACCAGCCCGCCGCAGTCTGCTATTTTTTTTAGCCTATGAAGAAATTCCTGATTTTTATGCTTCTGATTATTTCGCTCACCGTACTTATTGGCGGTGGGCTCACCGGCTATGCTGCATGGAGTCTCCTCGGCAGTCCAGATCGATTCCAGGAGGACTCGGTTATCAGCATTGCCGCAGGTCAGGGCACAAGATCCATAACAAATATGCTCGCCGAAGAAGGCCTCATACGGAATGCACGCAGCGCAGAACTATATGCACGTTTTACCGGGCTGCATACCGGCCTGCAGGCTGGACGATACATTCTCGAGCCGGGAACATCTGCAATAGAAATTCTGCAGAAAATTCATTCAGGGGATGCTGTTTTTGAGCATATCCGGGTTACGATTCCCGAAGGATGGATGATAAACGAGATCGATGCATATCTGGCACAGATCGGTATCTGGGAAAGCGGAGATTTCATTGAAGCTGCACTCACACATATTCCTGATCCGGCAAGACATCCATTGACTGCTGGCATTCCCGCCGGAGTTTCACTTGAGGGATACCTGCATCCAAACACATATTTTATACTGGCAGAAACCAGCCCGCGGGAACTGATTATCCGTATGCTTGATGAACTACACCGTCAGCTGCCTGATGATATGGAACAGCGAGCAGCAAGCCGTAACATGAGCGTACATGAGGTTCTGACCCTTGCATCAATTGTCCAGAAAGAAAGTCCCAGGCAGGATATGCCGGAGATTGCCGGCGTATTTACAAACCGGCTTGCCATCAGAATGCGGCTGCAGTCAGATGCAACGGTGAACTATGTATTGGGAACCAGGAATCTGCAGCCGACATTTGCGGATACTGCAGTCCAGCATCCTTACAATACCTACAGAATTCCAGGTCTGCCGCCAGGACCGATCAACAATCCGGGGACCGAAGCTATTCTTGCAACTCTGGATCCGGCAGAACACGACTATCTGTTTTTTCTGCATAAACCGAGTATGGAATCAGTTTTTACCAGGACCTTTGGCGAGCATCTGGCAGCAAAAGCGCGGTACCTGGACTGATTCAGGCGAATGAGGTGAGCAGGCCACCGGTCTCGGTTAAGCCGTAACTGTTCCCGTAACCGACCTGATCCAGCTGAGCTGCTGCTGCTCTGATCTGACGCTCATAGTTCTCGATCATCATATCAACGGTTTCTTCACTTCTGGGAGCTTCATTGCGATGCTGTGGTATTTCATCACCACCGCGCAGGCGTTTCAGTCTATCGATCATTACATCGAGCATTCTCAACTTATACAGCGGATACCCTTCTCCCTCCTGTCTGGAAGGCACTCCCTGAATATTGCGAAAGCGCATATACATGTTCGAGGAAACAGGCAGGCTGACTCTGTTCGTTGAAGATTGTGCGCGCATGAGGGTCGACAGCTGAACCGTCGGATTCACTTTCGCTGTGTGAGAAAAATAGTCTGTATAAGAAACAGTTTGAGCTTCCACTATTTAATATTCGGTAAGATAGCGGAAGCGGTTAAGAAAAATTTACAAAGAGCTGTACTCTATCGTGTTCTTCTCTCTATTTCGTTCTGATATTCAATGCAGTATAAAGCATAAGGTATAGCTTCAAGGCGTTCCTTGGGTATCGGTTTACCGGTTCCAAGACAAATACCGTAATGATTATTCTTGATACGCGACAAGGCGGCTTCAATCAAGCGGAGACGCTTCACTTCCTGACTGCCTAAAGTACTCAGCATTCGCTTATCTATATCAGTACTTGCTATATCTGCAATGTCCTTGCCCTCGCCGGATCGGATGATATCATCGAAATCCTTATTTTCAGAAGCGAGATTATCAAGGATCTCACCTTTCATCTGAACGAGTTTGTCATGCATTCGTGCTGTAAATTCTTTGTCCATACAGTACACCCCGACCAAAAATGATTTTGCAACCATGACGAAAAGCAGATAAAATGTCAACATCTTGACACTGACCTCTGCATTATTTAAGGTAGATCATCACTCTATTCAATTTTAGGAGGCCATGTGGCGAAAGAAGAAGCCATTGAAGTAGACGGAATAGTAAAAGAATCACTTCCGAACACCATGTTCAGGGTCGAATTAAAGAACGGTCACGTTATTCTTACACATCTTTCCGGAAAAATGAGGAAGCACTACATTCGAATTGTACCCGGAGACAAGGTAAAAGTTGCACTCTCCCCATATGATTTAACCAGAGGCAGAATTATCTACAGGGAACGCTGACGAATCATTACCCAAATCGCTCCTGTTCCACCTTCAGAGGATTTGGGGATCCCCATCTCACCAGCAATTGTATGTTTCTCAAGAAATGAGCGGATCTCACGGCGCAAGGTGCCATCACTATCAGAGTGTGTGCCCTTGCCGTGAATGATCAGAACCTTGCGCAGACCTCTCTCGCGTGCACTGAACAGGAATCCGTCAACTGCAATCTCTGCCTGTTCTACAGTCATCCCATGCAGATCAAGACTATCTTCAACCGGAAGCCTTCTGGCACCGATCCGGTGAGTCTGATTTTCTTCAACAGTTTCAGGTTTCTCCATAAGAGCTGTTCCGCCGTATTCATTTTCCCAGTCATCAAGAATTTTACCGAAGTCAATGGACATATGCATCCCTCCCGATGTAATGTGCTTTGTATAATAATACAGTTCAGGTGATAAAAAGTTACAACTCTCGAAGTACAGATTCCTCGATCCATCCCCGGAGTCCGGGACCGGTTTCAACCAGAAAGAAGTCCTCGGACTGACCAAGCAGATGTACAGCAGTCCCCGGAGGCAGCTTCATCCATGACTGCCCGCTCGGAACAGGTATCCTGAATAATCCCGCCGGTTCATCACCGATCACAAGCGCACTGCGGTACGAGTAGCGCTGGAAGAGCTGAAAATCAGCTATGCTGAAGCCGATTGCACAGATGGCAAAGAAGAGAAAAAGCACCGCAATTCCTCCAAGCTTCCGCACCTTATAAAACAACCACAGACCGGACATAAGAAGCAGAGAGAAAAGGGTAACAACCATAAGGCTTCCGCCTGCCAGCGGTGACGGCAGGGAGGCTTGATTATCCAGATTCTGATCCTGCTCTACCCATCGCAGGGCATCATGGAACATTGTCTCCTGCGGCCGCAGAAGAATAGACTTCCTGAATGCATAGACCGCTTCCACCGGACTTCCTGCTCTATATGCAGCAATGCCGGCATTATACCAGAGACCGGGAATCCCGGGATGTGCAGCAAGATCAAGCTGATACTGTTCATAAGCCAGGCCAAACTCGCCGCTATGTACAAGCGCTTCAGTCTCCGGGAAATCTAGCATCGCATCAAAGGTCTGAATACCGGGAAAGGATAAGCCTGCAATCAGAACAATAAAGATAATCCTGCCTGATCTATGACTGAGCAGATATCTTGCAGCAAGTCCAAACAAAGCAGGCAGAAGCCAGAACAACATGCTTCTGCGCTCTGTGCTGCTGCCGGGCTGAAGCAGTGACACAGCTTCTGATGATAAAATGGCAAAGGATCTGCCGTCTTCAACCTCGGTTTCTCCCAGCGGTACCGACCTTACCAATATCTCTCGCGTCTGGGCAGCTGCAGATCGAAGTCTGTTCTCAACTGGATCATACCAACTGAAAGCAGGAACCCTCAGCATAAAGCGGCCGGAGTCCCTGGTATTGTAACGGAAAACCCTTGTTCTCGCTCCAGTGAACCCCGAGGAATCCGGGGCGACGCGTTCGCGATCCTCGGTTCCGATTTGCAGCAGGTTTTCAATTTCCGGTTCGGGAAACTGTACGTATGGAATATTGCCTGAACCCTCCAGGCGAAGAGTCAGCTCGAAAATTTCCCCCTGCAGTACCTCTAAAGAGGAATAATGAATGGAAAAAAGGTATTCTCCGATTGCGAGACTCGACTGCACCGCTTGAGGTGCCTGTGCAACCTCGAAAGTCAGACTCTCTGCACGCACGGTACTACCATTTACCTCCAGCTGAGCCGCAGGAATAACATACTCACCGGCAGACATTGGTGTTGCAAGAAATGACTGCACCGGTACGGTATGGAGAGTCCCGGTACTGTACTCGGTGCTGCGGATTCCCCCTGTACTTCCAAGTTCACGGAAATCTCCCCAATCCGGGACAGGAAAAACAATAGAGCCCGGGAATGCCCGAGGATCATCCGAGCGCAGACGCAGGCTGACGACTATACTCTGCCCGGCCACAGGCGATTGGGTGTTTATTTCCCAGAATGCTTCCATCGGGGCAGCTGAACCCCTGGACGGGTGAACCTGTATAAGGATGGCCCCGGAAGACAATTCGCGTCCCGAGGCTGAAACTCTCAGAGCCGGGAGCTCAAAGAAACCGCTGCGCAATGCCCGAAGCCGAACTACTACACGGGAATCATTTGAATTGCTGTTACTGTATTCTGCATAAGATTCGATAAGCTGCAGCCCGGAGGGCATCCGCAGGTTTTCAATCAGAACCTGATCCGGAGAAATCTGGGGAACAGCCATTGTGATCTGGAAAATTTCTCCTTCTACAATCCTCTGGGAAGACACCTGTACCGGTGTCTGCTGCTGTGCAGAAACAACAATTACAAGAGAAAGAGCAAAAATTACGGTGAAAAAAGCCTGCTTCACCAGTCGGTAACTGCTTCTGCAGAAAAATTGTTCCTTTCCCATGCCTGCTCCTCTCTTCTCCGTACAAATTCAAGTACACGTCGATCCCCAGCCTGAAGTGAGGGAAGATTGTTGTCCTCGCTTGTCTCTGCAGGGCTTCTGAGCGCTGCAGCATTGATCATCCGTTCGTAGGACAATTCCAGATTCAGTTTTGCGGCCACCGATCCTGGCTGAAGCCGAACAGCGTCACGGAATGCCGTGTAGCTTTCCTGATACCTTCCGGTCTCGTACATCAGCACTCCACGATTAAAGAAGACACTATACTGGACCAGCGTGCTGTCACTTCCGAGAGCCTGCTCCCAGGCATCCAGGGCAGCAACCGACTCGCCCAGTGCGTAATATACATTGCCAAGATTATAATGAATAATATCCAGAAACTCACCATACTGCAGGGCATCCAGATAGGATACCGTGGCGGCATGAAAATCCCCGCGTCCAACAGCATAATTGCCCTGAAATACCGAAAGATGAGGCTCAGTAAAACTGCAGCCAGTCAGCAGCAGAATAGATACAAGGCCAAATGCCGCATGTTTTTTGTAATATGCCAGAATTCCTGTTTTCATGCTACAGAATCCCCTTCCATCGTATTACCCGCACCAGTTCTCCGGCCAGGAAAAAGAACAGTGCAAATGCCAGCAATGATCGGTATTTAGGAACCGCTGCCAGCCTGAAGCCACTGCTGCCATCGGCCTTGTCTTCAAGAAACTCTATCATATTCCCGATTGCTCCCGGCTCGTCAGCAAATATATGCCTGCCTCCAGTGACAGATGCAATATCCTGCATAAGACCGGGATTAGCCCTGGTAATTACAACCTGATCCCGATTATCCCGGAGGGGCGTACCAGCCGAATCACCCGGAATTGTGGATCCCTCTGTGGTCCCCAGAGTCAAGGCAAGTACAGGGATTCCGCGTTCGGCATATTCCCGTGCTGGCGGAAGAACCGACCGACCGTGGTTCTCACCGTCTGACAGCAAAACAAGCACCTGATGTCTGGACGAACCTTGACTGAAAACAGGTAAAAGTTCCGACAAGGCTCTATCTATGTGAGTCCATGGTGCAGTAATGCTATCGGGATGCAGAATGTGCTCAAGAGAATCAAAAGCATAACGGTTTTCGGTCAGAGGAATGAACAAGGAGGATTCGCCTTTGAATCCATAGACGGCATAACGCGCATCAGGAACAGCGGTGATCAGGCCCCTCATTAATTCTATACCACGCTGCTGCCGGGATGGGCTTATATCTCTTGCCTGCATACTTGTTGAAACATCAACCAGGAAAACAACATCGAGACCGGTACGGGTATCCTCAATCGGACGCTCTCCCCAGCTGACTCCTGTCAGGGAAAAAAGAAGAAGAAACAGGCCCGCCAGGAAAAACAGGCTGGAAAAAAACCATTTGACGTAATAGACCGTAGCCATCCGCTCGGGTACAGTTCCACCCATAAGCTGAGCTATACTTTTCCTGCTCTGGAAATACCCCCTGATCTGTATGGCGGCTACCGGCAGAAGTATGAGAAGATACCACAGATTCTGCGGATGTTGCAGCGTCATAAAACCTCCCGCAGAAGCAGCTTTCGAATAATGAAGTCACAGATCAGGCAGAACAGGGCTATATAGAGAATCATAAGGTACAGGCTTTCCATTTCAACAGACACCCGGGTTCTTCGCTCAACTACTTCGAGGTTGTTTATTTCGTCAAGCACCGAATTCAGCAGCCCTTGACTTCCTGCAGTATATACACGGCCATCTGCAATTTCCGCGAGCTCATTCAGCAGGTCGATATCATAGGCGTCAGCCAGTATACCGCGGAATCTGGTACCGGTTTCAGGGTACACAAATTCAATCGGAGCAGGATCGGGGTTACCGATACCAATAACATACAGGGAAATACCGGAGTTCCTGATCACGCTGGCCGCTTGCTGAGGGCTGACCTCACCGGCATTATTTGCTCCATCAGTCAGCATTATGATCACCTGATGTTCAGCACTGCTGTGCTGAAGGTGTAATGCAGCAACAGATAGACCCAGTCCGATAGCAGTGCCGTCACCATGATCAAGGATCTGAAGTGAATCAATTGTCTCCAGAACTGAATCATGATCGACTGTTGGGGTCAATCTGAGAGCTGCATCGCGTCCGAATGCTGCAATGCCGATTGAATCGTTCTCTCTGGCAGCCACAAAGCGCTTCAGCAGATCACGCGTGCTCTCCAGGCGGTTCACTGCACCGAAGTCCTGTATCGCCATACTCGGGCTGACATCGACAACCAGCATAATATCTATGCCTCGGTTCAGATACACGCGGCGCCGGTCTGCCAGACCGGGTCCGGCAAGTCCGATTATCAGAATTGCAATACCGGTCCAGAAAAAAGCATGCGATATAAACAGTATAAACCTGAGCCGCAGCGGGGTTCTGGGTGCAACACCTCCCCAGATTCTGAGGGCATAGGGAATCCGTCCACCGCGTCCAGGGTACATATGGCGCAGATAGATTCCGCTCGGTATCAGCAGGAGGAGCAGCAGGAATAATGGAGCCTCAAGAATTAACATGTCGCTTCACCTGTCCGGGTATTTCCGGTTCCTTCTGTTCGATTACGGCGGTTGATTCGATTACCGAAAGCAGATGCTCGCGTCTGATCTCAATGTCTGCTGCTTGTCCGGCGAATTTCACTTTATCTCCATAATGAAATACTTCCATCAGCTTTCTGGTAGATTCACTATCATCCGAAATCCGCCCGAGTATTCGTTCTATTTCGAATGTAGTCGCGGCAATACAATCCATTCCGGTTTTACCGCTGAAGTAATTGCGAAGTACGGTATGCAGTTCAATGTAGAACTCACGCGGGTTCATAAGCTTCAGGTTTCTGGACAGCTTGATCAGGCTTTTTCGCAGTCTCCTGTATGGCCTCTTGACGGTAAATCGATGATACAGACCTGCATACCAGCCTGGTCCGAAATGCATAAAAAGAAGCCACACTGCCGGCACAAAGACAACGAATGCAGAAATCAGCCATAATGCCAGGCTTGTACCGGGAACCGGAAGCTGAGCCCGTGTCTCCTGAAGTTCTGACCCATATTGCGGCTGCAATGAACGAACCAGTATCTCCCTGCCTCGCAACGACTCTGCGCCCAGATGAATGGCAGGAAGGCTGATGGTCCCGGGTACATAAGCAGAAAAACTGAGACGGATTTCTGCAGTATTACGACCTTCATGCGGCCTGACATCCACGGAATAGAATTCGATTAACTGACTTTCCGGCAGATTATCGGGAGCACGGAGCTGATCTGCATACTCGCTTCTGACCACCAGCAGATACTCAACCCGGTCACCAATAAAAAACTGGGGAGGGGAAAATGCTGATTCGACAACCTCAAGGGACCAGAGTGGATTCACAATCAAAATCAGAAAAAAAACAACAGGGAGTCTCGTATACCGGGGTTTCATCAGGCACGCCTCCTGCGGCGGAAAAACTGCATCAGTTTTGCTGCCGGATCATCTGAAGTTCGAACCTCAAGCAGTGATACGCCCCGCCGTCTGCAGTTCGAACGCCACATATGCCAATGAGACTGCCAGTATTCTCTATGCACGCGACGCGAAGACCGAATGCTGCCGGAAACTGGCTGGGTAACCCCAGTCTCCTGATCAACAAGGTACATGAGTCCCCTGGGAATTTCACCATCGCTGTGTTCATCTATCAGTCTGCAGGCTATCACATCATGTTTATGACTCAGTAAGGCCAGATCTCTCCAGTATCCATCAGTCTTGAAGTCAGATAAAATCACACAGATACCGCGATGAGGCAGTGTTTCAGCAGCGGTCTTGAGGGCAAGCGACAGATTAGTCCCCTTCCCCGAAGGCTCCAGCCTCAAGCCATCCTGCAGCAGACGCAGGGCATGCTTCTTTCCCTTCGCTGGCCTGACAAATGCTTCGAGTCCATCAGAGAAGAAAATAGCTCCGAGCTGATCGTTGTTCTTGGCTGCAGCAAAGGTCAGCAGGGCTGTCAGCATGGACTGCAGATGGCGAATCTCACGGGATTCCTCACCGGAAAGCAGTGAAGCTGACAGATCCACGATCAGAAACAATGTCAGTTCACGCTCCTCACGGAAGGTCTTGGTAAACGGGGCTCCGAGGCGTCCGGTAACATTCCAGTCTATCAAGCGCGCATCATCTCCATAGACATAATCACGGACTTCATCAAACTCGATACCAAGCCCCTTGAATACCGAGCGGTAGTTCCCGGAAAGCAGATCCTCTACCAGACGCTCGGAGTACAGTTGGAGTCGTTTAATCTGTGAGTGTATTTTCTGGAGTCCTCGATCATCCATATGCGTCAGGGAACCGGTACAGCAGACAACAGATTGCTGATTACTTCATCTACATGCAATTCTTCGGATTCTGCCTCGTATGAAAGCACCAGACGATGCCTGAGCACACTGTGTGCCACTGATTTAACATCCTCTGGTACAACAAATGAACGGCCGTTCATGAGAGCGTGAATTCTGCTGCACTTAAGCAGTGCCAGGGCTCCGCGTGGAGATGATCCAAACTCTATGTACCGGGCCATACCATGTACAGTCCTGCGGGTTTCGCGGGTTTTCCTGACGATAGTTACCATGTATTCCTGTATGCGTTCATCAACAGATATACTGTTAGCAAGATCCCGCAGGCGCTTGATGTCCTGCTTGAACAATACCCGCTTCACCTCAACCGGTGTTTCTTTGCCAACCAGTGAGAGTATGCCCATTTCTTCTTCAAATGAGGGATACTCTACCGAAAGCTTGAGCAGAAATCGGTCCAGCTGTGCCTCGGGAAGCGGATAGGTTCCCTCATGCTCAATCGGATTCTGTGTAGCAAGCACAAAGAAAGGATCCGGCAGAGGATATGTATTGTCTCCGATCGTCACCTGTCCTTCCTGCATTGATTCAAGCAGCGCAGACTGCACCTTGGCCGGAGCCCGGTTTATTTCGTCTGCCAGAACAACATTTGTGAAGACCGGTCCTTTTCGAGGCAGAAACTCTCCGGTCTGCTGCCGGTATACCATTGTACCTACGAGGTCAGCCGGCAGAAGATCCGGCGTAAACTGAATACGTTTGAAGCCGGCATCCACTACATCAGCAAATGTTCGGACCGTGAGAGTCTTCGCCAGACCGGGAACCCCCTCCAGCAGCACATGACCGCCGCCGATTATTCCCATAAGCAAGCCATCTATCATTGAGTGCTGACCGATTATCTGCCGGCCGATCTCATCCTTGCATCGCTTGAGCAACTCGCCAGCACGGTTGATCTGGGCATCTATTTGTACATTTTCCTGAACAGTTTCATTTGCCACATTTACCCCCGGAATCCTTATTAGTTTTTCCTGAGTACCGCTGCCGGCACTCAGGTTCGGTAATCTGCATTTTCAGTTACGTATTCATGGGACAGATCTGCACCGTAGACGGTGTCACTCGCTGCACCCATGCCAAGATCAATCACTATCCTAACGCAGTCGTCGTTTTGTGGAAAGCCGGTAAGCCTTGGATTCATTGCGGCATGCGCCAGCCTGTCCGCCAGCTGCTTTTCGACTGACAGAGACAGACGGAAAGCCCCATCCGTAAACACAGTCAGACCCTCAACCTCAATTTTCACCTTCCGAGGATCAATCTCTATGGAATTATTACCACAGTAATCTCCGAGTGCAGCGACAATACGGCCGACATTCGGATCATTCCCGTACACAGCAGTCTTGACCAATGGTGAGTTCACGATGGCCTTGCCGCAGCCTCTGGCTTCCTCTGCACTGCGCGCGCCTCTGACCTCTACCTGTATAACATGACTGACCCCTTCCCCGTTACGCACAATATCCTGCGCCAGCTCAGAACAGAGTTCAGTCAGCATGCCTGTGAATCGTTCGGCATTAATCTTCCCGCCCATGCCGGAACTGAAGAGCAGGGCCATGTCCGAAGTACTCTGGTCTGAATCAACCGAGATCCGGTTGAAACTGAGTTCGGCGGCCGAACTCATGGCTGACTGTACATCCTCCCGGCTTACCTGTAGATCGGTAAAGAGAAAGACCAGCATGGTTGCCATATTGGGCTCAATCATTCCAGCGCCCTTCACAATACCGAGAATACTGCCTTCCTCACTATGTACGGATCGGAGTTTGGGATAGGTGTCGGTGGTCATGATCGCCTGGGCTACCTCCAGCGGGTCTGCCGGGTTCTCAAGCATGCCCGGCAAGGCCTGCTGCATTTCGGAAAGAGGCAGACTCCATCCAATAATCCCCGTAGAAACACAGAAATAGTCACGGGCCGGGAATCCTGTAAGCCCGGACAGGCTTTCCTGCAGACTGCGTATGTCGCTCAAACCTGTGGGTGAACATACATTCGAAATACGGTTATTGATGAGTACACCAGCTACTGATTGTTGTTTGAGCATCTCTCTGCCCACGATCACAGGCGCACCAGGAAACTGATTACGTGTAAATACCCCTGCGAATGATGTAACAGCCTTGTCGGCCTGTACCAGGGCAAGGTTCATACGGTAGGGTTCAAGTCCAGGCCGTTCACTCGGGACAAAGGTTATTGTACTGGTGTATCCCTGAAATCCGCGAGGCCATTTTCCACGCTGACGCAGCTCATCCAGATAGGATTGTATTGAGGCACTATGCATGGACAAGTTATATCATCAATTCCAGCGAATGTGAAACATTTCCGGTGTAATCAGATTGAAATAATAGCGGCGATCCGGTCTCTCCTCAAGGCTGTAATCCAGTCCTACCGGCAAATCCCCTGAAAAGCTGATTGGCGATTGCGGGTAGTCAAAGGCTGAGTAGAAGCTGTCATCATACAGTCCAATGACCAGCTCCCTGGTACTGGCGAAAACGGCAGCATCCGGACCTCCAGGCTGAGCAAGCGGTATTGTAAATCTGTAAACCAGGGTCCGGCCATCAAGCTCGGCATGAAAATCCTTTACCTGGCTAATCGGTATTTCCTGGCCGTCTGCGAGAATATGAATGAAGTAATTATAATGTTCCAGATTGATGAATGCACCCTTGCGAATAGACTCTACCTGTTCTGCATTAAATGGACCGGTTCCGCTCCCTGCAAAATCCAGGGCTATCATCCGGCTGAAAAACTGATCGAAAGCCCAGCGGACGTGCACAGCTTCCGGTCCCCTGGCAGAAAACTCAACCCTGGCGGTGGCCTCAATGAAAATATGCGGATGAGCAGCAGCACTTGCCGGGAGTATAAGAGCGAACAGGACAATTACAGATGCACAGCGGAATCTATTGTTCATACTATTCAAAATACAGGACAAAGCCCTTTTGAACAAGAACAGTCCATGTGATATACTCACATCATGAAACAAACAGTTTTTTTACTGCTGTCCGCAGCTGCTTTTCTCCTGCTGGGCTGCCAGACGGTACCTTCTGACATTCCGGAAGACCTGACTCCTATGGAATATTTTCAGCTGGGACAGGAAGAATTCGAGCGCAACAACCTGCTTGGATCACTGGCGTACTACGAAACCTTTATAGAGCGCTATCCCTCTGATTATGCAAACAGGGTTGTAGCGGAATACTGGGTTGCAAACATCAATCGGAAACAGGGCAATACGGATAAAGCTCTTGAACTGTTTCGGGATCTTCTGACTAAAGAAGATGAGCTGCGCGGACGGGTTCCTGAATGGCCGTTTGTTCTCAGCCGTGATTTCGTAGAAGAACTGCAACCCGAATAAAAGTCAGTCTTTGCCTCAGTACGGAGCGACAAGGATGGGCTGTATAGTGACACCCAGTTCCGCTGCCTTGGTAAACACCATTTCCGCATCCACACGCCCTCGAGGCCGCGGATGCGGCGGGGCATCGCCAATCAGCACAATAAGGCGGTCCTCGGCTGTCCAGGCATAATTGCTCAGCCCGGCATAGAGGCCTTCATAGACGGCCTCAGGAATGTCCCGTCCCCCTCTGGCAACGGCTCGATTAACATAATTCTGAATGTCCGACATATTCTTTGTGAACGGGAATATCCTGGTGAGGTATTCCTCCATATAATCACGGAAGAAGACAACCCCTATTTCCCGGCTCTGTTCACCATCCATTTTCTTTTCCAGCATAGAGACCAGATTTCCCTGAAGTTCAGGCATGTAGGGGAACATGCTCTGTGTTGTATCCAGAACAATTACCAGCTGCAGAGATACCCCAGTCGAATTCTCCAGAACCGCTTCTATCGCTGGAACGAGATCCTCCGGTAGCTCAACAGCTCGCAGTTCGGTTCCTGACTCCTCAGCAATTTCCCGAAAGCTCTCTACTGCCTGGGGAATAAATGGTCCATCTTCCAGTGGGGCTGTTGTCTGCTCTTCCAGTGACTGCTGTATAAAACGAAGCACAAATGGATTATCCTGAAAAGCTCCTGTATAATCAGCATAGGGAAGCTCGAAGGTACGCAGGTTAATATAGCTACCGTCACGAAGCTCAAGCTCGCCCTGCCGCCCCCATGGATAGCCATAGACGGTTACATAAGGAATAAAAATCCTGAAAGCCTGACCAAATTCAGGGTCCTCACGAAGCGTGCTGCTGACCAGACTTTGACCCCGTGTTTCCTCAAGAACCTCCCCATCCAGCAGTCGAATTTCACCTGCATTTGCCGGATGATTCCCCGGATCCCTGAGGGCATAGCTGGCAGCTTCACGATCAGGGTCTTCTGTAGATTCCACTACCAGTATTGATTGAACTCCTTCTATCGCACGGATATACAGATAGAAGCCTCCATCGGGACTGTCCTCAAGGCGGATATCCTGAGGGCGAAGTTCCATTGAAAGCAGAGGCGTTGCTCCGGCTGCAATGAGCAGAACAATCAACAGAGAAAAAAACAGAAATATTCTTTTAGCCGTCATGACATTATTATCGGAATTCAGAGGAAGATGCTGAGCTTTTTGCCGGATTACTGCGGATCACCGGATTACTGCTGATTAAAAGGCAAACGGGCCGGGAAAGGATCAAACATATATTCAGGATTCGATTCGAGCATCCGCATGCCGGAAGCCAGCAGCTGAAGAAACTCACAATGATTGTCGGTTTGCAGGGGGAATCCGGCTATGACAGCCATATCTGTAACAAGAACCAGATAATCTACACCGAATCGGACAGCCCTGCGGTAGCTTCCCGAGCTACAGTTGAATACTTCCCAGCTGCCCTGACGATCAATAATGCGCTGCACGGCGACCGGATCGGCAAAATAGACATATATGCTTTCACCTGCCGCTCCACGATACATGCCCCACAGATAATCACTGAGATCAAGGGAAGACAGGGGCAGTCCGCGGTCGGCAACCAGGCCTCTCTCAAGGACATATGGCGGCCCGGGACTGGGAGTAGATTCACCTGCTGTCCCGATCACCGGGACGAGCAGTATGAGCAGCAGACACAAGGCAGACAGCGGACCATGCTTTATCATATCTCTTCAGACTATTCTACCGTAACACTCTTGGCAAGGTTTCTCGGCTGATCCACATCATGTCCGAGGGTTACTGCCATATAATATGAAAGCAGTTGCAGTGGTATCATTACAAGAAAAGGATAGACAAGCGGATTTGCCTGGGGAATGAAAAACACGTCGTCAGCTATTTCGGCCACCTCATTGTCACCCTCACAGGCAATTGCGATAACCGGGCCTTTTCTGGCCTTGACTTCCTTCATATTCGACATCACTTTCTCACGCAATGAATCCGCCGGGACAATAAATACAGATGGAAGCTCCTCGGTAATGAGGGCAATCGGACCATGCTTGATTTCAGCAGCACTGCAGCCCTCGGCGTGAATATAGGAAACCTCCTTCAATTTGAGGGCCCCTTCCATTGCCACCGGATAATTGACTCCGCGACCGAGATACAGAAAGCTGCGAGCCCAGCTGTATTTTTCCGCCAGTAGTTTCAGTTCCTCGGCTTTCTTCAGTATTTCCCTGATTTTATCCGGTACCGATTCCATAGCCTGTATCATGTTTTTTCCTTCATGAAAGGACATATGCCGCATTCTGGCCAGAAAAAGTGCAAACAGATAAAAGACACTGAGCTGACTGGTAAAGGCTTTGGTAGAGGCAACTGCAATTTCCGGACCGGAATGAATATACACACCACCGTCTGATTCCCGTGGTATAGTGGATCCGACTACATTACAGATACCAAGTACCTTGGCTCCTTTCCGCTGCAGTTCCCGCATTGCAAAGAGCGTATCTGCTGTCTCTCCTGATTGTGAGACTACAAAGTACAGGGTATTCCGTTCCACCACCGGATTCCGGTAACGCAGCTCTGAGGAAAGTTCCGCACTGCATGGAATCCTCGCCACCTGTTCCAGCAGGTAGCTGGCAACCAGGCCAGCAAAATAACTGGTACCGGATGCAACGATTCTGATCCGCTCGATATTCACCAGCTCATGGCGGTCGAGGTTGAGTCCTCCAAGGTGTGCGGTGGCGTTATCATGCTCAATGCGTCCCTGCATAGCCCGGAAAATAGATTCCGGCTGTTCGAAAATCTCTTTAATCATGTAATGAGGAAAGTTACCCTTCTCGATCTCATCAAGATCCCAGTTAACGGTATCAACAGTCTTTGACAGTGTTTTATTACGCAGGTCTGTTGTCCTGAATCCTTCGGGATGAACAACAACAACTTCACCGTCATCCAGGTATACAACCTGACGGGTATACCCGACAATTGCGGTAACATCTGAAGCAAGAAACAGCTCATTATCACCAATCCCGAGCACAAGGGGAGAGCCATTCCGCGCACCTACAATCAGCCCTGGTTGATCGCTGTGCATGACGAGAATTCCATAGGTGCCCTGAAGCAATGACAAAGCTCTTTTTACAGCTGCTTCCAGATCGCCGTCATAAAAGGAAGAAACGAGGTGGGAAATAACCTCGGAGTCGGTCTCACTGCGAAATACGATACCCTGTTCCTGGAGACGGGCACGCAGCGGGGCATAGTTTTCAACAATTCCATTATGTACAACTGCAATTTTGTTGTCAGTATCGGCGTGAGGATGAGCATTCACATCGTTTACTTCACCATGAGTTGCCCATCGGGTGTGGCCTATACCCCAGGTACCGGGCATATTATCAGGTACAACAGCCCTGAGATCAGCAATCTTACCCTTTGTTTTTATTATATTTAAAACACCATCCGAACCCGTACACAAGCCGGCTGAGTCATAGCCACGGTATTCGAGGCGTTTCAAGCCATCCAAAATCACATCCGAGGCCACTTTCGGCCCACAATAACCAACTATTCCGCACATATGCCAGAAAAATAGCACATAAAATGCATTATTTCCAAGCACTGTTCAATGTTTGCTACATTCAGGTGCTGTATAGATTAGTATGAAAAAGCAAAAACAATTCCCCGGGGTCGTATTTCGGATTATAGCAGGAGGAGCATTAATTCTGCTCTTCAATTCCTGTGTCGAGACAACCGCAGATGCACTGCTCTTCCTGAACCAGGGATTACATCCCCCGGCTGTTCTCTCTGTAGAAATGAGCAATTCCAGACGGATAGAGATCCAGTGTGACAGTCATTTAAGCAGTGCATCAATGCGAATTGACCCAGCTATAGAAATTCTGGACTCCGGTGTTGACGGAAAAACTGCCTGGTTTGAGCTGGGGGAAGATGCAGAGACAGGACGACGCTACAAAATGATCATTGTCATAGAGAATGACAGGGGTCACAGCACACAGGCAGTCAGAATAGTAAGCGGATACAATCCTGAGCCAGTCACCATGATATTCAACGAGATTATTATGAGAGGATCAGGGAATAATCCCGACTGCATTGAATTCCTTGTCCTTGAAGGAGGGAATCTCGGTGGAATGGCCTGGTATCTCGGGACTCCAGATCTGCATGATGCGGTATATTTTTTTCCGGGTATCCGGGTTGAAGATGGTGAATATATAGTTCTTCATGTCAGACCGGAAGGAATTCCAGAGGAACGCGACGAATTAGGTGAGGACCTCTCGGAATCCGGAGGTAGACAGGCGCATCCTGAAGCACGGGACCTGTGGCTGCCACAGGAAACAGGCCTTCCTTCGAATAATGCCGTACTTACATTATTTGACGGTGGAAATATACCTGTAGACAGTTTTATCTACAGCAACAGAGACAGCGATTCCGACCAGCAATACAGGGGATTCGGTACCTCGAAAATGCTCAGATGGGCAGATCAGATAGCTGGATATGGTACATGGACCTATGAAGGACCACAAATCCGTCCGGAGGACTGCGTATCCCCTGAAGGATCCACCGGGACACGTTCGGTGAACCGAAAAAAGCCGAACCACGACAGCCGCGTCCCGGGAAGCAGGGAGTTGTGGTACATTGTTCCAACCAGAGGTGCTACTATCGGATCCAGAAACTCAGATGAGGTATATGAACCCTGATTATGAGAGGTATGGGGTGACTATTTCGATAAGCGTAGTCTTGGGAGCCGCACCGACATGCCGCTCCACTTCCCCGCCATCCTTGAACAGAAGAAGTGTAGGAATACTTACTACCTCATATTCCGACGCCAGACTGCTTTGACTGTCAACGTCAATTTTGGCGATTTTCAGCCGCCCGGAATATTCCTTCGCCAGCTCCTCGAGAACGGGACCAAGCATTTTACATGGCATACACCAGTCAGCCCAGAAATCAACCAGTACCGGAACAGATGAAGCGAGAACTTCGGCTTCGAAATTTTCCTTTGTTACTTCTACTTCCACATCGGCCTCCACACGTCCAGTATGAAATATCGCAGGACATGGGTCAATCATCCCGGAGAGAAAAGGTCAGCCAGCAGTTCGCAGGCTGCTGGCTGACCAACAGAATATGGAGGAAGACGCTATTCCTGCTCCACCGCAACCCAATGCTGCGGCTCTGCTTCATACTGTTTTACATGACCCGCACTACTGTCCGGATCAAACAGTCGAACGGGAACATTGATGCCAGAGGGGGCCTCATGATCCACCCATTTCTGATCAAGACGAGGGACAGCAGCCAGAAGTTTTCTGGTATAGGGATGGACAGGATTCGCATATACCTTGCGCGTATCGCCTGATTCAACCATGAATCCCTTGTAAAGAATTACCGTCTTCTGACTGATGTAGTAGCCCAGGGAAAGGTCATGAGTAATAAACAACACAGATAAACCACGTGACTCAGCCAGCATGCCCAGCAGATTGAGCACATCGATTCGGGTCGAGGCGTCCAGCATGCTTATGATTTCATCTGCCACCAGCAGCTTGACATCCAGCAGGAGGGCTCTCGCAATCAACACACGCTGCAATTGCCCTCCAGAAAGCTGGTAAGAGAACTTCCCCAGTACATCTGAAGGATTCAGACCAACAGAGGTCAACACGTCATTGATTTTCCTCTGCCATTCGCGCATTCCGAGACCGGGAAAAAATTGATCCTTTACCAACCGGAACACTCTGTCGGCTTTAAAAATTGGATTAAAAGTGGAGAATGGATCCTGGAATACCCCCTGAACGTCACGGTAATATTCCTTTAGATCCGCCCTGGAGTTGATACCTTCGATATTCTTCCCCAGAAACTCTATTTTACCTTCAGTAGATGGACTCAGTTTGAGAACCATCTTTCCGATGGTTGTTTTTCCTGAACCACTTTCCCCAATCAAGGAAACTACTTCTCCCGGCTCAACGGTAAAGCTCACTTTATCTACCGCACGACAGGCCCCGGAACCAGCTGATTTATATACCTTGGTTAATTCGGCTATGTTAAGCATTACCCACCTCCCAGCAATGTACAATATGACCGTTTCCAAGGTCTGTTGGAGGAGGAACGGTCAGGCATTTTTCGCTGGCCAGTGGACAGCGTTCCCTGAAGCGGCAGCCCTGTGGAGGATTCAGCAAGGCCGGCGGCCTGCCCGGAATACTATATAGTTTTTTCTCGTCATATCTGACACCAGCCTCAGGCATCGCACCGACCAGTGCTTGAGTGTATGGGTGACGTCCCCTATGAATGATTTCCTCTGCATTGCCGATTTCTGCAAGCTGACCGGCATACAGGATCATAATCCTATCAGCAATCTGATAAAGCACGGGAACATCATGTGTTACGAAAGTAACAGAGTTCACCAGTTTCTGATCACGGAATTCTACAATCAGCTCGGAGACAAGCTTCTGGGTGGTCACATCCAGAGCAGAAGTAATCTCGTCACACAGCAGCAATGAAGGATCAAGCAAAGTCGAGATCACCATGACTACACGCTGCATCATACCACCAGATAACTCTATCGGATATTTCTTCATTACACCGGCTGGAAGGCGTACTATATCCAGCCGATTCCGGCATTCATTCAACAGTTTCGAACTATCCAGATTCCGCATTGCGGCAAGATCACGTACTATATTCTCAATGCGTAGAATGGGATTCAGTGCATTCAATGCATACTGTGGAATAATTGACAGATCATTGAAGCGCTTTTTCTTCATGCTTCGGTCATCATTAATCAGCAGAGGCTGACCATCGAGGCTTACATGCCCGCCTTCCCAGCTCATTGGTCGTCTGAATCGAACCAGGGACATGCTCAGGGTTGTTTTTCCGCATCCCGATTCACCAGCAATTCCCAGGATTTCTCCATCATTAACACGAAAACTGACATCATCCAGGGCCTGCACCTGTCCATGAATTGTGTTGTAATATATTTTCAGGTTTTGTACTTCAAGTGCCATATCAGAGCTCCCTCAACTTCGGGTTGAAAACTTCATCCAGTCCGGAATTCATGAAATACATGGAGCTGACGATTGCCATAATCGTCAAACCGGGAGGGAAAAACCACCACCAGTGCCCATACATCAACGCACTCTGCTGCATTCCTTCCTGCATCATTACCCCCAGAGAAATTCCCTGGGTTGGCCCGAGCCCGATAAAATCAAGAGCAGATGAGTATAAAATACTTGCCCCGAACAAAATAATGTAAATCATGACAACATAGGATCCCATGTTCGCTGCAATATCCTCTACGATAATCCTCCATGTTGGTGTGCAGCTGATTTTAGACAGACTCACATAACCGCGCTGTTTCAGGGTCAATGTCTGAGATCGAACGGAACGGGCAATCCATGGCCATTGAATCAATCCTAGAATAATCGACTGAAGCAGCACCCCACGAAAATTGAGATAAGCCGCAATAATAAGGAATAACGCAATAACAGGTATCACCAGTAGAATATTGGTCAGCATCATCAGAATTTCATCGATCCAGCCGCCTTTATATCCCGCCACGAACCCTATTGTGAGTCCAATCAGTGTAGCCAGCCCCCCACCGAGGAACCCGATCAAAAACGCCGATCGCAGGGCATATACAAACTGTACATATACATCTTCACGGCCAGCTGTGGTTCCAAATACATGTTCAGCCGATGGCGGGGCTGAACGATACTGTGTTCGTGAGCGGATACCATATTCGCCACTCAACAGCATAGGACCCACAATAGCCCATATAAAAAAGAACAGGAAAATACCTATGCCGATTTTCAGCTTGGTATTCTGCCTGGCGTAATAAAAAAACTCGAAACGTTTTTGTTTGCTTTCCTCATTTTTCAGTTTTTTATTATCTATAGTTTCTGTTGTTTTTGCTGTTGACATATTTAATCTCCTGCAACCGAAAGTCGCACACGCGGATCAATAAATGCATAGGAAACATCAACCAGGAAATTGGCAATCAGAACTGCTACAACGAGCAGAAGAAATGCCCCCTGGGCAACGAAATAATCCTGCTGCAAGATAGACTCAACCATTATTTTTCCGATTCCGGGATACTGAAACAGAACTTCAAGGGTGATATTCCCTACCAGAATCATACCGATCTGCGTCGCAAGTCCGGTTATCTGCGGAAGCTTTGCGTTATTGAATGCATAACGTCGAATAAGAGAATCAGGAGCTCCAAGAGTTTCAAGGTATCGTGAATAATCCGATTCGAGCTCGTAGATGATCATATTGCGCATTCCGATTGCCCAGCCGCCAAGCTGAACAAAAAACAGGGATAGAAATGGCAGCGCCCAGTGATGAAAGAAATTCAGAATGAATGGCAGGTTAAATCCTGGTAGAATGGTACCGCGGAACGGTAAGGCGAGAGGAAACCAGTCAAGGTTGACCGCAAATACCCATGCCAGGAAGATACCGAGCCAGAAATATGGAGTTGACACAATAACGTACCAACCTGGAAGCACTGCTGAGTCCAGGAATTTTTTCCTGGCGGCCGCCGCACCAACCTTATTACCAATTATGAAGCTCAGCAGCAGAGCAGGAACCGTCAGAATCAGGGTGTACGGTAAGGCCGGGAACAGGAGGCCAGCCACATCCTTTGGGTAATGCATTATACTTACACCGAGGTCCCCGCGAAAAAGCGACGACAAATACGTAAAATATTGCTGGATAAGAGGCTTATCAAAACCGAATGCCTCATTCAACCTGAAATAGATTTCCTGTGACTGGACATCACTGCCGCGGGAAAGCTGCGAAACCAGATTGACGATCGGGTCACCTGGCATAACCCTCGGGAGCATCCAGTTCAAGGTAATGGCCACAAAAAATGTAAGGCCATACACGAACAGTTTGCGCAGAAGATAGCGTCTCACTTTTTTCTCCTTATGCTGAAAGGGACCGGCAGAAGCCAGCCCCCAGGTTGCGAATTCTATCGAAGTTCGATTTCTGAAAGCATCTTGAGCCCTCCGACCTGAAGCTTGTCGGTGAAGAGGGAAGGATAATGCTTGTTTGTGGTGTTTTCCCCAGGCCAGTTGGTCCATGTGCTGTCGTTGGCAGCAAACCACATGCCGTTTACCCATAAGGGGATAGCAGGCATTTCCTGCATGTGTATTTTCTGGATTTCCCGGATAAACTCGTTACCGGCAGCATGATCGCCAACCTGAGTCATCGCAAATTCCTCGACCAGATCCCGCAATTCTTCATTGTCATAGCGACCAAAATTACCACTCCATTCATCTGCACCAATGTCTGTCAAACTCGAAAAGAGCCATCGGTAAATGGTATATGGTGAATGAGAGATATATGATCCCCAGTTCTGAAGAATCAATTCAAAATGGCCTTTGACCATATCAGACTGCCAGCGGCCTTCATCCGGAAAGGAGACATCTCCACGCAAACCTATATCTGAAAGATTTTCTACGATAATCCGGGCCGCGCCCATCCAGTCTGTCCAGCCGTACGGAGTAGCAAGGGTGTAGCGGATCGGAGTTCCGTCAGGAAGCTGTCGCCATCCATCACCATTCTGATCGGTGTAGCCGGCGGCATCCAGAATACGATTCGCCTCTGCCGGATCGTAGCTGAAGCCATAATCGCGGGCAATGTCTTCATTGTTGTATGGTGCCCATGCAGGGATATCGATCAGACCAAGGGAATTCGGAGTGGCTTCAGCCATGTTCTCGAATGCGACGTCTACAATCTCTTCGACATTCACTGCATGTGCCATTGCACGACGTACATCAGCATTGTCGAAAGGTGCAACTGTAGTGTTCGGCATGAGAAACACTACGTTATCCGGAAGCATATACGGCTCATTCTCGTGCCAGGTATGAATATTTGCATTCGACCTCTTGAGTATTGGCGTACCAGGAATAAAGTTATTGGCCATATCGAGTTCTCGACCCTGTGATAGCAGGCCGAGTGCAACGTTATTCGCCATACTCCTGAGATATACAACCCGCCTTGCCGGAAAACTCATATCGAGAGCTTCCTTCCCCCACCAGTCATCGTCACGCAGATACACAACACGGTCCTGCTGAACCGATTCGACTACATAAGGGCCTGAACCGAGTTTTGCTAGTGGATCAACCTGATGATCAGTTGCAGCCGCGCCCTGTACTTCAGACCAATACGATTTCGGTATGATTGGCCAGGTGTAGAGTTGCGCCTGCATCGCATGATAACTGGGCTCGTCAAATCGAACCCGGACGATGTTTCCCTCAACTTCTGGTGTGTTACGACCATAGAACGGATTACTCCATGCTGCGTAATCTATTGAAAACGCAACATCCTCTGCTGTAAGTGGATCACCGTTTGCCCAGCGGGCGGTTTCCTGAATTTCGAGAACCAGGGTATCCCCTTCCCAGTGGTAGCTTTTAGCAATCCACGGAGTCATTTCATCCGTCAGCGGGTCATAGAAAAATAACGATTCATATACGAATCCTCTAAGACCTGCTGGAACACTCCATGTTATAGGATTGAAGGATGTCGGGATTGCCCACATACCACCGGTAACGAATACTGTCTCGGAGCGGTTAAACCCGCCAACTCGTTCTACCTGCCCCTCCTGCTGTCCTCCGGCAAACAGCAATGAAGCGACGGTAAGTAGACCAAGAACCAATAATGCTCTTTTCATTTTTCTCTCCTTAATATTTTGTTTTTACGTAAAAACATTTGCTAAAAAAATATAGCGCCTGAATTAATTCATCGATATACCAAACAACTCCAGATGAGTCAGCCGAAAGAAACTGCCTTCACCGTAGTTGTTACCCGGCACCAGATATACCGCATTTACATTTTCGAGCTTGAGAGGTATTGCTTCTGAAGCCGGGGTGGCCCAACCGGGCTGCTCGAAATCCTCTACACTGACGTATACAGTTTCAGGACCATTTTTGGTTTCAGGAAGTGTAAACTGATAGTGTGCATAGGAATTGTCACCATCTGGTCCGAAATCCGTCTGGGAAAACTTCAGGATAAAGGGATTATCATGCTCATAGGTAATTTTGATCCCCTGAGTTCCATCCAGTGCTTGATCAATCATGGAAACGACCTCGACCCATGGCCACTGGTTCGGTCCCGGTAACGCAGCCAGAAAGAAATCAACCTCCAGAACCCCATCCGCAGGACCTGACCACTCAACCTCAGATCCATAATCACAGGCAACACCATACCATCTGTCCTCAGGCAGGGTTTCCAGTAGATTTCCGGTGCTAGTATCCAGATCAGCCCATGCCGGGATGACAGCAGCCTCAACGACATCAGCTTCAAGCGGAGCAGTCGCTACCGCAGCGTCCCCGGCAGTAGCACAGGAAAAAAAAGTCATGCTCAAAATGAGCAGCACAAGTACGGTTTTCATATATCCGCACCTCCTCCATAATGTATATCCAACACCCAACGGGTGCTTTTTCTTGAATTAAACCAGCATGAACGCGTAGTGCCTCAGGGGTTCGGCAGACGCCACACACCCGACAGAACAAACAATGAGTGCAGACGGATTGAATCTCCATAGTAGCGACTCAGATTATCAATGTTATGCGTATAGGAGGAATCCAGCCAATCCTGATGCTGGTCACTGACAGCAGCACTTAACATAAAAGGAGCCGCAAAATCACTTTGACCTGTGCTTCGCCCCTCTATCGGGGAACCGGCCTCTCCACCTCGGATGTAGTACCCGGCATTAATTCTGGAGGCATCACCGCCCGCAGCCTGCTTGATCCATTCATTAAGCATTTCGATTTCGTCCAGAATCACTGGATCACCATATGACAGGTAGTCAGCAGCGAAGCGCCAGGGGACCCGACAGTTATTCCAGTTATAATCACCGTCATATTCAGTTTCCAGAACCCTCCCGTCAGATGGCTCATAACTTCCATCCTCTGTTCTGAGCATAAAGTCAGGCAGCAAACCTGTACCCTCGCTCCAATCCTCAATAACCTGTTTGATAATGGCAACCTTGTAATTCAGTGAACGTTCCCAGTAATCCGCATGTCGGGTATCTGCATTAGCAAAGGCCCTGAAATGTCCAAGCATGAAGTCAGAACCACGAGTCGTCCGATGATAATCTCCAGTGTCCATAAAGGCCCAGTCTCCAAGATGAAGCATACCAGTCTCACGGTGGATATTAACCGATCTGATTCCGTCAATGACCTTCCGGGCTTCACGCTGGTAATTGATCCCTCCATCACTGCCCCATAAATCATGAGCGAGCAACAAGGCATATGCTATATCCATGTCTCCATCCGTGGCATTCGAGCCGACAGGGTCGTTGATTATCCGGGTAATGGTTCCACTTCCGTCCGGATTCAATCCTTCCCCGAACTGCCTCCAGCACATCAAGCGTGAATCCAGAGGACTGGGATAGGCATTTTTGTAGCGCACAAATGCATCAAAATCCAGCTGACCCTGCCAGGCATATTCCGGATCCAGATCTGCAGCAAGCACAATGGCCAGCATTCCATATCCATGAGCCTCGGACACGGTCACGGAAGTCTTATCGACCCAGGTCACGGATGGATCATCCCGGTCTCCAGCAAGCCAGTCCAGATAAGATTGCCGGGGACTTACCCCCGGAACATCAGCGAAATATTTCTCCCTGAAGACATGAAAGGTTTCTCTGGTAAAATCACGTAGATCTTCCTGTGTATAGCCGCTTGGCAGCTGGGCCTGAATATCTGTCCACTGATGCATTTCCGGCCGTTCAAACAATCCTTTACTGGCCAGGTATTCAGCTTCAGCGGCATTGCTTAAGGTATGCACCGGATCCGAATCAGATGTTCCTTGATGTTCTGTCACACAGGCTGACAAGGCAAGCAAAACTACAGCCAGACAAGCAGAAATTAATAAAAAATAATATTTCACATATCCCCCGATACCCCTGAGAGCACTCATGCAAAAAAATCTGCAGAATCTCAGGAATTGTTTTCACGTGAAAACATAGTAACACTGCTTCAGAAGGAGGTCAAGGAAAAGAACTTGAGAATTCGCTACTGATGCGATGAGGAAATTGCACGCAATTTTGCAGTTTCCTCATCCGAGTGCTTTTTTCTAACTACTCCAGCAATTCAAGATGTGCGCCAGCATATAGCTCAATACAATGTGTTTGTATGTCAAAAATCTCTAATCGATTTGGAAGCACCTACGCCAACATGGCAGATCTGCCATGTTGGCGTAGATACTCACACGGGACATAGAGATTTTTGATCTTTTACGAAATAACCGTTCATGTAAAGGCGCACATCTTGAATTGCTGTAACTACTCACAAACCATTGGCATAGGGCACTTTTTCCGGTTAGAGTGAGAGTTCAATATGTGTTATCGGGCAAAAGGCTGAATCAGGCATGAAAAAAATACGTAATTTCCGGGATATTGGGGGACTTGAAGTCCAGGACGGCAGAAAAATTCGCAAGGGGATGCTGTACCGCTGCGGAAGCCTCCACCGGGCCAGTAAGGCAGATATCAGAAAACTCTCAGAGCTCGGCATAGATATAATCGTAGACCTCCGCTCTTCCGAGGAGCGTGGCAAATACCGCAGCCGGCTCCCGGCCTCCGGAAATCTTGCGGTACACTGCCTGCCGATACTGGATCAGGCTAATTCAACACTTCTGTCGGAAGTTGCCTCAAGAGTATGGAACAAGGATTTTGAAGACTTCGATGTAGATAAAATCATGGAGAATACAAACCGGGAATTTGTGAGCGACTGGTCAGATCAGTTCGCTGGATTTTTCCGGATTCTCCTTTCAGCCAAGGCAAAACCGGTACTCTGGCATTGTACCGGAGGCAAGGACAGAACGGGATTTTCAAGTGCTATCCTGCTTCGTGTTCTTGGGGCCGGAATGGATGGTATTATCCGTGATTATCTGGTCAGCTTCGATCACCCTCCTCTGAGCGATTGGCAGCTAACTGTACTGCGCATCTGGCGCGGTAAACAGACAGCGGATATTATACGGCATTTAATGTCAGTAAGAGCTAACTGGATTGAAGCTGCATTCGATGAAATCGACAGAATCTGGGGCAGTTTTGATGCGTATAGAGCTGAAGCATTGGGGATCAGCGACAAAGAAGTCAGAACACTGCAGGACCTGCTTCTGGAGTAAATAAGAAGCAAGGCCTGCAGGCAATCTATTGCGGCAGCAGATTAGAACGAAAGCAGGTCCGCCAGGAACTCTGCAAGTCTGTCAGCCACAGTATCAGGACTGCTCTGTCCGATAATCTCAACAAAGGCTGAACCGATCACCACCCCCTGAACATGCCTTGAAAGGGCCTCGACCTGGGCCCGCTCCCGAATACCGAATCCCGCGAAAATCGGGGCTTTCAGTGTACCGAGCGTATCGAGGAATCCAAGATTTTCATTACCTATTTCAGTTTTGCTTCCGGTTATACCGGAACGCAGTGCAGCATAGACACCCCGGGGATGCACATTTCGTATCAAGCTGATTCTTTCGGCTGGTGTGTTTGGAACAACCACCGGCCAGACATCAAGGCCTTCGGCTGCTGCAATCCGGTACAGCCCTTCATCTGCATCTACAGGCAGATCCGGCACAATCAGTCCTGCAGCCCCTGCATTTTTGGCATCCTGGATAAAACGTTCCACACCGCGCGTATATACGAGGGAAGCATAGGACATAATAAAAACCGGCAAATCATAGGCCGCGGTCACGTCCCGGACAAAAGCGAAGCCCTCATTAACCCTGAAGCCCTGTTCCAGTGCCTGTGAACAGGCAGCCTGTATAACCGGACCATCCGCAGTGGGATCAGAAAACGGGAACTGTATCTCAAGATGAGTTGCTCCTCCCCGGACAAGTCCATCCACCGCAGCCCGGGCTGTCAGTCGATCCGGATAGCAGGGAATCATATGAGCCATAACCTGTGGTCTTCCGCCATTTTCTGTATTTTCACGCATTGAGATCCTCCTCTCCTGCTGACGTCCCCTTTGCTGCCTGTATTGCCTTCGCAGCTCCATCCGCCTCACTGAGCAGATACTCTCTCCAGCGTACAGGGTCGAGTTCACGGGCTGTAATAAATAAATCCTTGTCACCACGGCCGCTCATGTTGATAATCAGCGTGCTGTCAGAAGGAAGATCAGGAGCCATTTTCAATGCCGCCGCTGCACCATGGGCTGATTCGAGAGCAAAAATTACTCCTTCATTTCTCGCCAGCAGCTGCAGCGCATCCAGTGCTTCCTGATCACTAGCCTGACAGAACTCTATCCTGCCGCTTTTTCCCAGATGGGCAAGCTGAGGTCCAATACCTGCATAATCCAGACCCGCTGAAATGGAATGGGTATGCTGCACCTGTCCATCCTCATCCAGCAGAAACAGACTCTTGTAACCCTGTACTATGCCTACACTTCCAGTACCATGCATGCGGGCCGCATTTTCACCGATTGAAGGTCCGGTACCGCCGGCCTCCACACCAATCAGTCGGACAGTACTGTCTTCAAGAAAGGGAGCAAACATACCGATTGCGTTGGATCCGCCTCCGACACAGGCTACCAGTACATCCGGTTTGATATTCCGACTGCTTGTCTGTTCCTTGATTTCCTTGCCGATGACCGACTGAAATTCGCGTACAATATCCGGGAATGGTGCGGGACCGAGCGCCGAACCAAGCAGATAATGAGTATCCGAGAAGCTTCCTGCCCAGTCTCTCAGAGCCTCGTTCACGGCATCCTTCAAGGTTCTGCTACCGGATTTTACAGGAACAACTTTGGCACCATAGAGCTCCATGCAGTATACGTTGGGCCGCTGCCGTGCAATGTCCACCTCACCCATATAGATTGTACAATCGAGACCTAGCTTGGCACAGACCGCTGCAGTAGCCAGCCCGTGCTGACCGGCCCCGGTCTCAGCGATAATCCGGGTCTTTCCCATATGCTTGGCTACGAGAGCCTGCCCCAGGGCATTGTTGATTTTGTGGGCCCCGGTGTTTGCAAGCCCTTCCAGTTTAATGTATATCTGCGCACCACCGAGTTCACGACTGGTATTCTCCGCATAAAGCAGGGGCGTAGGCCGCCCGACATAGTCAGTCAACAGACGCTGGTATTCATTCTGGAAATCCTGACTGTTATAGCAGTCCGTAAAGGATTGCTCGAGTTCGATCAAAGCAGGGCGAAGGACCTCTGCTACATAACTACCACCAAACTCACCGAATATTTTCTGCAGCTCCACGCTGTACCTCCTCAATAAATGCCCGGATCTTACGGGGATCCTTCTTTCCGGGATGCGATTCCAGGCCGCTTGCTACATCTACAAGCTCAGGTCTGAAATCCCTTACTGCCTGTCTGACATTCTCCGGATTCAGCCCTCCAGCCAGCCAGAGCGGTCCTTTCACACTTTCAACAATATCTGCTGGTATGCGGTGGCCGCTGCCGCCATATGCCCCGTCCGGGGATCTTGCGTCAACGAGCACTCTAGGACAATGATAGTTATCTGCTTCCGCACAATCTGCAACGGAGGCAGGACGGATTGCCTTGTAATACGGAAAAGCCATTGGAAAACAATCAGCGGGAAGCTCATCTCCGCTGAACTGGACGGCATCGAGTATGCCTTCCTGCAGCAGCTGCTGAACCTCTGCCGGGAACTGTTTGTCACCTCCGCATACTACCACTCCGACCTTGAGTGCCCGGGTTTTACCCAGCGACCTCAACATGGAGGCTTCCGCCCGGCGCGGGCTGTCCGCAAAGACAAATCCCAGCAGATCTGCACCCTGCTGATCCGCAAAGCGTGCATCTTCCTGCCAGGTCAGTCCGCATATCTTGATCAGGGGACGATAGTCACAGTTCCCGCAGTCACGGTTCCCGTCGCTTGCGTTCTCCGATATTCTCCTGGCGATCCGTGGCCAGAAATCATGCCGTCCCGTATATGACAGTCCTCTCACTATGCCTGTAATCCTGTCAGGAGAGCGCATTACGGCCTCTCCAACCAGCACTGCGTCAAAAGCGCTGCTTGCCGCGAGGGCTGCATGCTCTTCCTCAAAAACACCTGACTCGAAAACCCAGCGGGGAGACCAGTTGCTGTCATTCCCGGCAAGTTCCCGCAGTCTCAGGGGTACCAGTGGATCCATCCTGAATGTTTTAAGATCCCTGCTGTTGACTCCTACCAGGGGAGGTGCAATCGGGCGTACTGCTTCAAGCTCCTCGACGGTATGCAGTTCAACCAGAGCCTGCATACCGAGTTCAAGCGCGCGCGTATGCATACGTTCCAGTTGAGCGGGTTCAAGTACTGATGCTATCAAAAGGACTGCATCAGCGCCTGCCCTGTAGGAAATTTCGATATCCTCTTCATCCAGCAGGAAATCCTTACGAAGTACCGATAGTTGAGGATACTGCTGCTTTACCCTTCTGAGATCCTCTAGAGAACCCCCGAAGTATTCCGGCTCTGTCAGCACGGATACCGACTGAATTCCCCGGCTCACGTACTTTGCAGCCTGCATGACCGGGTCGGCACCTGGTCCAATATCTCCCCTGCTCGGGCTCTTTCTCTTTATCTCACAGATTACAAATGGATCACGTCCGAATGTAACCAGCGGCACATCTCTTGCATCCGGGACGAACTCGCCCTGGGCATGTCCGGTCCTGCTGATTCGAGCCCGTCTGGAATCGACTATTTTATGCAGAACGTCTGATTCTCCGCTCATGCTGCACCACCAGTCATCTCATCAGCCAAGGTCCTGGTCGAGTCAACTGTGTCCGCAAGCTTCCTGGCCGCTCTCCCGTCATCAATAGCGGCGCGGGCCATCCGGTATCCTTCCTTCAGATCCGACGCAAGACCGAAAATCCAGAGAGCAGCACCTGCATTCAGAGAAACCGAGTCAGTAACCGCCATAGGTCCATTTCCGGAAAGCACACTGCGTGCAATATCTGCATTGTCTTCAGCGCTACCTCCGATTATGTCTTCAATCCGGTATTCCGGCATGCCGAAATCAGCAGGATTAACAATGCTTTTTTCCATACTGCCGTCTGCCTCAAAGCGCAGCACCGAGCTTGGTGCAGATACCGATAGCTCATCCTGGCCGTCATGGCCAAACACAATAGCACCCCGGCGCACACCGAGTAGCTGAGCAGCCCTGGCCATCGTCTCCATGAGCGACTCACTGTAGACACCAATAACCTGGTATTCTGTCCCGGCAGGATTTACCAGGGGGCCAACCAGATTCATGATTGTCTTGATCGCCATCTGTTTGCGGGCCGGCGCTGCATAGCGCATAGCACTATGGTAAACTGGTGCAAACAGAAAGGCAAAACCATTCTGTTCCAGCACCTGCTCGGTCTGTTCCGGCTGCAGGTCAATCTTCATTCCCAGTGCCTGATAGAACTCGGAGCTTCCACTACGGCTGCTCACAGCACGGTTTCCGTGCTTGGCAACCCTGGCTCCTGCAGCTGCAGCCGTAACCGCAGCCAGGCTGCTGATATTGAAGGTTCCCTTTCCGTCACCCCCGGTTCCGCAGGTATCAATAGCCGGTCCGCTGGTCTTGAGAACCCGACGCTTCGCCTGCAGCACCCGTGCGCAGCCGGCAATCTCTTCCGGTGCGGCGCCCTTGGTCTGTATTGCTGCTAGAAAGGCTGCAATCTGCGCATCCCCAAGGTTGCCTTCTGTCAGTTCCTCCATGAATGTAGAGGCCTCGTCCATGCTCAGATCCTCACCGGAGACAATCTTGTTAAGGTAGATCTGCGGTTCAAAGGGCTCACGGCGGTAATTCAGGAAATGCCGCAGCAGCTGCTTCCCGTTTTCGCTGGCAATTGATTCCGGATGAAACTGCACACCTTCGATCTCGAATTCGCGATGCCGCACTCCCATAATCTCACCATCACTGCTCCATGCCGTAACCTCCAGACAATCCGGTACTGAATCAGGCTTGATTACCAGTGAATGATAGCGGGTGAAAACTGCAGGGCTGTTGATAGATCTGAACAAACCTCGTCCATCCAGCAACATCTGCTCGGCTTTACCATGGACAATTCGTTTGGCCTGCACGATATCGCCGCCGTAGGCGTATCCTATCGCCTGATGCCCGAGACAAACGCCTAAAATCGGCAGCTTCCCGGCAAAAAACTTGATCACCGCCACCGAAAGCCCGGCATCCTCTGGTCTACCGGGACCAGGAGAAATAATAATACGACTCGGGTTCATGCTCTCAATATCAGCCAGACTCACTGCATCATTGCGGATTACCCGGACTTCCTCGTCACTTATTTCCTGCAGATACTGATACAGGTTATGGGTGAATGAATCATAATTATCCAGTAATAAAATCATTTTTCTGCCTCCAATCCCAAAGCTCTCATAAGAGCTGACAGTTTCTCTTCGGTCTCTTCATATTCGCGTTCCGGAACAGAATCATACACTACGCCTGCCCCGGCCTGCAGATAAAAACGCCCATCCTTGCACAAGGCACTGCGGATAGTAATACAGGTATCCATATTGCCATCGGGTTCCATATATCCCACAAGACCTGCATAGAATTTCCTGGGAAGCGGCTCTATTCTGTCTACAATTTCCATGGCACTGATCTTCGGCGCTCCACTGACCGTCCCTGCAGGAAATGTTGCCCTCACAGCATGCACCCCGTTTTTACCCGGAAGCAGCTTGCCCTTTACTCTCGAGACAATGTGCATAACGCGTGAAAATCTCTCGATTTCCATATTCTCGACAACCTCGACAGCACCGGCTTCACAGACCCTGCCAATGTCATTACGCGCAAGATCAATAAGCATAAGGTGCTCTGCCCGCTCTTTCTGGTCGGATAAAAGCTCCAACTCGAGTGCCCGGTCTTCCTCTTCACTTTTTCCCCGTCGACGGGTTCCGGCAATCGGCCTGATAGTCACTTCTCCATCCTTGACCTTTATGTGCATCTCCGGGCTGGAACCGAAAAGCTGGTATGAGCCAAAATCGAGATAAAAAAGATAGGGAGAAGGATTACTGGTCCGCAAACGACGATACGCCTCTCTGGCATCCATTTCTGTCTTCACCTCGACACGGCGTGAAAGCACGCCCTGCAGGAGATTTCCACGAATGATCTCCTGACGGATACTGCGGACACCTTCGAGATAATCCTCACGATCTGCTCCGGGATTAATTATTTCCGCCGGATATGACTGTTCGTCCTGCTGCAGGTAGGTGAAGTTGAGATCATTAATCTGCTGCTCCACAGCTGAAACAGCCGCCTCAAGATCAATTTCGTGTTCCCGATAATTCAATCCGATTATGTAGAGCAGATCAGTGTAGTGATCGAAGATTACAAAGACATGCCCGAACAGAAAGCAGGCATCCGGAAGTTCAAGAGGATCATCTTTTTTTCTGAATTGAACACTGTCGCAGAGTCGTGCGAACTCATAACTCAGGTAGCCGATTCCACCGGCCGGATACGGAAAATCCTGATGCAGCGGTGTATGCTGATCAGCAAAATACTGCAGCAGCCCGAGAATATCCCGTGACTTGCTCTTGATTTTGGAGACACCTTTTTCCGAGCGAAGCAACACATTGCTGCCGTGCTGTTCCAGACGAAAAGCTTCGTCAATCATCAGCACACTGTAACGCTCCCGCCCTCTCTGGTACGATGATGATTCCAGCATCGCACGTGCTGACAGCTTTTTAGCCAGTCCATACGGGGTGAATCGTTCGCCCGGCACAATCTTGATTATGCCATCCTGACGCTTTTGCATATCTATTTCCTCCTCCTAAGGTTTCAGATGCATCCGCGTTCCCAGCACAGCAAAAAAAAGCCGCGCTGGAAAGCGCGGCTAATTTCCGCACGGGCTTTCACAGCGATAACTGTGAAGGCTCGTGCAAACGAGGGCAAGCCTTCACAAGGAAGGCCACCAGCTCGCTGAAAAATATATTTGTATAACTGCTGAATTCTTATTCATGGCTGTATAATACCTATTACAGAGTCGGCAGTCAATACAATGATCCACACAAATTTTAATGGCGCAGAAAAAAATCAGACCAGGGCTACCTCCCGCTCGACTTCACTGGCCTCCTCCATAGCGAGGGTCATTTCTTCATTTTCCTCCGGATCTGCAGCTTCTCCTGAGTCCTGGTTCCGGTTGAATTGCGGCTTGAACTCCACATGTTCAGCAACAATTATCACCCTGGACCGATTTCCGCCATCAGCTGCAATCCAGCGGTTCTGCTTCAACCTGCCGACTACGCGAACGCCTCTACCTTTTTCCAGTACACCCCGGCAGCGCTCGGCATTTTTTGCCCATGCCTCAATATCAAAAAAAGAGACTTCCTTCTGCAGCTCATCATCGATTCTGTAAAATCGATTGGACGCCAGTGAAAACTCACAGATCGGGGTACCACTCGGGGTTTCCTTGAGCACCGGATCACGGGTGAGATTGCCCTCCAGTAAAATGGAATTCAAACTGTTCATAGCTCCTCCTTGCCTTTTGGCCTTTACCAGGTAATACAGCAGGAGAGTTCATCGAGAGGTGTAAATCAGTTAAAAAAAAACAGAATTTCTACCGGGCTTCAAGCAATTTCCCTACTTCTTTCCACCTGTTGCAGCATCCACCAGTTCAACTGCCTTTTCCAGTGTAAGCTTATCTACCGCAGATTCCGATTCCTTGAATTCTTCGGGCAGTCCAACATTTTTGCTGCCGTATTTTATGAAGGGACCGTATTTTCCACTGTAAACAGATATATTCTTCTTGGTCTTGGGATGCTTACCGAAATCCTTGATCTGAACAGATCCTCCGCGGCCTTTCTTTGGCTGTGAAAAGATATGCAGGGCATCCTCAAGGGTAACTGTAAATAGATCATAATCCTTGCCAAGTGAGCGAAAGTCACCATCGTGAACCACGTAGGGACCGAAGCGCCCGTTATTGGCTCTTACCGGCTTCCCGGTTTCAGGATGATCTCCCAGATCACGAGGGAGAGCCAGCAGCTCTACCGCAGCTGCGAGTTCTACATTCTTGGGATCCATATCGGCAGGAAGACTTGAGCGTTTGGGCTTGGGATTCTCATCAGTCTTTTCGCCAAGCTGCACATATGGTCCATAACGGCCCATGAGGCAATAGATATTCTCACCTGTTTCCGGATGCGCACCAACAGGAACGGGTCCGTTCTTCTGCAGTTCTACCAGCTCACGAATATCATCTGCGGTAAGGTCTGCAGGAGCTTTGTCCTCCGGCACAGAAGAATGAATCTCCTGCCCGTCTTCATGCAGAACAATATACGGACCGAATTTACCAACCTTGATATCCGTAACATCTTTCAGATGCGGAAGACTGACGGTCCGGCTTTCCTCTGGCTGGATATTACCTTCCCTGACCTCAACCTGATGCTTGAGACCGGAATCACCTAGATAAAATTCATGCAGATATTCAAGCCGCTTCCGGTTACCGGCGGCAATATCATCAAGAGCGTTCTCCATATCGGAGGTAAATCCATATTCAATCAGGTAGCGAAAATGCTTCTCGAGAAGCTGAACAACCGCAAAGCCGGTGAAGGTGGGGACCAGACTGGTTCCCTGACGCCGGATATATTTTCTTTCATAGAGTGTATTGATAATAGAAGCATAGGTGGAAGGTCTTCCGATACCGGCTTTTTCCAGTCCCTGAACCAGAGATGCTTCAGTATAGCGTGCAGGAGGCTTGGTCTCGTGATACACGCTCTCAATCTGCTGAGGCTGCAGCTCCTGACCTTCCTTGAGTTCGGGCAGATAGGTTTCCTTGTCATCCAGCGCAGCATCAGGATCGTCCTTGCCTTCAACGTAGGCCCGTATAAAACCGGGGAATACTATCCTGGTACCGGTTGCAGTAAATCGCGCTGGCCCCACGGTTATTTTGGCTGTAACGGATGCTTTCTGGGCGTCGGCCATCTGGGTTGCCATGGTTCTGCTCCAGATCATACCGTAGAGGGCTTTTTCCTTTCCGATAAGTCCGGTTTCATCCGGATGCTGAAACTCTGTCCCGGCGGGTCGGATAGCTTCATGTGCTTCCTGTGCTCCCCGGTTTTTGGCTTTATACTGTCTTGGCTCCGGTGAGAGATATTCATCTCCGTACAGACGCACTACACTCGCGCGTGCAGCAGAAATGGCTTCGCTGCTGAGAGTCGGGGAATCGGTACGCATGTATGTAATAAAACCCTGTTCATAGAGTCTCTGGGCAGTACGCATGGTCTCACGGGCAGAGAGCCCGAGCTTCCGGTTACCCTCCTGCTGAAGGGTGGATGTAATAAAAGGCTGACTGGGGCGGCTTGTACTCTGCTTTTCCTGCAGGGCGCTGACGATCCAGGCTTCCTTTTCCAGGGTATCCCGCAGTTTGTCCGCTGCTTCGCCATCCAGAACAAGAACATCCTTGCCGCTCAGGAGCTCTCCTGTGCTGGCATCAAAATCCTTTCCGCCAGCAAGACGCCGCTCATCAAGCTGTTCGAGCCGGGCATTAAATGCCTGATCGGGGCTGCTCTTCGGACTGAGCATTGCCTTGAGATCCCAGTACTCACTTCGTCGGAATTTCATCCGCTCTCGTTCACGCTCAACAATCAGTCGTAAACCAGGACTCTGTACCCTTCCAGCAGAAAGTCCATACGCGACCTTTTTCCAGATAAGCGGGCTGATGGTGTATCCATACAGGCGGTCAAGAATGCGGCGTGTTTCCTGGGCATTCACCAGATTCATATCTATATCACGGCCTTCTTCAAGTGCCCTGGTAATCGCAGATTTGGTAATTTCATGAAAGACCATCCGCTGCACCGGAACCTTCGGAGAAAGAAGCTGCACAAGATGCCAGCTGATACTCTCACCTTCGCGGTCTTCATCAGTGGCCAGCAGCACACGATCCACGCCTTTCATTTTGGTTTTGAGGTCACGGATGATTTTCTTTTTTTCCTTGGGAACTACATACAAAGGGGCGAAGTCATTATCGACATCGATACCCAGACGCGACCATGGCTCCTGTTTGACTGCCTTGGGGACATCTGCTGCTGTCTGAGGCAGATCCCGGACATGTCCGATGCTAGCCTCAACAATAAAGTCCTTAGGCAGGAACTTCCTGATGGTTTTCGCCTTGGTCGGCGACTCGACAATTACCAGAGTTTTGCTGGACATACCGTATCCTTTTATTATGCTTTCAGGTTGAGAGCCGCAGTCTAATGCCGCCCCTCATGCCCGTTCCCATGGTGATGTGCATGTATGGTGGGTGCATGATACTCCCATTCCCGCATATCCTCAGACGTATACAGTTCACTGACCGGTTCAGGTTGAGGGGGATAATCCTTACTGATTCCAGGACTGAGTTCCTTGCGCCAATCAACACGGTTGTGCCCATCCTCAAATGTAACTCTACGTTTGACAGTCGGAAAACCGCCCTTGGGTGAATCCTCAACCACAGCAAAGGTTCCGCTGCCCATATAGATGACCCGTTCATTCTCGCTTATCTGCTCCCGCCTGGCGATCTTTTCCAGCACCGCTTCAAATCGAGCTGGTTTCCCTGTATCGGGATCATCGATTGCAGCATAGATATCATCTATCGGCTGATGAGAGATCGGGCACTCACCATATTCCCTTTCAGGAACAGGTTCCGGCATGGTAACGAATTCAGGGTTGATTCTTTGTTCAAGTCGCTTTCGGCCTCCACGGCGTCCGCGTCTTTTTCCTCGTGGTCGTGGCATATCTAGTAACCTACTTCCAGCATATAGCGTTGTCAAGCCTCGTAATCGACAACCGCACGCTCAGATGTCAGAGATTGGATCAATTCTGCAACTTTCTGATGCTCAGGGTGCACACGGTAGACTTCCAGGGCTTCCATTGAGTCAAAACGGCTGTACAGGGATATATCAAATCCAGCCGGGCCGGGACTCAAATTCGGGAATCCTACTTCGAAAGCCCGAATCTCGGGAATCGATTCCGGTAGACTACGTAGAGCTTCTGCCATTTTACTCAAGGCAGCATCCCGGTCATCACAAGCGTCTGATAATCTCCACATTACAATATGAGCAATCATTTCATTCCTCCACTCTGAACACCGATAAAGCGGCATTGACTCTGTTCCATGAATTGTGTATTATCGCGGTCACTATAGTCAAGCCATACATAAGCCCATAAACCGACGAGGAGTGAATACATGAAAATCGTACGTTCATTGAAATCTGCCAAAAAACGGCATAAAGACTGCCAGGTAATCAGACGTCACGGTAAGGTTTACGTAATCTGTAAAACCAATCCGCGCATGAAAGCCCGACAGAAGTAGGGAACTGCATAGCAGCCTGAATGAGGGCTGCTGAAACATTACAGGAAAAGAGGCTGACCGGTCAGCAGCTACATGCTGCTAATCGGCCAGCCTCTTTTTTTTCCTGGAATATCAGATTAATATCAGATTCGAAATACCGGGCTGAATCTCAGACTTTGCGCCCATCGAAGTCATCATCAGAATCTTCAACAGTACCGTTAAAACCGTCTTCCGAATCACCCTTTTGTTCACTTCGGACAACCTCAATGGTATAATCCATACCCATTGCCAACAGCGCGCCTAATGCCGCAAGCCATGGCAGCAGAAATGCTGCAACCCCTCCGATGGCTACACCGGCAGTCAGGGTCAGCTCTTTCAGAACTTCACCGTTTGGCTTCCGGATTATGATCTTGCGTACATTTCCTTCCTTCACCAGCTGCCGTACTTTACTCACAACCCGATTACCAGCTACCTGGAATTTTTCTGTCCATTCCTGCATGACAGACCTCCTTGTTCTTCTCAATCTATACTATACTCTGTTTTATGAGCTTTCAATTCAATAGCCTGCAGTTCTCCGAAGTCTGTATCGATTTCGGTAAAGGCCCTCTGCACATGCCTTTGACCTTCACCATAAGCCAGCATGAATCACTTTGTCTGAGCGGTCCATCAGGCTGTGGTAAAAGCAGCCTGCTGCGGGCTGCACTCGGTTTTTCCGAAAGCTTCACTGGTAATATACACCTTAATGAGGAGAATATTCATCCCGCAACATTGAAACATCTACACAGTGTTTCCGGATATCTCCCTCAGCGCCCAGACCTGGGAACCGGAACATTAAAACAGATAATCCAGGACCTGCTGACCGAAGAACTGCAACACCGATTGACCACTGATCTGTTACCCCGACTGGGAATTTCTGCTGAATTACTTGGTCATCCAGCGGAGCGTCTCTCGGGCGGCGAACGCCAACGAATCGGTCTGGCAATTGTACTGACACGCAGGCCTCAATTCCTCGTACTGGATGAACCCAGCTCCGGCCTCGACAGGAAATCGCGCACAGCCCTGATCAAGCTTCTGCAGGAACATGAAACAGCCTGCCTGTACAGTTCACACGACCTGGATTTTATCAGGGAAATTAACTGCACAGAAATCCAGGTTCCATGCAGGAAGGCAGCGTTATGAGTGTGCAGAGTATTCATCCCATAGCCCTGGCAGCCCTCAGCCTGCTCATAATCAGTGGTGCCATCATGTCCAGACTGCTCAAACTCGGCCTGGCCAGGGACATAATCAGTTCGCATACCCGAATGATTCTGCAACTGACGGCCATTGGCTTTATTCTGGAATGGCTTTTCGAGCTGCGGGGACTGCTGCCTGCCATGCTATGGTTCAGCTTTATGATACTAGCGGCAACCGCGGCCATACTCAGAGCAAGCAAGCTCAAGCTGCGGAACCTTGCCATACCTGTAGCTGCAGCGGTCGCACTCTGTGCAGGAATACATCTCTTCCTTTTCCTTGTTGCTGCCGGACCGGATGTCTGGAATGCACAGGGGATAATTCCCATTGGAGGCATGCTGCTCGGAAACACCATGAGCAGCATGATCATAGGTTTGCAGGAGTTCTTTCAGGGCATGCACAACCGGGTAGAGCTCTACGATTTCCGCAGGGCCCTCGGGCAGCACCGGGTGCGTGCGGCCCTGCCTTTTCTGCGTTCAGCCCTGCACCGCTCCATGTCGCCGCAGATTGCAACCACCGCAACGATCGGCCTTGTCTCCCTTCCAGGCATGATGACCGGCCAGCTCCTGGGAGGATCATCTCCCCTCACCGCTGTCAGTTACCAGATTGCAATAATGCTTGCTATTTTCAGCACCCGCCTGACCGGAACAGCCCTCGTAATTCTCTGCGGGCTGTATTTCGGGACCAGTCGTTACGGAAATCTAAAAGCTTGAGCACATGCAGAATCATATAATCAAAAGCAGGAGGCATTGGAATGGAAAAACTGATTGAAAAAATAGAAGAGTTTGCAAAAGCTACGGACTTCAGCGGAGTTGTATCGGTAAATCGCAGGGATGGAGCACAGTACAGCGCAGGCTTCGGCTATCGAAACAGAGCTGAGCTGCTGCCGAATACGGCTGAAACGCGTTTTGGCATTGCTTCAGGAACCAAGCTGTTCACAGCTCTCGGTATCGGGCGTCTTTCAGCACTGGGAAAACTTGACCTGAACAGCAGGGCATCCGCCATCGATCCACGTTTCAAAGGCTTCATCCATCCGGAAGCGACTGTACTGGAACTACTAACCCACACATCAGGAATGTATGATTATCTGGACGAGGAGCTCATTGAAGATTACGACAGCTTCGAGGTTTCTATTCCCTGGTACAAGCTGCAGACTGCCCTGGACTATCTGCCCTTATTCGAAGGGCATGAACCCAAGTTCATACCGGGTGAGCGCTATGCCTATTCGAACGGCGGCTATGTATTACTCGCTTGCATAATCGAGATAATCAGCGGTGAATTATACCGCGACTTCATTACCAGGGAGATCCTGAAGCCGGCAGACATGCAGAACTCAGGTTTTTTTGCCTTTAACGAACTGCCGCATAACACGGCCCTGGGCTATCTCGACAAGCGGAACATTACCAATTTTTTCAAGCTTCCTGTTCGTGGAGGGGGTGACGGAGGCATGTACACAACGGCAGGAGATCTCGATAAATTCTGGGCCGCCTTTACCTCATTCCGCATTCTGCCTGCCGAACTGACCGAATACTTCCTGAAACAGCATGTTGATTTCAATGAAAGCTCCGGTTATGGCTGCGGTGTATATCTGGAAAGCCGTGGAAACGGAAGGGTGTACTCCATTGTCGGCGGTGACGCAGGAGTCGGCTTTCATTCACAGTACAGCCCGTGGCAGCAGCTCAGCATCCACATCCTCTCGAACATAACCAATGGAGAGGAGCGGATGCGGGAGCTGCTGACATCCGGCGGCGGCGAGATATAGATATCAATATAGATATCAGGTCTTGATATTGATACTGTTTGCCGCGGCCAGTCTTAGCATCTCCTCCGGGGCAGAACTACTGCCTTCCGGCAGGGATGCCAGAGCTTTATCCAGCAGACTCCGGGAACTGATCATACTCAGAACGCCGGAGGAAAGAGCATCATGCAGATCCTCGAGCTGCTCACTGATCTGGGATACCGTCATTGACAGAAGCCGATCCCGGTTCTCCTGACGCACGTCATCAGTTATGCCCAGCTTTCGCCGCCTGTATGCAATCAAACCCTGCGCCCCGGGACTCAGGGGCTTGAGCTCCTTGCCGACCAAAGCGATAACTGCAGACTCCAGCAGATCGGGATCCGGCAGGGACTGCAGCATGGCCTGAAACGCATCGAGAAACACCTGAATACTGCCGGAGGTTTGAGGGTCCCGGTAGGTTGCAAAGCGGAAAATTCCACTCAGGCCGTTCAGGGCAGCAGAAGCTCCGTAGGCTCCGCCCTGCATCCTGCAGCGCTCCCACAGATAGCTGGTACTGAGCAGGTGAGAAATGAGACTCTGAGCAGCATACCCGGGCTGAAAGATCAGAGAACCAGGCATTGCCAGCGCTATGTAATTCACCGAGGTACTCGTAAGCAGGGATTCCGGTTTTCCAGCTGCAGGCAGCGGCGGCTCAACAAAATTTGCTGCTGCCGATATCTGCCCTGCTGACTTATACTCACGTGACCACAGATCAGAAAATCTGTGCGAAATGCGGTCCGTCATTTCATTCAGCTGGTCTGAATCACAGCTGATCTGGACTTCTGTCCTGCAGCGCTGAATAACACTGTCCCTCAGGGATTCAAGAGCAGTTCTGACCTTCTCGATAGGCTCAGCCGAAAGTGCATCAAGATACAGGTACTGTGTAATCCCTTTCAGGCGCTCCTCTTTCAGTTCAAGCCGGGACAGGCCTGCTTCAGCTCGCAGGGCGGCATAACTGGAACCGCTCTGGATTATGGAACTACGGTAATCGTTCCGCTGTTCAAGCAGCATCTCCCGCAGGCGCGAGGTATCAGAAAAATCTGCCTTGCACAGGATTTCATCCATGAGCTGCATGGCTTCGTCAGCATACTGAGCCAGGAATTTTGTCCGCATCCAGAGCATTACCCGGGGTTCCTGCAGTTCGGCATGATCTGCGACCTCAACATCGGTACTTATTCCGCCAAAAACCAGCCCGATCCTGTGACTCATCTGATCGTAGGGGATCCCCGGTATGCCCAATCCGGTCAGAACACCGGAGAAAAAGGGTAGCAGAAGCTCTGCTTCACCCGAAAGATCGCTGACATCGATTGCAATGTTCAGATACACAATCCCGCGGCTGGACAGGGCGGTGGCATAACACAGAACTCCATCCTTGAGCTCAATAACTTCCTGGGGAATTCTGCGGATATCACGCGGGACGTCAGCCAGGTCAAGCCTGGGCAAGGATTCTTCCGCTTCAGGTGAGTCAGGAGCCTCCTGGAAAGCCCTGAGGTCGGCTTCTTCCTTTCTGATTCTCTCTCTGTCAGCTTCACTGAGTCCAGCATCGATCTCATCGATTCTTTTCTGCCGGAGCTCCGCATCCGCTATTTCCTTTTCCGGATCAGGAACCACGCTGACCGTGAGTCTGTGCTGATTTTCCAGCAGATTGCTCCGGATCAGTTCGGAAAAATACTCCGGGTTAACAGCAATCTCACTGCGGATCTGTGTAAAGAGCGGGAGAAAGGCCAGGCTCTCATGCGGGGACTGCCCATGCATCCATCCCTGGAAGGCTCTCCGTCCAAGATATAATCCAACATTGCCGCCTGCACCAAGCTCTCTGGATCTGAATTCGAAACGCCGCAGGGTCCCCTCTACCAGATCAGGATCAAAACCCTGGTCTGCTATTTCACTTAAAGCCTGCATAATGAAATCTTCAATCTCCGCGGTCTTCTGCGGAGAGGTGCCCCGTAGACCAACGGAAAACATGGTTTCATAAATCTCTGATTCGTATCCGGAGGTACTGCTTAAATCCTCTCCAAGCCCTGATTCCAGCAGCTTTTTCTGCAATGGAGAACCCGGTGTTCCCAGAAGCAGCTCGGAAAGAATCTCAAAGGACAGAACATCCCTGCTGTGGGTAGAAGGAAACAGCAGCCAGTTCAGTGTGACGGATGATCCTGTCAGAGGATCTGCATCTCCAGCAACCGGCACCGTCATACGCCTCGGCTCATTCCACCTGGGCTGATCTCCTATTCTATTCGGCAATGAACCTGCCTGAAAATGACAGAGAAATTCATCCTGCAATACTTTGAGATAACGCTCTGTAGGGATATTTCCATATATAAAAATACGCGCATTACGCGGATGATAATGTGTTCTGTGAAAGGCTGTAAAATCCTCGTATGTAAGCGATGGAATCGCATCCGGATCGCCTCCCGATTCATGCCCATAGGCAGTATCAGGAAACAGACCATTCAGACAGCAGCGCATCTCTACTGAGTCCTGGCTGGAAAAAGCACCAAGCATCTCGTTGTAGACGACCCCGGAGATTCCAAGCTTGCCTTCATCATCAAACACGAGACGATGCCCTTCCTGTCGGAACATAGCCGGATCAAGCAAAGGAAAAAAAACAGCATCGCCATAGACCTTCATGAGGTTAAAGAGATCCTTTTCAACTGTACTGGCTGCCGGATACACGGTCTTGTCCGGGAAGGTAAATGCATTCAGAAAGGTATATACACTGCTCTGCAGCATTCTGAGAAAGGGATCCTTGAGCGGATAATTCCGTGATCCGCAGAGCACTGTATGTTCCAGAATATGGGCAACCCCGCTGGAATCAGCAGGCACTGTAGGAAAACCGAAGGCAAACAGATTCTCAGGATCATCGCAATGCAGATGGAAAACCTCACAGCCTGTGGTCTCATGTACCCACCAGCTGCCACGGCCATTATACTCCTGCATGTCGATCTGTTCTTTCAAGCGAAAACCAGCAATACGCTGTTCACCATCACTCATATAACTAAAACTCCTTATTCCGGGGATGTTGAAATGATGCTTGCCATGTAACATAGCACCTACTGTCGGCATCGACAAGTTATTCCGACCGGCTACATGCACTAGAAACCCCGGATGCACCACAGACGGAACTGCCAATATACAGCCTACAGGAGCAGCTGCTGTGCAATCTCCAGTATCCGGGCACCTGCCTGCGGAAGAAAGGCACCGAAATCAACCTTAGCCTTACCATCCGCTGTATCCGAGATCACCCGGACGACGAGATGAGGAATTCTGTTGGCCGCACAGACAAGGGCGAAAGCCGCACTTTCCATATCTATTGCATCTCCCTTTAACTCAGTCCGCAGAAACCGATTCTGCTGCTGCATGGCACGGGTCATGAACTGATCCCCGGTAAGTATTCTTCCGATACACAGCCTGACAGGTTCACCTGCATAATTTGTTCCGCTGAACTCAAGGCTCCTGGCTTTGGCCAGGAGCTGTGGATCCCCGTCAATCCACTGATAGTCCGTGAACGGAACTGTTCCTCTGGGAAAGTTCAGTGCGGTCGTATCCAGATCATGCTGTATGCAGGACTCCCCGACAATTACATCTCCTATACCGAGCTCGGGGTTCAGTCCCCCGGCAACACCCAGCATCAAAGCGGCTGAGGGGCGCTGCTCCATCAGGAGTCGCTGCGTATTCATGGCAGCCATCACCTTCCCTACACCGATTGTCCCAACACGGACATTACCCAGTTCGTTCCGTTCGGCAGCACTGGCGACAGCACTGATCTCGGATTTCATGGCCGCTGTAACTAGTATCATATCTCGCTCTCTTTCACATACATTTCTGTTCCGGTACACTGCAGAAATGAATGCTCTTTCTGTCCAGCGTATCAGGAACCGTATGTACACATGCATACGTGATTTTTTCGGAAGTCTCGGCTTTCTTGAGGTTGAAACACCAAGTCTCAGTCCTGCAGTGATTCCTGAAACCCATATCGAGGTTTTTTCGACCGAATATCGATCATGGACCCTCAACATGCCATTGTACCTGCTACCGAGCCCGGAATACTACATGAAACAGCTTCTGAGCCAGGGCAGTGGAAGCATATTTCAAATTAGCAGATGTTACCGGAATGCGGAAGTACTCAGCTCCAGTCATCTCCTGGAATTCAACATGCTCGAGTGGTACAGCGTTGACTCCGATTATATGGATAACCTGGCAATACAGGAACAACTGCTGCAGTTTCTCGCCGCAGACAGCCTGCTGCAGAACTTGATTTCCGCACACACCTCCTCCAGAGAAGCCACAGAGAACATACTGGCAAGGATCGCCCGGCCGATTCAGAGAATCAGTATGCAGGAAGCCTTCCGGAGATATGCAGACTTCGATCTCGAATCAGCCCTGCTCAACCGGAGCCTGAGTGATGATGATTTTCATATCCTGCTTGTGGACCAAATTGAACCTCAGCTGCCGAGGGACAGACCAGTAGCCTTGATTGATTATCCGGCAATCGTTCCAACAACAGGAAAAAGCAAACCTGACAGTCCCTGGACCGAGCGCTGGGAGCTGTACATAGGGGGACTGGAGACAGCAAACTGCTACACCGAAGCCAGCGCAGACGAGCTGCAGGAATATTTCAATTCCGAACTCCAGTCGCTGCGAAAGAAAGGTCGGGAACACCAGGCAGACAGTTCCTTCCCCGACAGGATCAGGGATCTACCGAAGTGCTCGGGAAATGCTCTCGGTCTGGACCGGCTGCTCATGCAACTCTGCGGTGAACAAGGTATTAAAGGGGTGATTTTATTTCCGCTCCATGATATTATCCGCCCATGATCAAAGCAGGAGCAATTGAAAAGGGATCCTGTCTCTTGTTAAAGGGCGATCCCTATCTCGTGACAGAACGGGAATTTGTAAACCCCGGGAAAGGCGCTGCCTTTGCCCGTGTTAAGCTGAAGAACCTCAAGACAGGACAGGTACTTCGCGAAACCATAAAGACCTCGGAGTCTGTTGAGGAAGCCGATGTATATGACCGTCAGGTTCAATACCTGTACCAGGACGATGCAGCAGTGCATGTCATGGATACAGATACCTATGAACAGTTCGAAGTCGAAAAAACCGGTCTCGAGGACAAGTTGAAATACATTAAGGAAGGGGAAACATATTCTCTCCTTGTATGGAACGATCTGCCCATCGACATCAAGATTCCGACCAAGGTTGTATTTGAGGTTAGCGATGCACCTGATGGTGTCAAAGGCGATACGGTTACCGGTGCAACAAAAATCGTTACAATCGAAACTGGAATTGAGGTTCGTGTACCGATCTTTATCAAGACAGGCGAACGAATCATGGTCAACACTGAAACCGGTGAGTACGTAGAACGGGTGAACAACTGACACTGAGAGCAGTGTACACTACAGTGCAATACAAGCCGGTATTGTTCCGGCTTGCTTTATGTTGCATAATTTATTAACACAAGAGGTGTTATAATGAGAATTACTACAAAAGGGCGATACGCTATCCGAGCAATGACGAACCTTGCCCTTTCTGACAACGAAAAACCGAAACCGATCAAGACTATAGCTGAGGAAGAAGCGATCTCGCCGGAATTTCTCGAGCAGATTTTTTTCCGTCTCAAGAAAACCGGTATGATCACTTCGGTGCGCGGACCAGGGGGCGGGTTCCGACTGGCACGCAAACCCGAAGAGATCAGTGTGAAAGAGATTTTTGAGGCAGTTGGAGAAGGAATTGACCTGACACCATGCACGTCCAGCGTAGACTGTGAAAATGAGGACAGGAATCCCAATGCGTATACTGCTTCTGGCTGTACCCGTACGGAAATCTGTCAGGTTCACGACATCTGGCAGGAAACATCAGCCTTTTTCAACAATTATTTCACAGAAATGACCCTGCAAAAAGTAATAGATTCCTCAAAAAAATAGAGCTCAGCCTTCGCCCGTAGAAAGATGAACATCCATCTGCGGGAAAGGAATCTCTATCCCTGCCTCCCTGAAGCTTCTCCATATCTCAAGATTAACCCATGAATGAGCAGCCATTTTATCGTACACAGTGCGTATCCAGGTCCTGAGTTCCACGGTAATGCCTGAATCATCAAAACTCTTCACAAAGGCCTGGTGCACCCTATCTTCCATGGCGTAGGGATTATTCCCGGGAATTGTTTTCAAGACTTCGAGAACCTTATCCAGATCGGACCGGTAGGATACCTGCACCCGGTTCACCAGAATAATTGATGGTGAATCATAGGAGAAATTGTACACCTCTTTATTCAGCAAGGCACTGTTCGGAACAATAATAGTCTCGTTGGTCAGGGTATTAATTACCGTGTTCATGAGACGGATGTTCACCACATTTCCTTCATTCTGATTCACAAGAACCCGATCGCCCTCCTTGATCGGCCTGGCAAGTATGATTACCAGCCCGGAGAACACATTCGACACAACTTCCTGCAGACCGAAACCGATACCTATACCCAAGACCCCGAACAGCACAGCCAGGCTGCTGAGATTAATTCCGATCATAGAGATTCCAACGATTGCAATAACGGATGCGGTTCCGTAGCGGAGAAGGTCCGACAGTGTACTCTGACTCTCTGCGTCAAGCTTGGCCAGAAAACTCTTCCGGGAGTACTGCTTGACTGCCAGACCTATTCTACCTGCCACATATAATACCGGCATGACCAGAAGCATTGTAGTTATGGAAATTCTGGTGGAACCGGATTCAATTATCGGTTGTGTAAGAATCTTTCCGATTTCAGTGAATGTTGCAATGATCTGGGCGCCGAGGAGGCGCCCAACCAGAACCACAGCCATGAGCAGAATAAATATTCTTACAATTCTATGAATTGTCCGACTGAAACGCTCCCAGACCGCGTCCTCAATTGATTCGGAAAAGCGCCAGTTTTTCCGTCCGCGGCGCAACATGCGGTGGAAAAGCCGTGCCGACAGAATCAGGATCGCGAGGGGAAGGAGAAGCTCGAGAACTATCTGCATCGGTGTGAAGCCGAACTCGATATTTCCCATACTGATCCGGGTCTGCAGCAGCCCGGATATCTGCTTCAGCGCTCCATTCATATGGACTCCGTAAACCTGACCATCTCTGCCTCGAAGTCCGCGGAAATCAGACCGGTTTCACGGCAATGTGCAAACAGTTCCTGGACCTGGGCACAGGCATGCAGACGGATTCCGGCAGCGTCCATTTCACGTCTTCCCTGTCCACCGCGTTCCAGGAGAACCACAAGATCCTCAACCACCAGCCCGGCTTCACGAAGTATCTCGACGGCTTCGATCTTGCTGCCTCCTGTGGTTATCAGATCATCCAGCAGCAGAATCCTCTCACCAGCTGTATACTTCCCTTCGATACGGTTCCCTGTACCATGCTTTTTCTGCTCCATTCTGGGATATATCATGGGTATTCCGGTCTCAAGCGAAACAGCAGTTGCCAACGGCAATGCTGCGACAGGAATACCTGCGATTCTGTCGAATTCAAGATCTCGTATAACCATCGCATAGGCTCGGGCAACCGCCTGCAGTAAGGAGGGGCTGTTCACAACCCTGCGCAGATCAATGTAATACGGAGATTTTATGCCGGATTTCAGAATAAATTCGCCGGTCCTGAAGCATTCCTCTGAGATCAGCCCGTCAAATACGCGATGGAAGCGCGCAGGCTGCGTTCGCTCTGCTTTCTGATTCCTGAACTGCTGGCGGATTCTGCGAATTTCATCGCGGTACTGGCGGGCTGCCGCAGCAGGGTCATCCGCCTGGGTTATCCCCCTCGCTACTACCGGCAGTACTCCTGAACTATCACTGCGGAGAGCAGCTTCAAGGGACTGCTCGAGTGAACCTCCCTGCGCCCCGATACCCGGACAGAGTATCCACATGTCGGGAAAATCAGATCTGATCTGTTGCAGGCTCTCGATATCTGTTGCCCCGACAACGGCACCTAATGCCGCTGACCAGCTGCTGATTTTTTCGCAGACAAGCTGATACAGCAGCCTGGAGTCTCCTGCAGCGGAAATTCTCTGCAGCTGCAGATCATTGGATCCGGGGTTGGAGGTTTTCACCAGTACAAAAGCACCCTTGCTTTCATCCCGGAGAAATGGAGCAACAGAATCCTGCCCCATGTAGGGACTCAGTGTCACGGCATCCGCTTTGAGATAGGTAAAAGCAGCAGTGGAATAAGCCTCGGCGGTAGCACCGATATCGCCGCGTTTATTGTCAAGAATTACCGGAATACCGTCCGGCACGAGTGAAATAATCTCTTTGAGCGCTTCGAATCCCGCCGCTCCATAGGCTTCATAGAATGCAGAGTTCGGCTTGTATGCTGCTGCAAATTCCGAGGTTTTTTCTATAATGCCGGTAGCCCATTCTACCAGGGCGCTGATTACATGACTCTCATCAGCACTCAAGCCTAGATCCGCAGCCCGCGGGTCCAGCCCGATGCAGAGAAGAGTGTCGGCAGTCTTTACCCGTGTTTCGAGGGACTGAAAAAAACCTGTGCTCATAATAATTACTCCATCAGAAAAATTTTGACAGTTGCATTCTACCCTAATGCATGCACCTGTGTCATGCAGTATACTTGTCATATGAACGATGTGTATCTGAAGAAAGCAGCAGAAGCGATACGAGACTCCCGGCACCTGGTAGCATTTACCGGTGCAGGAATGTCTGCTGAAAGCGGCATACCGACATTTCGGGGAGATAATGGAATCTGGAAACAGTATGATCCCAGGGTTCTTGAGGTTTCTTATTTCCGTAAACACCCGGCCGAATCCTGGAGGGCGATCCGTGATATATTCTACATTACGGCGCAGGAGGTCAGGCCAAACGCCGGCCACCTGGTCCTGGCAGACTGGGAAAAGCGGGAAATACTTCACCACATTATTACACAGAATATAGATGATCTGCATCACAGGGCGGGAAGCAGATCAGTAAGCGAGTATCACGGCAACATACGCTTCCTCCGTTGCCAGGACACTGGACGCAGAATTGAATTCACCACTGAACTACTGGCACAGGAAATACCCCGTAGCCCCTGGGGAGGAATTCTCAAACCGGATTTTGTCTTTTTTGGTGAAGGCATTCCAATTGAAGCTGCAGACCGCTCACTGCGCGAAGCTAATCACTGTGATGTCATGCTGATTATTGGCTCTACCGGGGAGGTATACCCGGCAGCCCAGCTTCCGCAGACTGCTTCGAAAGGCGGAGCCTATATAATCGAAATCAATCCGGAGCCAAGTAATTTCACCCCCTGGATTACTGACCTGCATATTGCGGCCCCGGCCGGTGAAGCACTGCCTGCACTGGACAGAATGCTGCAGTCTGTCTGATAATGCGGCATGAATTCAGAATTATTTGAAAAGACGGTGCGGGTTGCCATGCGCTTCCGCGATCTGGATGTATACGGCCATGTGAACAATGCGACCATGTTCAACTATCTTGAAGAGGCCCGCATCAAGCTGTTGGGGGACAGTTTTTACTCCGCTGATCCACAAAAGGATATGCAATACATTGTCCGCAGTGCATCCTGTGAATATCTTCGACCCCTTCGCCTCCTGCAATCCGAAATTCTGATAACAGTCCGGGTTAAAGACAGAAAAAAAGTCAGTTTTCTACTTGAATATCTCATCCACGATGAACAAGGCGTTGAATACGCCAGGGCTGAAACCCTCATGGTCTGCTTTGATCCGGTAAGTCAGCGTCCCACGCGTGTACCGGACGAACTGTTCAGCATAAACTAAAAAAGCCGCACAGGCAGAGCTGTACGGCTTCATCAGGTCTGACTATGAGTCAGGTCCCCTTGATTCTATGGCCAGCTATTATCAATGGCACGGAGAACTGCATTCAGATCCTTGCCGTTTACATAATTAACCATTTCTGTCCAGAATGAGCCTGCACCAACCGGACCAGGCATAAGGTCAGAACCGTCGAAACGGAATGTGTCAGCGTTCTGAATAATCTCGGCATAGCGGCGGTCGGCCTCTGTTGTGTACCACTCAAGCGGAGTATCAGCATGTGGCGATACAAATCCACCGGCTTCTACCCATGATTTTGTGGAAATTCCCTGTGTCATGTATTTTGCCAAGGCGCGAACCTCAGGACGGTCAGTGAATACACCATAGATATCACCAGCACCAAGTACAGGATTTCCATACTCTTCGTCGATTCCCGGCAGGTAGAAAAAGTCTACATCCACACCTACGGTTGCTCCGTCAGGGAAGAAGGCAGGGATAAAGCTTGCCTGTCGATGCAACCATGCAGCAGGAGGATTCTCGAACAATGCATTCGGAGAATCGCCAAATGGTACAAGCAGGATTGCATCAGTTCCACCAAGCACATAGTCCTCATTGAACCAGATCTCACTCATGATTTCAAAGGCGCGTCGCACTTCAGGTGAATCAAAGGGATGTTCCCCAATAACCCATGCATCATATACTTCTACGGGTGCAGTTCTCAGCAGGATATCTTCGATCCAGTCCGTTCCTACCCAGCCGGTTGCACCAGCGCTCTCGATACCGATAGCCCAGGGAGTATCCCCATCTGCGACAATCTGGTCGGTCAACGCAATCAACTCATCCCAGGTCTCGGGAATCTGATAGCCCCGTTCTTCGAATGGTCCCTTGGGGTACCATACAAGACTTTTTACGTTTGCACGATGCCAGAAACCAGACATGATTCCGTCCATGGTTGCCATGTCCAACCAGCTCTGATCATACTGAGCCTGGAGATAATCCATGCTGAACCAGTCATTCATGTCGATTACATGACCACCGGAAACAAAGTCTCCCAGCAGTCCGGGCTGGGGAAAAGCTGCCATATCCGGAGGGCTTCCACCTTCAACGCGTACGGTAATCAATGATTCAAAGTCACCGGAACCTTCGTACACAACGCGAATACCGGTCTGCTGTTCAAACAGCTCCATGCTTGCGCGGAAACGACGTGCGTCCTCGTCAACGAAAGCGCCGAATACATCTACACGGCGACCGCTGAGATCCTGGCCCTCTGTCCAGGGATTGTCAGTGTAGTCTGCACTTGGTGCCGCAGCTTGCTGCTGACCCCCGGCAAAAAGTCCCAACGGCATTACAAGCAGCAGGGCAACCAGAACAAAAACCAACTTGCTCTTCATATAGTCCTCCTCGAAAGATTTGCGTTCAGCCAACCCGTGACTGATTCGCGTTACTAACACGATTATAAAACGGTTTGGCCGTGGATGCAAGAAAAATATTCCGGTATTTCGCAAATCATGTCAAATTTGCATAAGGACTGCCCACAGAGTATAATGAAAGCATGAAACGAACATTAATGATCTTTAGTATAATCTGTGTAGTTCTACTTTTTGGTCTGCAGCAGGCAATTGCCCAGGAATTTTCAATGGAAGGCTCCTGGACTGCCTACTCACCCACACAGCTTCCTGCATACAGCCTGAGGGATCACAATAATCCCGGGGGTATGCCGGATCTTTCACAGGGACAGATAAGCTTCAACGCTGACGGTACAGTACAAAATGATTTCCTGCCGTATACAACATGGGAAGTCAACGACGGATTTCTTGTTCTGTCGGTTGAAGATACCCAGGGATTCTATGCTGTAAGGGAGCTGACACCGGACGTGTATGTACTGGTCAGCCTCACTGTAACCGAGCAGAACAGAAGTATTATCAGTATTCGTGTACACCGGCCCGAGAGTTTGTTATTGATTCGGGACTGATTCCAGTAATTGACACGGTCATAAAGCTGTAATAACCTGTTTTATCTTTTCTGAAGGGAGATCCGGGAACATGAGCCTGTAAGCACGGCCGAAGACAGTTTTTGCGTCGCATCAGCACTTTGGTCGTACTCCGTGTACGAATCCGGCCCGGCCGGATACCACATACACAAACTTCATCTTACAGGACACTCATATGACCACATCTCATTCAATCAAATCAACAAGACAGTTTCTCGATCTCCGTGAATTCGTCAGCAGCTCCGTATATCGGGCAGCCAATCCCTGGAACTACTACGACCTGGATCGACTGAATTTCTGCTTCACGGTTTCATCAGCCATGAACGGCACCAGCATGCAGGATTTCCTTGACAGAAGCCGGATATGGCGAGACGAACAAGGCAAGATCGTTTCGGCAGTTGTCAGCGAAGGCGAAAATCGCGGAGAAGCTTTTTTCCTCTGTACAGAGAAGGAACTGGATATTGCAACTGCTGCAGAAATGATCGAGTTTGCCGAAGAATACTGCAGCTGCGAAACGGAAAACAAGCAGCGTTTCTGCGCTGTCAGAGTCCCGGACCACCAGGAGCCGACCCGCCGCTTTCTCCGGGCACGCGGATACAGCAGCGGAGACTGGTGCGAAACCTACTCACGCCTTGACATCAGCACCTCAATCGCTGGGGAACAGACCCTTCCCGATTCATATACGCTTATAGAAGGCCGTGACTGCAGTCCGGAACTCAAGGGGCGCTGTCATGCCCAGGCCTTCGGATATAGTGGCGAAGGTCTGTATGAAAGCAGAATCGTTACCGGATTTTCTGCTATGCAGGAGACACCGGATTACCTGCCATTCCTGGACCTCATGATTATAGACGGCGAAGGAGAACCAGCCGCTATGATGGGTTTCTGGTATGATGCGCTGAACCGCCGGGGAAATCTGGAACCAGCAGGAACCGTACCAGCACACCGCGGAAGGGGTCTCGGGCGCTTCCTGATACAGGAAGGCAGCAGACGCCTGCAGCGGCTTGGTGCGAATCATATTCTGGTCGGTACAGATCTGGAGTTCTACCTTCGTTCAGGCTTCAGTGTGATACAAAAAACGCCTGTCCTGGAAAAACGATTTATGTAGATGTAGATCCAGGGACAGGCCTTGCAGAAGTCAGGAATCACCCCTCAGGCATCCCCTGAGGGTTTCTCTGGACCGGAAGCATCGTCCTCCGGCTTCTTGTCCAGAGGATGGCGCTCTTCCGGCTCCTCGCCGAGAACTGCAATAAACTCATTACGGCTGAGCACCTCATGTTCGAGCAGGTGATCTGTCACTTTATCAAGTAGATCGCGCCGCTCTTCCAGGAAGCCCATAACATAGCGGTAGCGCTCATCCATAACACGGGCAGTTTCCTCATCGATATACTGCTGGGTATTCTCTGAATACTCACGGCTGGACAGGGTAACCTCTGAATCCAGGTAGGTCCCACCGCCACCTTTGGGCAGATAAACGTTATGAAATTTATCACTCATACCATATTCGGTAATCATCTTGCGTACAATATCACCACACTTGCTAAGATCGTTGCTGGCCCCGGTGGAAATATCACCGTAGACGACTTTTTCTGCCGCCCGGCCGCCAAGGAGCACATCAACCTTTCCGATTAGATCCAGTTCGGTCATCAGAAATCGATCCTCAATGGGCACCTGCATGGTATAGCCCAGCGCACCGTAACCGCGGGGAACAATCGATATTTTTTCAACCGGATCAGAACCCTTGGTATAATGCGCAACAAGTGCATGCCCAACCTCATGGTAGGCTATTCGCCGCCGGAGCTCCGGATTTATAGCACGGTTCTTTTTCTGCAGACCTGCCATGATCTTTTCTATAGCCTCTTCAAGGTCTTCCTGCATGACCACTTCACGGTCAAAACGAACTGCCAGCAGTGCAGATTCATTTATGATGTTGGCAAGATCCGCCCCAGCAAGGCCAGCTGTCGAGCGCGCGATACGTGCCAGATCCACATCACCACCAAGCTTCACTGTCTTGGAGTGTATTTCCAGAATGGCCAGTCGTCCGTCAAGATCCGGCTTATCTACCAGTACCTGCCGGTCAAAACGGCCCGGACGCATGAGCGCAGGGTCGAGTGTTTCCGGTCGGTTGGATGCTGCCAACACGATTACACCGCTGCGGGCGTCGAATCCATCCATCTCTACCAGCAGCTGGTTCAAGGTCTGTTCTCTCTCGTCATTGGTAGACATTCTGGAACGGCTTTTTCCGATAGCATCCAGCTCATCAATAAATATAATGGAGGGCGCTTTTTCCCGGGCCTGCTTGAACAGGTCCCTGACCCGGCTTGCTCCGACACCAACAAACATCTCGACGAAATCCGAACCACTCATTCTGAAAAACGGAACCCCTGCCTCCCCTGCAACCGCACGGGCCAGAAGCGTTTTACCGGTTCCGGGAGGACCAATCAGCATGACCCCCTTGGGAATCTTACCCCCAATCGCAAGGTAGCGCTCCGGTTTCTTGAGAAAATCGACGACCTCTTCAAGCTCGGCCTTGGACTCATCTGCACCAGCAACATCTGTAAACTTGACACCAGTGTCACCTTCTACAGCCACCTTGGCATTGTTCTTGCCAAAGTTCATGAGACCGCCGGCACCGCCCATGTTACCGAGACGGCTGAACATAATCCGCCAGAAGATCAGCAGAATAGCGATAGGGATTATCCAGCTGAGCAACAGACTCAGAAACGGCCGCTCCTCGGGGAACATACCGGAGAATTCCACATCATTCTCCCGCATTAGCGCTATCAGTTCAGCATCACTGTGATTAGGAATGCGACTGGCATAGAACTCCCAGCTGACACTTGTTTGATTAAGTACATTGGTTTGAGTCTGGGGACGGCGGGAGCTTCCGCGCAGCATCTGCTGACTTATCTCTACCAGACGTATCTCCCCGGATTCAATCCTCTGCAGAAATTCACGGTACGATATCTCATTGCCTGTCGGCTGTACCTGAAACAGGTTCATGACAAGCATTAATACAATTGCGATAATGAGAAACACAAACGGGAAGTTCATCCCGTTCTTGAAAAAATTCCCGCCACCTGGAAACTGCTGATTGTCGTTCTTATCAGGATCAGTTTCCTTCTTTCCCCAGGGGTTGGTGAAATCTGGTTTGGAATCGGTGTTGTCATCTTTCGACATGAGCACCCTCTTGAGCATATAAACTGCCTCCGCCGTTCAATATACCAAGGAATTACCTCTCGGGAAACCTACCCTGGCCATTAGAAGCTATATCTTACACTCCTACAGAAGATATTCAAGTGCAATGCCCCATACAGCCCGATATGGCAATGGATCCGAGTCAAGCGGCTGAACCCTGCGCCCGGTATGCTGGATCTCCCAGCGCCAGGGCCCCGGTACACGAATGCCAACACCGGCCCGCCACTGCAGTACATGATCCAGGGACTGACGCATATCTTCAGCCTCAGCAATATAGGGGCTGTTCTGAACAGTATAACTGGCCAGTCCTCCCTTGAGTTTGAGCCAGTCGGTTACATGAAGATGGTAGCGTACATCGGCATTAAAAACGTGAACGGCGGAAAAAGGGCTGAAGCCATGTGGAATTGTATATCGAAGCTCGAGTACCGAAGCCGGAAGTCCCCGCATCCGTCTTGGATGAATCCAGAAGGCCGAAAGCTGGAAATTCCTGGCAATGTCCGATGGATCAACACCTGCTTCTGAAAGGATTTCCTCTCCGGCGCTGAAGCGACGGAACCAGTCCCACGAGATACCGGCTCCCCACATAACATTGTAGCCATAGGCAAGGGCTATGTGCTGACTGAAGGCTTGCTGACGGTATGATTTGGTCAACTCGAGGGATTCAAGTGTAGTGATTGTTCTCAGATATATGTCGTCGAACTGACCTTCAGCACGAATCTGGAAACTGTGTTCATAACTCCTGCCGAAACCATCGCCCGATATATCAAACCAGGGATCATAACGAAGACCGACATGCTGACCGGGATCCCTGGTAAGCACTGCTGCCACGATCGGCGGGAATGAAGATGGACCGCTTCCCTGAGCGGATCGCCCCATAGTTCCCTGAGCCGTTCCGATACTGCCGGCTGACTGAATAGAGCTCCTGGAAATAAACTGCAGGGACTCACCAAGCAGATCCCGTGGAGGTATCTGATGCCCACCCTGATAGGTTCTGAACATCGTCTCGATCTGCGCGGCTGTCAGTGTTTCATGTGCCCGCTCGATGCCCTGTTTTCTTTCCGGTGTTTCCTGCGATCCAATAATAAATGCTGCTCGGTACCCGCTGTCTGCCAGCTGACGAACCGTCCCCTGTGTTGCCGGATAGCTTGCCCGGGTTCCGGCCATTACCGCTCCGGCAAACATACCGGGATTCTTCTGGCTCAATGCCCAGGAGAGATCCCCGCCGAGTGAGTAGCCTGCAAGATACATGCGCTCAACATCTACTGCATAGTTTTCCATTGCATAGCGAAGATCCTGCTGCAGCCGTTCATCCACCCATTCCACGAACTGTGTGAAATTTGGCAGATAGTCATCACGATAAAAGGTTCCTTTGGGAAGCAGCACAATATAATCGCTCTGTTCGCCTGGAACTACCCCGAATGATCTGGCCTGAGCCCCGGCAGTTCCGGTAGTATATGGAAGAAACACGATAAGCGGATACTTTCCACTCTGTCGATAGCCAGAGGGCAGCACAATATCTGCCGGCTGATCAAAATAAGCAGAGCGCTGCTGTGCCTGCAGCGATATAGATACAGCTGCCATGAGCAGCAAAGAAATCAGTTTGTTTTTCACAAGTCCTCCTTACGACAAGAGAGCAATGCTAGAGAAACACCAGTCCGAGAACACCACCGGCAATTACAACAGCAACAGGATGAAGTTTACGGAATTTAAGCAGTACAGCCAATCCTCCGGCTGCAATCAGTCCGGTTTGCCAGGAAACTATAGCGCTGCTGCCGATTGACCAGACAGCAAAGAGTATCATTGCCAGAATTCCAGGACGAAGACTGTGCTTGATCCGCTTACCTAGTTCTTCATTATTACCATCGGTAAGGTGTGTATGCAGCTTGATCAGGAGAACGAAAACTGCAAGCACAATCATGGCAGGAGAAATTACAGCCAGGGTTGCGGTAAAGGCTCCTGCAACTCCAGCCAGCCGGTAGCCCACAAAAGTGGCAGAGTTGATAGCGATAGGACCAGGAGTCATCTGTGAGATTGCAATAACCTCATTCATCTCACCTGCAGTAAGCCAGGCCCGCTTCTGCACAACCTCATGAATTACCAGTGAGACCGCTGTCATGCCGCCGCCAAATGATCCCGCTCCTATAATAAAAAACACACCGAATAATTCAAACATCTGTGTCTTCTCCATCCCCGGAAACGGGCGCAGGCGTCATGGGCATGACCATCCGGAGCAGAAAACCACCAAGCAGAGCAGCCAGAGGATGCAGGCCCAGGACAAACAGCATAAGAGAAGCAACTACAGCACAGATCAAGGACCAGCGGTCCTTCCAGACCTGTTTGACGAAAATCAGGGATGTCACAGCAAGCTGCGCGGTAACACCAGCCGCCGCCCCTTTCAGGAATCGGGAAACCATTGGATGAGTCAGATGCGAGGCCGCCAGCGAGACAATAAGCAGCATTATCCCGAAAGACGGCAGGACTACTCCGGCAACACCGACAAAAGCGCCAGTCCAGCCATGCAGCCGCCGACCCTGCATAAAGGCTACGTTTACCGCAATCACACCGGGGAACGATGTCGCAACGGTCACCTCGTCCCAGAACTCGCTGTCGCTCATCCACTCATTGCGGACATGCAGTTCATGCCGCATAACCGAGAGCATAGCGATGCCTCCGCCGAAGGTTGTGAGTCCGATTCTGAAAAATACCTTGAAAAGCCGGGTAAGTGATACCGGAGAATTTGACATAGATGCGATATTATACCCGGGGTCCACATGGTACTCAAGGGAGCAGCTCCAAACAGCAAATTCAAGGCAGATTGACCATGCGGTATTGTATATCGTATATTAGCAGTGAAACTGCATCTGAAAGGAGGAAGGTATGATTTTGTCGGTTGTTGACGATCAACCTCCGCAACCTGAACATACTCTTTCCTGTGTATTAATCCGGAGAGGTGCAGTTTCTGAGGCCTGAAGGCCCTACATGAATTGCGCCTTTCCGAAGTGAAAAACCAAGGAGGCGCACCATGGACACTACCTTTACCCCTGGCCTTGTTCACGAGCTGATCGAGACCGAAAACTATATCGAGCTCGTCCGGCTCAGTAACTCTATCCACCCTATTACAATCGCCGAAGCCCTTGCCGACCTTGAGCCAGAGGAAATCTGGAAGGTCCTGACCCATCTTCCCCCGGCCACCCGTGCCGAGGTCTTTGTGGAAATGGAAGAGCAGGACCAGCTTGATATTCTTGAGGCGCTGTCTGCAAGAGAGCTCACCCAGTTGTTCAACCAGATGTCCCCCGATGACCGGGCCGACTTGTTCAACGAACTGGATGAGGCTATGCAGAACGAGGTATTACGAAGCCTCGCACAGGCTGAACGCGAAGACATCCGCCGGCTGAGCTCCTACGAAGAGGGCACTGCCGGATCAATCATGACTTCGGATTATATCTGTCTCTCACCGGACACCAGTGCAGCCGAAGCTATCCACCGCCTGCGTACTCAAGCACCTAAACGTAAAAGTCTCTACTATATATATGTTGTAAATGAACAACGGCATCTGCTCGGTTTCGTCTCTCTTCGGGATATTATCCTTGCGCCTCAATACAAGCGCCTGGGAGACCTGACACATCGTGATATTATCGTCGCGCATGTAGGGGATGACCAGGAAGATTCAGTTCAGAAGATTGCCAAATATGACCTCATGGCCATTCCCGTAGTAAATGAGGAAGAAATCCTGGTAGGCGTCATTACCTCTGACGATGCGATCGACGTCATGCAGCAGGAAAACACCGAAGATATCGAGAAATTGATGGCTATTTCCGGCAGTCACGGGGACACAAGCTACCTGAACACACCTTTCTGGGAGCATTTCCGCCGTCGTGTACCCTGGATTATTGCACTTTCTTTTGTTGGACTCGCGGCTGGCCTTGTAATTGAAAGATTCGAGCATGCCCTGGCAACAATCAGCCTGCTGGCAGTGTATATGCCAATGGTCGCGGACACCGGGGGTAATACCGGCAGTCAGTCTGCGTCTGTGATCATACGTTCACTAGCCCTGCAGCAACTGAAAGTGCGGGACTTCTTCCGTGTGATCCTGAAGGAACTAACTGTATCGCTCATGCTTTCCGCAATAATCGGGGTCCTGGTCTATACAAGTGTCGTTCTCCGGAACCCGGCATCGATCCCTGCGGGATTCGACCTGAGCACGGTCGGCCTGGCGATTGCACTTGCCCTTAGCATACAGGTGATCAGCGCGACACTCTTCGGAGCATGTCTCCCGCTTGCAGCTACCGCCCTGAAGCTGGACCCCGCGGTAGTGGCAAGTCCGGCTCTGACAACGACCGTGGATATTACCGGACTGCTCATATATTTTATAACTGCGAACGCCCTGCTCGGACTCTGACTCAGGAGCATCTACCCGGAACAGTCCGTAATCAGGACTGCTCCGGCTCTTCTTCCACAGCGGGGCTGAATTCCAGTTCCGCATCCGCAGTATCTGCGGCATTTTCCGCAATTGCATTACCGACATTGAAACGCTGAACCTGTTCTGCGAGGCTGCTGACTATGTCCTGATTTGAAACACTCATGTGCGAAACTGTAGTAACCGAGCTGTTTATTTCACCGATTCCGACCGCCATTTCGTCCATGCTTGACTTGACCTGGGTACTGAGCTGCGAGAGCTGTTCCATGACATTCTGCAGACTGCTGCTGCCTGAATGTATTTCCTCTGCTCCGCTGCGCACGTTCTCCATGAGTCCATTCATTTCGGTAAGTGCGGTTAACACCTGTTTGCCGGCAGCGCTCTGTTCATCCATAGCAAGACGGATCTCACGTTCGAGATCACTGACCGTTTCTACCAGCTGCCCCATATTTTCAAAACTATGCTCTGCATCCTCGCTTGAGGCTGAGACACGGTCAATAACATCCTTGATTGATTTCAGGTTTGCACCTGTCTGCTTGGCCTGCTCACTGGCCTTGGTCGCCAGCGAGCGGATCTCGTCGGCTACCACACTGAAGCCTGCTCCGTAATCCCCCGCATGCGCGGCTTCGATTGCAGCATTCATCGCCAGCAGATTCGTTTGAGCTGCTACCGAGGCAATAATCCGGTTTGCTTCAAGCAGATTTTCACTGCTGGCAACTATATCGCGAATTCCTGTATTTACGGTACCAAGTTTTTCACGTCCTTCTCTGGCCGCACTGACCAGCTTCTGAACGTTGTCATCATTTTTTTCTACATTACCGGCTACGGACTGAATGTTGCCTATCATTTCCTCAATGGATGCTGAAGATTCACTGACAGACGCTGCCTGGTGTTCAATCTCACCGAGAAGATTGTTCATATGTGAGTCCATATTCCGTACTGTCTGAACAGCAGAATTCACCTGGCCTGCCTGCGTACCGATCAGATTATGAACACTCTCGATTCCAGCCGACATTTGATTGACAGCGCTGGACATTTCCTCTGCATTCGCGGCAAGTGTCTCTCCTGATCCGGTCAACTCTTCCGTTGTCCGTCTGACCTGAAGAATGAGCTCCTGCAATGTTTCAGAAAATCGATTGAATGATAAAGCCAGATCCTGGAGTTCACGCAGAGAATTTTCCGGAAGACGACGGGTAAGATCACCTTCTCCCTCAGCCGCTTCCTGCAGAGACTTCACCGTCAACTGCAAGGGTCGCGTCAAATCCCTCGTGATTTTGAGTATGAGCAGCAGAATAAGCAGAACTCCGAGCAAGCCGGACATGGAAAGCATAAATACCGCAGCGGTAAATCGGGCGACCTGCTCCTGAAGAATTCCATCCAGAATCATATCAATATCATCTGTATATGCACCGGTTCCGATTACCAGATCGTAGGGCTCAAAATACATGGAATATCCGCGCTTCGGAAGTGCTTCAGTCTGACCAAGCTTCGGAAAATAATAGTCAGTAAACCCACCACCGGCCATCGCGGCCGATCTAATCTCCTGTATCAGATAAGTTCCATGCACATCCTGAAGATTATCACGAAATGTGCCTTCTACTGCCTCGTTACCATATAGAACAACGTTGACTCCCTCACTTGTATCGGCCCAGAAATAGCCATCTGCAGTGTCCTCATCATCAAGGGCATAGCGGATTTCCCGGAGCAGACTCGTAGCCAGATCAAAGGCAGCATCAGAATCAATAACGCCATTCATTTCAAGACGATGCACTTCTTCCAGCATGGTGTAGGCAGTCTCCGTCTGGAAACGCAGCATGCGGTCAAATGAATCGCGCAACATGCTGTCCAGCGATTCCCTGGAACCGCGGTCAGCCGTAAACAGAAGTACGAGCGCGATTACTACCACAATGAGAGCCGCTGTTACTGCGACCGAGCCAATTCCACCTGTAATATGTTTTCGAATACTTTTCTGCATGACATTCAGTATAGCACATTACGGATTAAAATGAAAAACCATGGCCTCATAGGGCCTGAGCTTCAGAATCCGGGTATCTGGCTTCGGGCCGGCTGCCGGATAATCCCGGTAGTTCCAGACCAGAGCCTTCAGCATTCCGGCAGAAGCTACCCTCAATACTGACCGGGGGATTCTGTAATGCAGTGCCCGATCGCTCCAGTTGACCAGGGTGTATGTCCACTGTCTTCCATGTCTGCGAAAGAACGCCAGAGCATCCCGGTTTCGACTGGATACAATACGGAAGTCCCCACGCCTGAGCACCTCAAGCTCAGAGCGGAATTTCAGCAAAGTGGAGTAAAACTGCTGTATGGAATGCGCACTATCAATCTGGGATTCTACATTGATCAGTTCATGGTCGGGATTCAACTCTATCCAGGGTTCAGCCGTACTGAAGCCGCCACGAAGATCTTTGCTCCACTGCATTGGAGTGCGGCTGTTGTCTCGATTCCTCCGCAGTAGTTCTGCCCAGGCAAAATCAGGATCAACTCCCTTTTCCAGGGATTCATGATAGCCCTGAAGCCCATGACGGTCCCTGAACTGGTTGATATCCGTATAGGGGAAATTTGCCATGCCGATTTCTTCTCCCTGGTAGATAAACGGTGTCCCCCAGGATGTCAGAAGCAGCGCAGCAATTGCGGTGGCAGACTTACCGCGGAATTCCCTGTCATTTCCGAAGGCGCTTACCTGCCGCGGCAGATCATGATTGGAGAAGAACCGTGCATCCCAACCCTTTTTACTCAGCTTCCGGTACCAATGCTGCTGATTTCGCTGCATTTCTCCCGCGTTCCGGGGATCTTTCATATAGAACTGCTCGAAATGATGAATCATGTTCAGCTCTCCCCGATCACGGTCGACGTACAAGCGGGCACCTGCAGTACTCGTACCCCCTGTCTCACCGACCGTAAAAACCTTATGAGCAGCAAAAACCCTGTCATGCATCTCCTGCAGATATGTATGCGTCTCTGGCAGATTTTTGTACAGCATTATTTCCGGCCCCTTCCTGGGTTCAGGATAATCAGGCAGCCCAGGCGGTTTTCCGATATGATGGACGGCATCAAGCCTGAATGCGTTTACTCCCTTGTCTATCCAGAACTCAGCGATCCGGTACATTTCGTTTCGAACCTCCGGATTGGACCAGTTCAGATCTGGCTGTTTTGTCGAGAAGCAGTGCAGATAGTACTCTCCTGTCTCTTCATCGAGCTGCCAGGCAGACCCCCCAAAATAGCTTCTCCAGTTATTCGGCAGTGAACCGTCGCCTTTTGCCTCACGCCAGATGTACCAGTCCCGCTTCTGATTTGTCCGTGAACTGCGCGATTCCCTGAACCAGGAATGCTCATCCGAGGTATGGTTCATGACAAGATCCATCATAATCTTCATCCCGCGGGCATGTGCATCGTTCACCAGCGCAGAAAAGTCATCCATAGTCCCGAACTCCGGATGGATCGAGTAGTAGTCTGAAATGTCATATCCATTGTCATCGTTCGGAGAATCACAGAACGGACTCAGCCAGATAACATCAACTCCGAGGTTCTTCAGATAATCCAGGCGGGATCGAACACCCTGAAAATCACCTATGCCGTCTCCATTGCTATCCTGAAAACTTCTGGTATAGATCTGATATACAACGGCATCCTTCCACCATTCTTCGGGCAATTCCGTTGAAATAATTTTGTTGCTCATTTTGATTCCTTTCCTTGTGGTATCAGGCGCTGCCAATAGGAAGCAAACATCCTCTGCAGCAGCTGCGTGTCATTTTTAATACGATGGTTTACAAACCGAAAATAAAGGAGCTGCTGCAGCAGTGCATCCAGTTCCAGGACCAGAATTTCGGGATCAAGATCGGCTCGTATTTCTCCGGCATCCTGAGCCTGTCTGAATTCTTCTCTGAGATTGCTGTGCTTCCTGTCATCGCCTGCATCCATGCGCCTCTGGAATTCCGGGTATTTCCTGGTTGCTTCATAGAGGAAGCTATAAAAATGCAGGATTGCATCATCTCTGTGTAATCCGAAGCGGTCCTGAATTCTCTGCCTGAAAATATCTACATATTTAAAGCCAAGCTCTATCCGCTCGTGCAGTGATTCAGCAGGATCTGTGGTCCAGTGGCTTTCTGACGTATTACCAAAGAAATCGAGCAAGCAATGATAATACAGATCATCCTTACCGGTGAAATAATGATAAACCGCGCCCTTTGAAATACCAGCAGCCTTACACAAAGCTGTAAAGGATGCAGCTTCATACCCCTGCCGCATGAACACGCGAAGTGCAGCTCGAACTATATGCTCACGACTGTTCCTGCCTTTTGATGTTGCGGCATCCATACTACGACTCCTTCAAATTTTCTGTCACTCACAGGGAAACTCCCGTGAACTACAAAATACATACCGAACGTTCGGTTTTAATGTGCTCATAACATAGATTATTCTGCAAACTATTTCAAGTTGATTTCAGACCTCTTCATGAATAAAGCTGATATCCGGAGTATAATTGCCAGTAGGGTCATATATGAGAAAACACGCACCGGAAGATTTACAGTTAACCCTCATTATCGTTGTCGCTACACTTGCTGTGCTGGTAATTACTCCCTATGCCGTGTTCCGCTTTCTTGAGGGGAATATTCTGGTTGGCAGCGCAGATGCAGCCATGGCTCTGGTTTCACTGCTGGTGGCCGGCTACACCTATCACAGCGGAAAGACACAGCCAGCAGGAACCATACTCTCGGTATTCCTGTCGCTTGGAGTCACCGTAGTTGCGACAAATATTCCGGTCTATGGAATTCTATGGATTTATCCTCTGATCATGTTTGTATTCTATCTCTGCAACCCCTGGCTGTCCTTTGCAATGATTCTCCTGGTCAAGTCAACTGTTCTTGCTTTTGGACTGTTAAACAGCGAGGCGCAGATTTTCCAGAGCACACTGCAGATGACGAGCTTTCTGAGCTCTGGTCTCACAGCAACTATATTCAGCTTTCTCTTTGCAACCAGGAACAACCGCCACCGGGCGATTCTCATGAACTGGGCAAACAAGGATCCCCTGACCGGACTGGAAAATCGCCGCAAGCTTGAAATCATTCTGAATCAATACGCAGATATCCCTGAAACCCGCAATAGTCATACTGGACTGATTATTATCGACCTCGATGATTTCAAGGAAGTGAACGACCTCTTCGGGCATGCTGCCGGTGACCGCATACTTGTCCAGTTTTCTGACCTGTTGCTGAGTTCGATCAGACACAGCGATACAGCCTTCCGCTACGGGGGAGATGAATTTATTGTACTTGTTCCCGGAACCAGCCCCGATGGACTCAGGACGGTATGCGATAATTTAATAAGTGGTATTAGAGGCAACCTGCATACAGAGGGCAGATCAGTCAGCATCAGCATTGGGGCATCTACTCTGGATGGTCACCAGAATTCTGACCACTGGTTTGCCGCAGCAGATCACTGCCTGTACCAGGCAAAAGCGGCGGGAAAAAACCGCTATGTTATTTATGACTCCAGTTCAGCGAAACTGCGCTCAACATCCGAGAGATAAAGATTCAGATCATCTGATCTTCCGCGAAGATCCTGCAGAAGGCTGCTGTCCTGGGCATTTGACATGCTCTGCACACGAACCATATCGATCTGCAGCTGTTTCAGGGCATTGAGAGAACTGGTAAGCCGGAGATCCAGCATTTCCTGTTGATTGGTAAGCTGCCGGTAGGATGCCTTCTGTTTTTCAAGCTGCCTGATAGATTCACTGTACTCTGACTGCAGCTGTTCGCTGTTTGTGTTGTCTTTCCGTTTTTTGAGAACCGCAAGGTCACGCTCCAGATCACTGACTGGAATTCCCTGAATCAGCTGTAGCACATCCAGGCTCTTTGCATCGAGCGCTGCGATCTGATCGACATAGCGGTCAAGCAGATCCAGAAAGTCTCGGTCAATAGGAGCGCCACTGCGTTTTGCTTTCTTGTACTGTCCCTGAATGACTGCCCGGATAATCCGTGCCTGCTGTGTGCGGGAGTACCCACCTTCACCTGGATCCGGCAATCTTCTGGACGGACGGAATAGCGGCAGATCAGGTACAAGCAGTCCCATTCGCTCCATGCGCTTGCGAATTTTACTCATTTTTCCCGGAAATGCGCCTACATGCCCGATTAACCCGATACCCATTACCCCGATCGGAATAAAGGACCACATAAATGCCGAGGATGTTACGAGATTGATCATCAGCAACAGAGCACTGGTTGCTAGGGTTGATACCACATGCGAGCTGAAACCACTGCGGATCTTTTCATACTCCTGAAGTAGTTTAAGTCCCTGCCGGTTTATATTGGGTAAGGCTTCAAGGTGGCGGACCTGGTCCTGCTTCCGCTTGACCTCATTGATATGATTCACCATACCAATCCCCCAACCGAATAGAGGGAAAAGTGCCCATGGGAATCCAGGGGAAGTACTCAGATTCAGCATTATGAGAAAGGCGTTGACGCCGATAAACGATCCGATATGAGCCCGCAATCCTCCGCGTTCGCGAGAGGCATCCTGTTCAACCTTCCGCCGATATTCCTCGATATACTCCTGGTCAGTCTGCAATTTCCCGCGGGAACCCCCGATTATTCCGGCATCACGCAGGGCATCACCAATCTTGCCGATTACCTCGCCTGCACCTCGGAAGGCTGTAGATGAGATAGACTCAGCATATTCCGGTCCACTGTTTGTGCCAGCAGCATAAGTTCTGCGGTCAGACTGCGTCCGCTGTGAATCACGAGCGATCAAACCCTTGGTCACCAGAACCTGTAGAGCGGCTCTGATATCGCTGTCTGCCTTCGGAAAAAGCTCCTCGGCTTCAGAGAAGCTCAGGCGTCTTCCCTGCTGCTTGATACCAGCGAGAACGGTACTGCGCACAAGTTCCTGCAGGGCTTCCTGCTGCCCCTCTGTGCCATCTGAATGCCTGTAATCCTGAGTTCGATCAGCAGTTTCAGAGGCTCCTGAGGCCTGCAGACTTTCCTGCATCCCGGTCATGGACTCCGATTCAGAGATTATCTCATGGGTTTTTCCGGATCCGTTCTGCACAGCAGGCATCGATGCTGCTGGACCTGGGTGAGGAACGAGATCTGCGGTTACAGATATCTCATAAACCTCAATCGAGCGGGCAATATTCTTGAGCTTGACCTCGCCTCTATGTTCTATGGGGACTTTTACCTTGTTGGCAATAAGGTTATAGACATCCTGGCTGATAGCGATTTTCCCGGGTTTAGCAACCTGCTGCAAGCGGGAGGCAATATTGATTCCTTCACCCAGGGCATCATCATCAAAAAAGTGAATATCGCCAAGGTGGATTCCGATACGAAGTTCCATCGGCTCACCGCCCCGGGCGGTATTCCAGGCCAGAAAGCGGGACAGAATCGAAACCGCCGCCTGAACTGCCTGAACGGTATTCGGAAAATCAATGAGGAAGGCATCCCCAATGGTCTTGATTACCGTACCCTTGAACTGGCTGGCAATTTCATAAATTATGGCATTATGCTCGGAAAGGAGTGCCAGTGTCCCCTGTTCATCCTGCTCCATTTTTCGACTGAAGCCGACAATATCAGTGAACATTATTGCCGCAAGACGGTATTCCCTGGATTTCATTCCATAACCATAGATTGCACGATCAGCTTTGTCAATTAATACCACACAGCCTGCAACACCAAAGGGGCAGAGATCTGTTACTTCCGATGTTTCAACAATATCCAGTTGAAATGTAAGTGGAAATCAACAACAATAAGCCATGGCAGCCAAACGAACTATTCAGTATGTCTGTGGCGAGTGCGGACACAGCGAAGTAAAGTGGTCAGGGAAATGTCCTTCATGCGGCACATGGAACAGCATGGAGGAATTCAGGGAATCCCCGGCGCGAAGCGACAAGGCAGGAGCTACAACTCACAGACCCCGCAGAATTTCCTCTACCCCCGCCAACAGACCAGGCGATGGTAATGAAGGAACAGCTTCTTCAGTCCGCCGGCCACCTGCTAATCATCCATCTGCACTTTCCCTGAATGAACTCAATGCAGGCGACGGCCTACGGTTTTCCACTGGCCAACCCGAGTTTGATCGCGTGCTTGGGGGAGGCTTCATCCACGGATCTACGGTACTGCTCGGGGGGGAACCGGGAATCGGCAAATCAACCCTGATGCTTCAGACTGCTGCCCTGGCCGGCCGCCGGACCCTGTACATTGCCGGCGAGGAATCCCCGAAACAGATAAAAAACCGCGCAGACCGCCTTGGTATCGGCGACCGTGAAATCCGTATCAGCAGTGAAACAACCCTGAGTGAAATACTCGATGTCCTGGACAGCGAACAGCCTGAATTACTTATAATCGATTCGGTACAGACCCTCTGGGATGAGGAAACAGCATCCCCACCCGGTGCACCAACACAACTGAGAAGATGCTCATTTGCTCTCAGTGAATGGTGCCGCATGAACGAGGCCACGGGGGTATTCATTGCACATGTCACGAAGGAGGGCATTATTGCCGGACCTAAAATCCTCGAACATATGGTAGACGCAGTTCTGTATTTCGAGCAATCCGAACACGATCTGCGTTTCCTGCGAATACCGAAAAACCGATTCGGCACCACTGATGAGATTGGTTTATTCAGCATGGGACAGGACGGTCTGCAATCCGTAATCGATCCCACCGGATTGTTCTTTGTGCAGCGTGACAATCCGCTACCTGCCGGAATAACCACAACCCCGGTTTACGAAGGCTCCCGCGTTCTCATGGTCGAAATTCAAGCCTTGACAGTAGCCAGCGCCGGCGGCTCCCCACGAACCTACTCAGACCGGATAGATCCCCGCAGAATATCGAGGATTGCTGCCGTCATCGAAAAGCACATCGGTCTACGTTTCTCGGATCAGGACATCTATATAAACGTTGCCGGCGGCATACGAATTAACGAGGTAGCCGTGGACCTGGCCCTTGCCATTGCACTCTACTCAGCACGTACAGGTATACCCTGCCCGGCACACACCTCCTGCACCGGAGAAATCAGCCTTGCCGGTGAAGTCCGTCCGGTCTCACATCTAACGAAACGGCTTACTGCAGCCAAAGATCTAGGTATAAGCACCTGCATCGGCCCAGCCGCTGCTAGGCGAGGTGAACAGGTAGATCAACAGTACATGAGGGTAAAGAACCTGAAGCAGGCTATTCATGCATTAATGGATCAGAAACCAGGCGGGAGTTCTTCTTGAGTAGTTAGAAAATGGCACCATTTTTTGGACTGTAAACTATGATAGAGAAACAACATACCAGTAAGGGTTGGTGCCATTTTCTAACTACTCAAGAGTTCTTCCAGTGCCAATAAAACCTCACATTGAATCCTGCAACATATCCCGGTTAATGAAGAAGCCCTCCACGAAGAAACCAGTCCCTCAGAGAGCCATCATACAGCGCAATATCATGCATCCCACAAAGCCGGGCCGAAAAAAATGCCAGCGAGGAGGCATAGGAACTGCTGCCAAAAAATATGCAGTGTGAATCCAGAGCAATACCTGCCTGGGCAAATACAGCTTCAGCCTCGAATGAGCGGCGGATCGTCGGAACCGGCCGACCGGTAAACAACAGTGTGTACGGCAAGTTGATGCTTCGCGGAATGCTGCCCTGGGCAAAGCTCTCCGCAGGCAGTGTATTGCAGAGGATGCTTGTTTTATTGCTTTGTGCGGTAAGCACGTCAGAAAAGTCAGCGTGATATAGATTCATGGCCCGATCTTCGTAGGCAGCCGGCTGCGGAGCTTCAGAAAATCTCTGGACACGGCTGATATCGGAGACCCAGGCGCTAAATCCCCCGTTCAGGATTGCAGCTCGCTCATGGCCCAGGCGTGCGAGAATCCACCAGAGCCTGGCAGCACGGCAACTGCCGCCCTGATCATATAGAACCAGGGTATCATGCCGCTGTATCCCGTGTTCTGAGAGCACAGCTACACACCAGGAGTGATCCCTTACCTGTCTTGGTACTATTCCCTCACCTAAAGATACATCCTGTTCAAATCTATCCACTGGTATGTTCACAGCCCCTGGAATGTGGCCGGATTCGAAATCAGAATGATCACGAACATCAATAACCTTAACTTCATCCAGGGCCTGATACAAACGCTGCGGTGATAACAAAATTGAAGATCCAGTTACGCTCACCATATAAAGCATCGTACATATGGAATTATTGGTCAAGGAAACTGGAATTTCTGGAATTGCTGGAATTGCTGGAATCGCGCACGATCGTCAGGCAATTCAGTATATTAAGCGCAGGAGGCATTATGCTCAAAGTTGGTGACACAGCCCCGGATTTTATGCTGACCGATTCTGCGGGTCATCCCGTACAGCTTAAGCAGTTTCGGGGTAAAAAGACTGTGGTGTATTTTTATCCCAGGGACAACACTCCAGGCTGCACTACACAGGCTTGTGGGCTGCGGGATGTGTATGAAGAAATTCTCGATCTCGGTGCCGCAGTAATCGGAATCAGCGCTGACAGTGAAGCCTCTCATGCCGGATTCCAGAGCAAATATGAGCTCCCATTCCACCTTATCAGCGATCCGGAAAAAATCGCTATCCATGCATTCGGAGCCTGGGGAGAAAAGAAAATGTATGGGAAAAGTTATGAAGGAATACTCCGAAGCAGCTTTATCCTTGACGAACAGGGAATTGTCAGCCATGTGTTCCCGAAGGTAAGTCCGAAAAACCATGCCGAGCTGATACTGCAGGCATTAAAAGAATAGAGAGCAGAGGAAATTGCAAAATTTACAGCATTTTTCTCTTGTGAGTAGCGCATTTATACTTCCAGGGATATACTTGGCCATATGAAACGTTCAGGAATTTTTTCCACAGCCATAATGGCATTGATAATCCTATTGATCTTCCTCGGTAGCTGCGCCTCGGCGCCGGAATCAGCAGCTCAGGATGACCCCAGCCTCGCCGAAAAAGCTGCTGATCCGGCAGCGGACAAGGGCCCTGACTCCGGCACCCCGGCGCAGCCGGAGCTCGGAACCGGTATTGAATCCGACACACAGCCCGATATCAAGGAAGACAGATTCGGATTTCTCCGCTATGACCGCAAGACAGCGGGGCAGACACTCGGTTTTTCACCGGCGGGGCGTGTCTTTGCCTTGAACCAGCTCTTCGCCCACACCGGGCTTTCGGGCTGGATGGATGATGATGAATGGGAGGCTCTGGCCGATCATCTCTTCCTGGACTTCCCGGCCGAGAGCGAGGGAGTGTTCAGAGAGGTCGGTATCCCGAGGTTTTTTCTGGATGGCGGACCGCTGATACTACAGCTCGGCATGCTGAAACCCGGCGAGGGCGCCAGAATTCCTGCGAATTCCATCCTGGTTATTCACACGAACATCTACATCGACCGGCTTGCGGGGAAAATCATTGCCGAACAGGGCCGCATGGCCAGCCTCGATGAAAACATTGCACTGGTGCTGCTGCGTATGGACGATGGCAATCTTGTATCTATCCACAATCTTGATGACGGCAGCTACCCACCCGATTCACTGGATCTGACTGGCAACACGGGTATTCTTCTGGCAGCCGTAACCGACTGGATTCTCGATGAGCGGCAGGACAACCTGGAGCACGTACCGGCAGTTCTGGATGAACTCCTGAGCAGGGACGGTCTGGATGCGCTAACCCGGGCATCAGTCGAGATGACGGCCTTTCAATACTACATACGTATCGGCGATGACGCCGCTGCCGAGACAGCGCTTGAGAGAATTGCCGCCGATGATGCGATGATCAGCATTGAGGAGATTGAGTTAATTCTGGAAAATGAGGCCTGGCCAATGCTTCGACTGTACCGGCGCCTTACAGCCCGGTCATAGGTAATTACTTGTTTGACCCGGCTACATTATTTGACTATCTTTAAAGGCATAACAGGACATAAAAATCCACAAGGAGTCAAGATTATGGATATCGGTATCAACAACACACAGACAGCAGCGGTCGCAAAGACCCTCAACCAGTACCTCGCAGATCTACGGACTCTGCATGCCAAACTGCAGAATTATCACTGGAATCTCACGGGCAGCAATTTCTTCACCCTGCATGAAAAATATGAGGAATACTATGACTTCCTCGCTGAGCAGATTGACGAGATTGCCGAGCGGATTCTGTCCATCGGGCAGCGCCCCCTGGCATCGCTCAAGGATTTCCTCGGCACCACAAAATTAACCGAGGCCGCTTCTGTCGCGATTAACGGTCCTGACAGTGCAAAATCTGTTCTGGCGGACTTCGAGTATATTATCAAGCTTCTGCGGGACAGCATTGAAGTCGCCGAAAACAACAACGACCCAGGTACGGCCGACATGCTGACCGCCAGCATCGAAACCTACGAGAAAAACAGCTGGATGCTCCGCGCATATCTGGCATAAGTCAGCTTTCACAAGAATTTATTCAGGAAGAAGCTGATTCGTCGCGCCCGGCAACCCGCCGGGCTTTTTTTTATTCCGTCCTGCCCGCAGTCCTTGACCTCTTTAGCCTGTAGTATACAATTAAAGGTAATGAAATTACCGGAAGCCCGATACAAAGAACTCCTCATCCAACTCTACGATAATACGCAGGATGCATTGTTCCTGATTGAAGTTCTGGCAGACGGCGGATTCAGGTTTATCAGCAGCAATGCAACCCATCAACTTATGACCGGCATAAGTCTGGCAGATATTGAAGGGAAGAGTCCCCAGGAGCTGCTTGGAGAAACCCTGGGAAATACAGTCTCAGCCAATTACAGACGATGCGCTCTTGAACAGAAAAAAATCAACTACGAGGAAATTCTTGATCTGCCTGCTGGAATCCGCTACTGGCACACCAGCCTCTCACCGATCATTCAGGAAGGAGAGACTGCCTACATAATAGGTTCTGCCATCGACATTACCGATCTGAAAGAGAGCGAAACACGTTTCCGCGATATGGTTTCTAATATTCCGGGAGCAATCTACCGCCGCAGTGCCGCAGCACCATGGCAGGTGAATTTTATCGGGGATGCAATACAGGGCATCTGCGGGGTTCCCCCGGGAACTTTCACTGCAGAAAACGGCAGAAAGCTGCATGAAATTATCCACCCTGAAGACAGAGACCGTATCCAGGATATGCAATCAGTTCTACTGGAAAAAAACGGCTCATTCCAGCTGACATACCGCATACTGCGAAGCGACGGCAGCAGCAGCTGGGTCAGCGATCAGGGCCGCCTGGTTCCCGATGTGTTCGGAAAAGCCGAATTTATCGATGGTATTATTTTCGACATTCACCGGCAGCACGAGACCGAAGAGGAGCTGTTTTTCATCAACCAGTTCCAGTCCATGGTTTCTGAACTATCTTCGGAATTCCTGCGCACATCTGCGGATAATATCAACGATAGTATTCAGCGTATGTTGCAGCGAACCGCTGATTTCTTCAACGTTGACAGAAGCTATCTCTTTACTATCAGCCGGGATTCCGGAACCATGAGCAATAGCCATGAGTACTGCCGGAATGGAGCAGAATCTCATAAGGAACTTCTACAGGATATAGAGTGCGCCAGTCTCAAGTGGTGGACCGGGCAGCTTCAGGAACAGGGACAGATTCTGATTCCCGATATAAAAGAGCTTCCACCCGAAGCGGCAGATGAAAAGGATTTTCTGTCACGTTTTCAGCTGGCGTCTACGCTGGCGGTGGCTGTATATGATGATGCGGAATTATCCGGCTTCCTTGGTTTTGACAGCATTCTTGAGCATCGATACTGGGATGAACAGCATGTCTACCTGCTGCAGGTAATTGCGAACATACTCTCGGATGCACTGCGGCGGGCACGAATCGAGCATGAGCTGGTCATGGCAAAAAACACAGCGGATCACCTGAATCAGGCTAAAAGCAGCTTCCTGGCAATGATGAGCCATGAAATTCGCACACCGCTGAATGCGATTATCGGCTTCCTCGATCTGCTTGAAGGGGGGAACCTCGGAGGTACAGAGCAGCAGTACGCTGAAAATGCCGGAACTGCTGCCCGTAGCCTGCTGCATATTATCAGCGATATTCTGGACTTTTCCAGAATCGAAGCCGGAAAGCTGGAACTCTCATACAGCGATTTCAATCTACGCAAAATGATTGAGGAAACCATCGATATTGTCCGGTATCTGGCAGGGATCAAGAAACTTGAACTGCTGGTGGATATCCCCTCCGAAGTTCCCGAGCGCGTGCACAGTGACCCGGTACGTATAAGGCAGATACTTATCAACCTGCTTGGTAATGCAGTGAAGTTCACTGAAAACGGCGAGATAGAGCTTTCAGTCGGCTACGACAACAAGGAATGTATTTTCTCTGTACGGGATACCGGTCCCGGCATGAGTGATGAACTGCAGCAGAAGTTGTTTACAGCCTTTTCCCGGGGCGTTCAGAACAGTAAAAGTATGGCGGAAGGCACCGGACTGGGACTGTTCATTTCTCATACTATTGCCTCCAGGATGAAAGGAACACTGAGCGTGGAAAGCCGACAGGATGAAGGTTCAATCTTCACCTGTAGAATTCCAGTTACAATAACGGATCAGGGACCACCCTTGTTCCCTGATCACGAATTCAAGTCATGCATTGTGGTGGATGATAATCAACGGAGTCGGGAAATTTTAGAGCAGCAGCTCAATGAAATAGGGATTGAGGCTACAGGCTGCAGCGATGCCCTCTGTGCCATCGAGCATCTCAGACAGGATACAGGAATTCCACTGATTCTGGTGGATTCAGATATGCCATATGTAGATGGACTACAGACCATACAAATGATCCGTCGAAAGCTTCAGAGATCTCCGGAGGAACTGAAGATTATCCTTCTCAACAGCAGCTCGAATACGAATCAGGAAGATTATTCCGAAGCCGGCCTGCTTGGTATAATCAACAAGCCGGTTTCCAGAAAGCAGCTGCTGAAGACACTCTCCGGACCAGATGAGAAAACCCGGAAAATTCCTGTACCTGAATCGCAGACAGAGAAAGCGGGAACGGCATCCATGGCTCGTTCTGCGGCTGGCTCCCTGCAGAAATACCGACTGCTGATTGCAGAGGATATCGCGCTTAACATGACCCTGCTTCGCAGTATTCTTTCAGGTATTCTTCCGAATGCAGAATTACTGGAGGCTCGGAACGGAAAGGAAGCCGTAGAGGTATTCAGGGATTCCGGAGAATCAATTGATTTGATACTGATGGATCTGCACATGCCAGAGATGGACGGCATTGAGGCGGTTGCAGAAATACGAAAGACTGAAGAAAAAAGGGAAGCAAAAACCCCTGTACTTGCCATAACAGCCAATGCCAGCACAACCGAACGTGACCGATGTCTGGCAGCAGGAATGAATGGCTTTATTACCAAACCGATAAATAAAAAAGCCTTGCAGCAGGCTATCTTCCAGCTGTTACCGGATAAGGAGCCTGTGATTGTGACTGACAAAGAAATATTCGACAAAGAGGAATTGCTGGACAAAATAAACGGAGATTCAGAACTATTCCAGAAGCTGCTGCAAGGTGCCAGAGGCAGCTATGCCGACTGGACTGAACGCCTGCAGGCCTCGACGGCCTCGGCAGATGACCGAAGCAGCCTGCAGGAAATCAGTCATGCACTACGGGGATCTGCCGGCAATCTCTGCTTCAATGCGGTGTATACAGCGGCGGATGCTCTGGAAACCCTGATGGATGCAGGTGCCGGGGAATCAGAGATCACTGCGGCAGCGACTACTCTGCAGGAAAAGCTGGATCAACTCCTCCCCGTAATTGAAGACTGTCTCGATCGTTAAAAAAGGCAGCAGTCCTTAGACCGCCGCCCCTTAAAACCACCCCTTAAAACCAAGGGTTGAACTCTCTGATCGTCTGATGTAATCCCGGGCTCATGCCCGGGAAGTGATCAATTTTTCACAACTACCACGGTCAGAGGATCCATGACAATCCGATCAGATGTCAGACTGAAACCTGATGGATTTCGAACCTCAGTGGTACCGGCTTCATTTTCATCCACCAGCACCTGTCCGGCGGTCAGATCTATGTCCAGACTGAAGGTCCGCTCCTTGCTGTCAGCATTGATGAAGACGTAATACACATCCCCATTCGTTGCTTCCACCGAATACACGATTGCAAGATCCGAGTTCTGGATCTCGGGAATATCAAGCTTCTGTACATTCTGATCAACCAGATCCCTGTCCCCAAGACGGAAGGCATCTGTTGAGCGCCGGAGGGCAACCAGTCCAGCTGTATACTCACGGGTCAGATTCTGCTCCGGATAGAGTTCAGCATTCGTAGCCTTCTGCCATTCAAACATATTGATAATGTCGCTTGAATCATAGGAATCATGCACAAAGTACGGATAGGTAAAAGGATTTCCATCCTGATCTACCATATAGGTTTCCTTATGCTCAGGCTTACCCTCCACTCGCCACTGCTTGGTCCGGCCATATTCCTGGCCGGCATGCAGAAAGGCTACACCCTGGCTGGTCAGTACCATGGCATTACCGATTCTGATTCTCCGGTGAATCTCCAGACTGTTCTCGGGTATTTCCGGATCTTTCCGGATTGACTGCGCAATTACATCATGCAGGGTAAGATTATCGTGCGCTGCGATGTAGGGAACTACATCCCCGGGCTGATCAGCCACAAAGTTGCGGGGTTGAGCCTTCACATTCTCGAAAATCTGCTGAACATTGCGTGCGCCACCGGTAATAAAGCGGGGCATACCCTCACTGCCGAAGCCGGATTTCAGTTCATTGCGGAACTCGTCAGAGAACACTGCAACGCTGTCGGTGTGCTGCATCCAGTCCTGGTCAGCCGGCATACGGGGATCACCAGCATCACCAACAAAAGTTCTCCAGCCCTCACCGATCATAACGATGTTGGGATTCAGTTCCTTTGCTGTATCATAGGCAATCTGGATTGATTCTGCATCATGATCGCCCATCATGTCGAAGCGGAATCCATCCACCTTGAATTCACGGGTCCAGTAGGCAATCGAATCAACCAGGATTCTGCGGCTCATCGCATGGGTTGTACCGAGGCGTCCTCCGCCGAAACTGGTGCGTGGCCGACCATCGGAATCCATGAAATGGTAGTATCCAGGGGCAAGGTCTTCAAAGATCCGAACATCTGCTGTGTGATTGTACACAACGTCCAGGATTACCCCCATGCCGCGGGCATGAACTGCATCTATCAGGTTTTTAAGCTCCTGTATTCTGAGCTCGGGATCACGCGGGTCAGCAGAGTACATGCCGGTAACGGAGAAATAACTATGAGGATCGTATCCCCAGTTATAATTTGCTCCGCTGGCGGTATATTCCATCTCCCGTTCCCGACTCGCAAGCTCATCTCCCCATTTGTAACTCATAACCGGAAGCAGCTGTACATGGGTAACACCAAGAGACTGGATGTAGTCCAGCTTATCGATTGCAGCCTCAAAGGTGCCGAATGGTGCATTCAGTTCATTCTCGATCGAGGGATCCACCGTGAAGTCACGAACATGAATTTCCCAGATAATTGCATCGGTCTTGCTCTCGAAGCCCTCGATCTCGGCATAGTTCAACTCGGGACCGATTGAAGCAACATCTATAATAGCGGCTTTCCCGATTTCGTATATCTGATTATTGAAAGGTGCCATTGAAGATGCATAGGGGTCCAGAGCGATCCGGTAGGAACCGTCACCGTCAGCATCAATAAGATACTGGTAGTAATATCCGCGCAGTGAAGCCAGTCCTGTATTGGAGGAATCCAGCTGAACCGACCATACCCCATTATCGTTTCTGTTCAACTGGATGTTGTCACGGATAACATGATCCTGATCTTCTCTGTCATAGAGTACCAGTTGTACATCAGCCACCATTGGTGACCACATTTTTATATCTGCGGTACCGTCACTGTTCAGGCGCGGTCCGAGCCATCCATCATATGCATATTGTGCATCAACATACTGCCAGCCGACTCGTGCGGTGACAGTACGATCATCATAAGTGACCCGGTATGGGGCCTTTGTGAGATCGATTTCCATAGTAAGCTCCACTGTGTTGCTGCCCTGAATTATACTGACAGATTCCGGAGTAACTTCTGTGCCATCAATATCAACTACTGAGAGGCCTTCAAGAAGATCTTCCTCCGATAATCCATCGGTTATGTTAAACACCAGGGTAATTGCGGTATCATCTGCCACCGTTGCAGCCTGCAGCATGGCTGAACTGGTGAACATTGGTGTTACATACACATCATCATCATTTTGCTGAATCCAGACCCGGTTATAGAGATCAAGCATATCAAAACTTTTATCTCCCCCGTCTTTACCCGGATCACCCATAGTACGGTCAACAACAAGGAAGCCGAGTGTCTCCGCATCTTCCTGGAGAGGAACATCAAAATAAGCCCCGAACTCATCAAAGCCGCTTATCGGCATCCCCTCAGGCCAGTCCGAGTGCTCCCAGGCGGAATCCATCCAGGTCCACAGGGTCATGTTCTCATACTTATCATCATGACGGACATAATGTACCCGTAGTGTATTTTCCGGAATCTCTACGGGACGGAAAAGCATTACATCATCAGATCCCTCTGTAATCCAGAACTGCCTGGTTTCCGGGAATCTGAATTCGACTATCTTGTCTCCGCCATCTTTTCCGGCATCACCCAGGGTCCGGTCCACTACAACCATACCGAGCCGGCTGGCATCCGGTGCAACCGGTATATCATAATAGACACCATAGTCGTCTGTTCCGCTAGCACTGAGTCCTTCAGGCCAACCGCCTTCTGATTCCCAGGTAGTGTCCTCCCAGATCCAGAGAGTCATATTCTCATATTCCCCGTCAGCACGGGTATAATGAACACGGACAACACCTTCAGGAATCTCCTGGATATCGGCTGCCTTGTCATCTGCAATATCCTGCCCGGTACCGCAGGAAAAAAACAGCAACCCGGCAAGTAACAGAAACCAGATAAAATTTTTCTTCATAATTATCTCCCTTAAGAATCTTTAGGGTAAACCGTTTTACTGTATATTTCAAGGATTTTATTATAAATGAATCACAATTCGCTGTGAAATTCCGGGCTTCAGAAGCGTTTAATGTTTTACAATTGGCCTGACAAAGGAATTTTCACAAGAATGCAGTTTAGCGACTTGTACCGGTTTACTTTTGTAGTCATTAGAAAACACCACAAAGCCTACCCGCTAAATGCTTTTCCTGCAGAGACCTGGGCATAAAAAACAAGGCAATTATGCCTGTTTCAATCTTACCAGACATATTTACCTGATCTACAGGTACTTACGAGTAATCCTTGTGATGTTTTCTCACGACTCAAGAATTAACGGCCGGATAAGTGGTTCAAGACCATTTACCTTGATCTCGACCAGCAGCGCCATCAGTTCTCCCAGCTCCCCGGAAGGTAAGCCCTGATTCTTGAACCAGAGTACATATGGCTCAGGCAGGTTCACCAGGTAGCGTCCGGCATATTTTCCGAAGGGCATTTTTGTATTAGCCAGTTTCAACAGGGTTTTTTCATCGGGTGTCATAATAATAATTTTACCCTGTATTTCCATTATCAGCTATTGCAGAAAAAACGAAATCGCTTATTCTATACCAATAATGATTAACAACCCTCACCATGACGTGTTTCGCATTTTTTCTATACTTCTCTTCTGCATATTATCAGCAGCCTGCGTTTCCGCACCGGCTACTGCAGAAGCTGACAGCTTAAATCAGCCAGACGAGCAACAGTCCGTTGAACCAGCCATAATTTCCATAACAGAAACCGATGTTCTTGAGTCCTCTCTGGCTATTCGTCACCAGGAAACAGAAACAGATCCGGAACTCATTCGATGGGGAATTCTAACAGGGGCAGCATTGATGAAGATCAATGGGACACCAGACCTCTCATTATCTCCAGATGAATCAGAGGTTGAAGGTTTAGCCGCTGCCGAAATGCTCAGAAAATCCTGGAACGTAAATAATAAGGAAGAGTTGAAACATACCCTCAATAACCTTATATACAACGGCGTAATCACTGTATACAGGAATCTATTGAAGACACTGAATACTCACAGGCTGCTGGCAGACGATATTAACGCAGCCTGGAACCCGGATATACAGAAGCAGCTTCTCGCGGAAGGAGTCTTCAGCAATTCAGATATCCTGATCCTTCACCTCATAAAGGAATATCCAGAGAGTTTTGATTACTCCGTCTTTGCCGCAGCAGAACTCTCACGGCTTTCAATCATTGTTCAATGGGGTATGGAAGCTGGTTATCTGGATTTCCGGGAGGGAAGTGCAGTGCTGGAAGACATCGCCCTCATTTTCGCATCACAAAATTGGGGATTTGGTCTACTGGCGCACTCCCAAATGGCATTTGTCATAAGTAATTACACAAATCTTGGTGAATATGATTACAGCATAATTCTGCGAGACATGAATATTGTCGTTCACGAATTGACAGAATCTGCTCACTGGGGTGCGTCAGAAAGCTCACACCTCATAAGCCACGGCCGCGAGCTGCTTAAACAAGGAAGGGAGCTTCCTGCGTTTGCCGAGTATATAACTACCCCACCCGACTTTTCCATGATTGAATCACCAGAATTACTACGCTCTGCTCTTCACTGTAATCTTGGACTGCCCGTTCCTGGTTTGCATATCTATGAAAATGATGCCAGATTGTTCTATGCCCTGAAAACGCAGGATGCTGATGCAGTAGCCCACCTATTACATACCTGGAGGTTCTGGGATACTCCGGTCAGAGGATTATTGTGGACGGGGCATGCGGCACAACATTTCCCTGAAATGCTCGAGCTTTTTATTAACCATGACTATCGAATAGATGAACAGGGAGCTTATCTGGACAGATCAAGTCTACATATTGCCGCCATGTACAATCAACCTGTAGCAGTCAAAATTCTTCTGCGTCATGGTGCCGACATTGAAAAGCAGAGCGCTGCCGGAGAAACACCTCTGTCACTTGGAATAGCGAACCACAGCACTGAAGCAGTTGAAATTCTGCTACAGGCAAAGGCAGACCCAAATTCAGGGGTATCAAATGAGCGTTCTCCTTTAGGCTACAGTCTACGAGAAGGTCTCATAAAAGAATCCATTCTTCTGCTGGAACACGGGGCGGATCCAGATTTGTACTCAGGATGGAACTGGACAAACATCATGCTCGCAGCCCGATATACTGATGCGCGTGTCATGCAGCTCATGCTCGAAGCCGGTGCGGATCCGAATCAACATGCAGAAGGATTATCTCCGACACTACATCTGGCAATCATTCAACAAGATTATGAAGTTCTATCAATGCTGATCGCTGCTGGTGCGGATCTCGAGTCGCAGGATGGTGATGGTGAAACAGCACTAGCGTTTGCAATACGGAAAGACGAGCGCGAGGCTGCCAGGATTCTGCTCGAGGCAGGAGCCAATCCGGACGCCAGACTTACAATCCAAAGAACTCCACTTGGCTACAGTCTGTTAAACAGCCTCAACGAACAAGCCTTGCTCCTGCTTGATTACGGAGCAGATCCTCTTATTGATCAGGGTACGGATTGGTCGCCAATCGTGCTTGCTTCTGGCTATGCAAACCCTGAGGTAGTTCAGAGACTGCTTGATGCTGGCTGTGATCCCAATGACTTTTCTATGAATAGTGTCCCTAATCTGCATCTCGCCATACTTCAGGGTGAATCAAGAATTCTCTCGATGCTTATCGCTGCTGGTGCGGAACTTGAATCATTAAGTCCTTCCGACGAAATGATTCTGGCCTTAAACAGGGATAATCCAGAGTTTCTCTCAAAGTTGCTCGCTGCCGGTGCTGATCTCGAATCACCAAATCCTTACGGTGAAACAGCACTGGCGTTTGCAATACGGAAAGACGAGCACGAGGCTGCCAGGATTCTGCTCGAAGCAGGAGCCAATCCGGACGCCAGACTTAAAACGCAAAGAACTCCACTTGGCTACAGCCTGCTAAACAGGCTCAACGAGCAAGCCCTGCTCCTGCTTGATCACGGAGCAGATCCTCTCATCAATCAGGGACCGGATTGGTCGCATATTATGCTTGCATCACGCTATGCAAACGCTGAGGTAGTTCAAAGACTGCTCGACTCTGGCTGTAATCCCAATGAATCCAAAGACGGTATCCTCCCGAACCTGCACCTATCTATATATCCGGATAACAGCGCAGTTCTCGCGGCTCTCATCGCTGCCGGGGCTGACCTCGAATCACCAAATCTTTCCGGCGAAACAGCACTGGCGTATGCAATACGGAAAGACGAGCACGAGGCTGCCAGGATTCTGCTCGAAGCAGGAGCCAATCCGGATGCCAGACTTAAAACGCAAAGAACCCCACTTGGCTACAGCCTGCTAAACAGGCTCAACGAGCAAGCCTTGCTCCTGCTTGATCACGGAGCAGATCCTCTCATCGATCAGGGAACGACTTGGTCGCATATTATGCTTGCATCACGCTATGCAGACGCTGAGATAGTTCAAAGACTGCTCGACGCTGGCTGTAATCCCAATGAATCCAAAGACGGTATTCTCCCGAACCTACACCTGGCTGTATATCAGGATAACAGCGCAGTTCTCGCGGCTCTCATCGCTGCCGGGGCCGATCTCAATACCGAGAATACGAATAACCAGACAGCAATGACCTATGCAATCTTTCGAAACAATATAGAATCTGTGCGTAGCTTGCTGATTGCAGGAGATGATCCAAACAGAGTGCATGGAAGAAGAACAATCCTTGCGAACAGTCTGCTACACCACCACAAAGAGATTTCCCTTTTGCTGCTTGAATACGGAGCTAAGCCATTCTATTCATCTGGAGATGATTTTACCCATATGGAAATGGCCATTCAATTCGGAGACCCTGATGTAGTACAACGAATGGTGGATATATGGCATAACACCCCTAATCAGCAAAATGAATTAGTTCCTCTTCTGCAGCTTGCCGTTAAATCATCAGATCCCGGGAATCTGTCTCCGCTGCTCAGGGCTCTTCTGACAGATGAAAGAACAACCGTTCGGCACCATCTTGAGAACGGGGGTGATCCGAACGCCATGCTGAACAAAATCCCAATGATAATCTATGCCGCAGTCAGAGAGGATCCATCTCTCCTGCAGCTGTTTCTTGACAGGGGTGTCGATTTGATCCAGCCCGATCCATTCACTGACAATCCCCTTGCAACAACCGTTATTGGACTGCTTTCAATTTACGGTGATCGAGAAATTCAGGTAAATATTGCTTTACACCTCATGGATTCTGGACTCGGAATTCTGCCTATAGATCGATATCCGGCAGAAACAGCTCTGCTATTATATTACAATGTACACAGGGGATTTCGAAGAGATGAAATTATTGCAGCCGCTCAGGACAAGGGCTATTCAACTGCTTCCTTCATATTGCACGGAATGTTTGAGAGAGATAATATCATTAAAAGATGGAGCACTGATAACAAGATTCAATACAAGCTTTACCTCCCCGATTCAATTCCACGTCATGGCGAGAGCGAAGTTATCATGGTGTTCAACACGAGCAGTATTGAGATCGGGGAACTCTGGTACTTCAGTAAATATATTCCAGGCGGACGTCGTATACCGATCGTAAACAACACGGCAGTTATACCGATTTCACACTACTCTACCTATGCAACTTCTGCTGAGGTGTACAATGATCAGAGCAGGGTATATTTCGTGACCGAGGAAGGTGTCTACTATAGCAGCATTGCCTATAATTTTACTGTTATTCCAGATGATCAGGAATAGTCTGTAATAACATCAGCCTCAATGACGGCACGGTGCCTTTATAAATCTCGATAAAGGACTTGCACTGATTCTGAACAATCGTACAGAAGATGAAATAGACTTGGGCATTCGGCAGAACCAGGCAGAACGTACCATTAACTGCCAACCGTGCGGTATTCAGACCTGTATATTATCAATTGGCTAAGCTGCTCTCAGAGTACATATGGCTCAGGCAGGTTCACCAGGTAGCGTCCGGCATATTTTCCGAAGGGCATTTTAGTATTGGCCAGTTTCAACAGGGTTTTTTCATCGGGTGTCATATCAGGAATCTAACTCATTTTTAATCGTTTTACATTAGCCCTACCGGGGGTACAATAAGCGCTATGTAAAAAAACAGCTCCAGTTCAAAACCGGAGCTGTACACTGAAATAGACGCGGTACTATTCTGTACCGAAGGAGCTTGCATCAACAATGACAGAAACCCTTTGTCCCACTGATACAAGATCATCCAGAACTATTCTGATATTCCCATCACCTTCCTGTGGATCAGTAATAACTTCATTCCAGCTGTTTTTTACAAAGATCTTGAAATCGGTAGAATCGTTTGCAGTATTAAAATAGAAAATGAAATCTGCCGATCCATCCGAAACAACAGCACTTAGATTTTCGCTATTTGGATTATTGTTCCAGGTAAATGTGCTTTTTCCATCATTCAGCTCATGGCCTACAGCAGCTATTTCCACACCTTCATACCCGGATAGGTTTTCAACAGATAATAACACTTCAATTTTGCTGTCCGGATCAACTGAATGGGTTCCATCTACCCTGGATACCATAAATATTTCATTATGAATAAATGAAGATGCTATTTCAGGTTCAGCCGCATCATCTATAGCGCCATCTGCACTTCCTGCAGTAGCACACGATAGCATTGCTGCCAGAAAAAAGAGTACCAATAGTGCGAACATCCCTCGAACCGCCGAATTAAAAAACCTCATACACGCCTCCTGTTTGCGCAAACAAAAAAATACAAAAACTCTAGAGCTTTTTGCAAAATTACATTTTGCATGAGCATTCGCAAGATTATAAATTCTCAAGTTGTTTACATAAAACAACTTGAGAATTCGCTACTGATGCGAGGAGGAAATTGCAGGTAATTTTGCAATTTCCTCTCTACAGAGTTTTTTTGCAAAATACCATTTTGCTATAAGGTAGGAAGAAAATGCAGATTACTCTGCATCTTCCCCTGCCTTAACAAGTTCAATATAGTCAATATTCAACCAGCCTTTTCCACCTAAGGATCCTGATATCCATATCTCGTTTTCACCCTTCTTCAGGTCAACATCAATTTGATGATCAAGCATGACATTCCAGCCTCCGCCGGACTTGCTTGGTATATCTACCCGAAACGAAGGATCATTATTTACTTTTACCAGGATATGTTTATCGTCATCACCGTTATATGCAATCGTTAACTCATGTAATCCACCCTGTTCGACTACTACATCAAAGCGTACATGACCGATATTGGACCAATCCGGTAAAACATCATGAACAGCTACAGTGTTATCTATTCCCCCTGCAGCAAGATTACCGGAAAAGAAGCCTTGCTGCTCCGTTCCCTCCGGAATTCCCTCTCGCTTATGTCTGGAATTCAGGATAACTGCATCTTCGGCTTCGTACCTGGAAACTATTGTTGTAGATTCCGCGGATAAAGAATCCGAGCTTGAAACAGCAGAGGCAAGGGGTCGTGCCAGCGATTCCCTGACCGCATTGACAACCATGGGATTTTTCTGGAACAGATTTAAATCTGTATCGATGTTGGACCACTTCCGCTCGATTTCTTCAAAAGAATCTGTCTGAACATTGGGCGACTCAACGAAGGGGCTACTGTACATTGCCCATCCAGTAGTACCTCTCTTTACAAGCTTATAAGTCCATAAGGTCCAATGCATTCCTGCTTCATCGTATTTCCGCAGGGTATATTCCCAATCCGAGGGATCTTCAAATGCAGTAAACTCCCCAACGAGCAATGGCACTCCATATTCTCTGGCCAGAATTTCATTATTCAGCTTCTCATCTACAAATGGTTTTTGAGGTCTATTCCAGGAATAATCATGTGTTTGATACCATACGTTCTCCCAGCCATACACAGCGGGGTCTGGTAAATTATACAGCTCCCAGATTGCCTCCATAGAAATCATATGATAAGGATTCACTTCCCGGATAGCATGATACATACGGTCATAATAATCCCAGAGGTATTGATCACTGGGCAAGGCCATCGGCTCATTCAGTAGATCAAACCCGGCTACAACGGGATTATGATTATAATGTCTGGCTATTTCGACCCACAGATCGACTGTCCACTGCCGGAACATTTCCCCTTCTGCACTATCCTCAAAAAGCTGACTTGCGTTTCTTTTTCCTGATGAATGTGCGTTACTGGCAAAGCCCGGAGCACCATGCAGATCAAGTAAGACATACATGCCACGCTTTCCAGCCTCTTCGATTATCCAGTCGAGACGGTGAAAATCCTTCTCTCCCCTATCGTTCCTTCGCCATGTTCCATCCAGATACTGAAGATTCCAGTAACCAAAAGGTACCCTCAAAAGATTGATTCCAATATCCTGGAGAATATCCAGATCCTTCGTGGTAATCCAGTTATCCTCATACACAGCTATAAGATGATCAGCTCCTTCCTGGCCGAAGCGTTCTATCAATATTTCCAGTGTACTGACATTGTCCTCGGAACCATGGACCGGACTCATCCAGGTTTCCTGTAAAAGCCAGCCGCCAAGGTTGACACCCCTTAAGCGGATTTCATCACCATCTACATTTCTGATAACATAACCGTCTGCGGTCAGAAAACCGTTTTCTCCTATGCCTTGATTATTTCTGTGATTAAAGAATGAAACGCATGAAGAAAGAAAAACAATCATAAACACCATACTAACGAAAAAAAATCTTGTCACATATACCTCCTGAGCTTTATGCAAAATTACATTTTGCATTAGCATTCGCAAGATTATAAATTCTCAAGTTGTTTACATAAAACAACTTGAGAATTCGCTACTTATGCGAGGAGGAAATTGCACGTAATTTTGCAATTTCCTCTCCTTATAATTTATAAATATCCGCATATCAGAAGGGAGGAAGCTCTCCATCACTACTCTGTGTAAAATACACATCATCAAAGAGGTAGGTTCCATTATTCCACTGACCTAAACGAATCTCCACAATATTCTGCAGAGACAATGCATTCAACGGAACAACAAACTTAGTCCAGGAATTATGAGCGCCTGCTGTTTCGGTCCAGGCAGAAGCGGTATTCCCGTTGGAATCAACCCCAGTGACATACACGGTATTGTTCCCGACCATGTCAAAGCCAAAGAACACCAGGTGGCTGTAGTCCAGTGCGCTTATAACGGCACCTTCAGGATGACGTATATACACGCTGCGATCTGTTGCACCAGGATATCCACTGTTGCGAACGGTAAGTTCAACTGCCTTATTACCACCGGTATTTGCAGATTCATTAACCAGACGGACAGCAGCTCGTCCACCGGCAGAAAATGCCAGTCCATCTTCAAAATTATTATGCCACACAGAGCTTTCAACAACTGGAGGAGCTGTGCCATCGTCGTAAGAATAGTTCAGAGTCAATACAGCTGATGCACTCATTTCAGGATGGTAGGTACGTGCTTTTACGGTTACCGATTCGTCTACATACAGTGGATCTGAATATAACAGAGAAGAAGAAACAGGCTCACTGCCATCCAGTGTATAGCGGATTTCACCACCCTCGGTTGAGGTAGACAAGCTCAAAAAGAATGGATCAGAAAAGTTGCCGGATGCATGACTGGCAGATGGCATTTCAGCTACAGGAGCCCCACCCTCCCAGGCGAAGGTTGCAGCGGCTCTGCCCGGAACACTTGCGGTAAACGAGACATCTCCAAAGTGAACCTTAACATTCTGGCCCCTTCTTGCATTGTTCAGCAATACAAGTGCTATTGAACCATCGGTATTCTGATATGCTACAGTTTCAACATTGTTGCTCGTAGTGGAGCCAATTCTTACGGCCCCGGGATGAACAAAGCGGCTCGAATGCCCCAATCCGTAATATGTATTGGTATACTCCACATCATCCATAGCGTCAGAGCGGATAGTCAGCAATCCGCGATTACTGTCATCAATTCCATCCAGTGAAGGACCGGAGTTTTGATCCAATGCAACATTCCAGGTTATGTAGGATTTTGACCAGTTCCTCGGGAATCGTATTGTATGCATCATGAGATCAAGAAACATTCCTTCGTCAGTTCCTCCACCGATCCAGGTTCCGGTCCCACCTTCGGTGAACCAATGCCCTTTATCAGGAAATTCGTTATGGAGAGTCGTCAGGTTCTCATGTGATAATGCTGAATAATAATGCCATGCGCTTCCGGCGACATATTGATTTGCACTTGAGTTTAATACGGCTCGAGCGTAATCGATATCATCATAATTGTGATCATATGCGATTATCTTGACATCACCGTATCCATTCTGCTGCAGCAGCGGTCCGAGAACGTTAATAAAATTAATCTGTTCCTGAGCGCTCATGAGCATTCCCGGCCACGGAGCAGCAAACTTCGGCTCATTCTGTACCGTAATGGCAAATACCGGTGTGCCCAAGGCATCATATTCCTGAAGATATCGCAGGAAGTACTCGGCATACACGTCGTATACATCGCTGCGCAGTGATCCGCCCTGATTCCCATACAGGTGTTTTCCGGTCTTCATCCACGCTGGCGGGGACCAGGGAGAGCTCATTATCTTGATACGGCCTTCATCAATTCCCATCGCCATATCGAGAATCGGCCTGATGGAATCGAGCTCTCTGTCCAGAGAAAAGTGGTCAAGATTAAAGTCATCAACATTACCCGGGGTGTCTCCGTAGGTCCAGGCCTCGAAATTGAAATCACTCGCCCCCATCGGCTGACGCAGAAGACTCATGTGAATTCCAGATGGGCCAAACAGATTTTCCAGCACTTCAGCACGCTTCTGCGGGCTCAGCTGGTTTTTCAAAAGCCAGGTAGATGCTTCGGTCAGAGAAGCCCCGAATCCGTCCATTACCTGAAACTTTTCGTCCGGATTCACAGTAATCGTTACATTTCCATTACTGCTGTTGGCCTCAAATTGAAGATCAGACTGACGCTGAAGCCATACATTTGTGGACGGATTGGTAAGCCAGAACTCAACTGCTGTTCCCGCTGAAACCGAGCGATCAGCAACAATCCCGCTGGAAAAAAGAGCATCAGTACTATTTCCTTCATTATCGGCAGCCAAATCGCCCAATAATCCACTCCCGCAACCAGTAATTATAGTAAAGATAGCAGATAACACAATCAGAATCTTTATACATCTCATATGTACTCCTTTGTACTCGCTATATGTTTACGCAAACATTATTGAATTATAACCCCTCGTTTCTGTGATGTAAAGTTTTTTCTATGACCTGATACAGAATATACGCTATTAAACTGCAAATGATAGCGAAAACATTAATGCTAATATACAAAATTAAAAAGATATTTGACAAAATTTTAATTGCAATACACAATGAATATGGATTGCATGAATAGCAGCGTCGAATCTCATATAAAAAATAACGATGGAATGATATATTTTATGAGCAGTCGCAGGATTACAATCAAAAAAAGCGGGTATATACAGCGATGAAAAAAACAGCCACACAAAAAGACGTTGCAGAATTAGCCGGAGTATCTTTCATAACCGTGTCCAGGGTTATTAACAAGATGGGCAATGTGAAACCGGAAACACAGAAACTAGTGGAAGAAGCAATTAAAGCTACCGGATATGTGCCTAGCTTTGCCGGCAAGGCTCTTAACAGCGGACTCTGTCAAACCATTGGAGTCATGACTCCTGTCAGATTTTCCGAGGGTCTTGAAAATAATTATCTGCTTGGTATCCTTCAGGGAATCGAGCGATTCTGTCGACTCCATTCCTATGATATTCTTCTATCGCCGATCAACAATGAAACAGCTACCAACGATCTGCTACGTCCCTACATGCAGCGAAAGATTGATGGCATGATCTATATTGGCTTGCAGACAATCCCCGATGCAATAATTAAGGAGATCGAAGAAAAAAACATTCCCTGTGTAGTCATTGGGGATCGTCCGGATCACAAGCAACTGTCCTGGATAGACACCGATAACTACCACGCTGCCTATCAGGCCACCCGGAATATACTCAACCAGGGACATGTCAGAGTTGCATTCTTTGGACTTGATAAAAGCATCCATAACGCCAATATTTCCGATCGGGAATCAGGCTATGTACGCGCTATTGAGGAAGCCTATGCAGTCAACGATTTCAAACCGATGATTATCCGAGGAACATTTGATTATGATTCAAACAGGAAAATCATCCGTGAATTTATAGAAAATTCCAGTGTCCTACCAACCGCAATCTTTTGTGCGACAGACTCCGATTGTATCGCGATCTTTCTTGAATTATTATCACTCGGTATTACGGTGCCCGATGAAATCTCGCTCGTAGGATTTGACGGTTTTTTCAAGTCGAGCTTTTTCAACCTGCCGCATCTGACAACCAATGAACAGCCACTGCAGGAAATGGGACAGCTTGCATCCAGAGTACTGATTGAGCAGCTCCAGTCGAAAGATACTACCAAGCAGCAGCATATCCTGCCTGTTAAATGGATCGAGGGCACAACACTGGGCCCACCGAAAAAACAGGAAGATTAAAAAAAGGGGCTCTTGCAGAGTGGGGATAAGGACGCAAGGATGCAAGAGCCCAACAGAATATTCTAATAATCGAAGAAGAACAGAATTAACTGTCCTTGGTTACTTATCAACACCGGTCACAACAACACCCTGCATGAAAAACTTCTGGGCAAAGAAGAACACGGTTAACGGCAGCGCGGTGCTGATTATACTTGCCGCCTGAATCAAGTGACGCTCTGAAGTGTACATATTATTGAACGATGCCAGACCAACAGATATCGGCTGCAAGTCAGGCTTTCCGGATAAATATATCAGAGGACCAAAAAAATCATTCCACGCAAAAAAGAAGTGAAACAGACCTACAGCTATCATTACAGGCACAAGCTGTGGAAGAATAACCCTGGTAAGAGTCTGAACAGGACCTGCCCCATCTATTCTGGCGGCCTCGTCCATTTCCTTTGGAATTCCATTGAGAAACTGACGTAACAGGAAGACATTATAGGCATTTGCAAAAAAATGCGGAACTATCAGAGGCAGCCAGGTACCAACCCAACCGAGTTGGTAAAATATAACATATTGAGGAATTAACATGACTGCTGCCGGAAGGATTATCGTACTGATCAACACAGAAAACAATAGTTTCTTGAATTTGAAACTGAACCGTGAAAAGCCGTACGCGACCAACGTAGATGAAATAACGGTACCCAGGGTAGTTACAATTGCATAAAACAGGGTATTCTGCAGCAGCTTCAGGAAATCGATAGCCTTCCAGGCTGTCGGGAAATTTACCCACTGCGGATCCAGCTCCCAAACCTGTTCAAGCTGTCTCCATTGTCCCTCCCAGGTTTTTATCTGGTACGTCTCGGATGAAAAATCCAGGAACTCAGACTCCGAACGTCCTTTGGAAATAATCGCATGAGGCTCAAACGTACCATCGTCCATCGGTAACAGCAGAACCTCATAGGACCTGCCTGCATACTCGTACATCATTGGCGAGCGAGGAAGAGGTGAAGGATTCAAGGCCGCAATCTGTGCTCTCGATTTCAGAGACATTGAAAACCCATAGAAGAGCGGCATAAGAAAAACAAGCAGGACAGTAACGGTGACAATGATCAGTAATGCCTTCTGAAGAGCTTCCTTATTTTTTTTTGAGTAGAGGCTGCTTTTTGAAGGATAATTTGTCTGCTTCACATTAAAAGAACTCATTCCTTTCCTCCTGCATAGTAGACCCATTTTTTTGACGATGCGAAAAGTATCGCAGCAAAGAACATTCCCAGGGCGAATATTATCCAGGCAATAACTGCACCATAACCCATATTAAAGTATGAAAAAGCCTGCCTGTAGAAATAGATCATTGGAAAATTAGTCATTCCATTTGGAAAGCCGCTTCCCTGGTTAATTACAAAAGGAACAAGGAAATATTGCATTATGGTAATAGTAGCGATGGTCAGATTGTAGAAAAGCACAGGTGTTATCATCGGCACTGTTATCGTACGCATTCTATCGAACCATCCTGCGCCGTCGATACTTGCAGCATCGTACAACTCGGTTGGAACAGCCTGAAGGCCAGCAAGGAAAATCAACATCGAATTACCGATACCCCACAAACCGATGAAGGTGTAGGCAAAATAAATGAGACTCGGGTTTGCCAGCCACCGAATGCCATCGCTCCCCACAGCCTGATAACCCGTCAGATTCTGGATAATATGATTTATCCAACCAGTATGTTCATTTAACACACCATTCCAGATCAAAACGGTCGCTACAAGCGGAACCATAGTGGGCATGTAGAACAGAACCCGGAACAGCTTGGTACCCAGAAGCATTCGACTGTTTAAAAGGATTGCTACCGAGAGAGAAACACCAAAGGTAATCGGCAGCGATATCATACTGAACACAAGCACTCTTCCAACTGATGCCAGAACCTGCGGATCCTGGGTCAAGGCGCGTCGCCAGTTGGTCAATCCGATAAATCGGGATTGTTCCGGCTGAATCAGATTATAACTCATGAATGAGAATCCGAACGACGCAGCCATCGGGATTAAATACAAGAGTAAAAAGCCAATAAGCCATGGGGCAATAAAGAAAAAACCCCACCAGTTCTCCCAGCTTTTTTGTGATAAATTTTTAAGTGTCATTTTTATTCCTCATCTCGATCAATACTCAATCAGTTGATCAGGTTTTCACCTGATCAACTGAAGTAATCAGAGATTAGTTTGAATATGCTGCAAAAATCTGTGCTAAATCCCGACGCAGGCGTTCTGCTTCAGCCGCTACATCCAGACCAGACTCATTCTGCAATAGATCCCAGAACTCGTTATATCTGTTACTTGACTCCTGAAAGCTAGGCATCCAACCTTCATGGCTGGGGTTATCAGCATAAGGAATACTTTCTGATACTATGCGGGTTGTAATATTCTGGTTGGGATAACGCTGACTGAAGAACGATTCCAGAAAATCTTCCTGCAATTCTGTTCTGGCAGGCATTCCCCCATAAATCTTCAGAAGATCAGATGATGCATCGCCCAGAAGATATGTTAATACAGTAAATGCGGCCTCCGGATTCTTTGACTGCTGGGTAATTACGAAGGTATCTGCATGCATTTTTGCTGTTGTTACGCCATTGTAGGACGCCATTGGATAGATGTCCCAGTCAAAGTTCATCTCTGCAAAACCAGCATACCAGAGATGGGTCTGAACCATCGCAACTCTTCCTGAAGCGAACCAGTTTCCCTGCCCTACTATATCGCTGGAACCATAGGGGCCATTAGGAATAAAATGATCTTCCCACATACCGCGGTACAACCACTTCCAACCTTCGAGCCAGTGCTCGGGAATGACAGCATTTCCTTCAAGATCTACAAAGTTGCCGGCTCCGAACATAGTCGCCCATGCCCGCGCATCTGACCACTGGGAACCAAATCCCCATTGGGTTATGCTGCCTGGATCAAAACGTGAATCCGTTGCATCATAACCATTGGCATCAACAGTGAGAATCAAACCGATTTCCCTTACAGTGTCCAGATTCCATTCACGCTCATTGCCGTCCCAGTCGACGTAGGGCATACCGTATTCCTGAGGTGGAAGTGGGATACCTGCTTCAGCAAACAGCTCTTCATTCACATACAGGTAGGATGGATAAATGGCAAACGGCAGACCTACCAGGCCCTCGGTAGGATCCCGATAGAACTCAACCATCGATTCATCGAATTGGGTCAAGTCATAATTCTGGCTTTCAACCAGATCACTGAGATCTCTCCAGGCACCACGAAAACTATCACGACCTCTAATACCTACCGGTCCGACAATATCGGGTGCGTTACCACCTGAAATCTGAGTCGCGAGCGTATTGAATGCGGCACTGTTATCTACTATCTCCAGCACCAGTCTGATTTCATCCTGTGACTCATTAAATCGATCAACAACGGCTCTCTGTGGCAGGAATGTCGGCTCATCTGAACCAGCCCCCAAGCCTACAAACCAACGGACTTCAGTCCGACCTGCGCCTTCTCCCTGCCCTCCAGCAAAGAGCATAGCTCCGCTTAACATAAACACAACCAGAACAACTTGCATAATTCTTGTACGCATGCAGCCCTCCTTAAAAAAATTCCAACCGAATAACATCCGGTATTTCATACACCAACTATTCCTGCCCAAGGCATTCCGCCTGTAAGAAGTTCTGATAAAGGAAACAAGTTATTGAATGCCGGAAGCATCATTAATTCCTTCACACTATCTCCCTCATGGACTGAATGTTTCTGTTGATCATTATATGATAGATCTAATGTTTCCGCAAACATTATTTTTCATTTCAGCGAATTATTTTTCTGACAATTGTTGGTTTTGGTGGAGAAAATGGCCTGAAGTATATCAGCCTGGAAGTATTCAAAGACCAAAAGGTAATAGCTATATTCCATGCTAATATCTGATATATCTGGTTTTAAACCCCTCGGGTATAGTTATTTCCCACTGGTTTTCCAATATTTCCCAAGATATTGCTGCAAAAATGATAATTTTTTCCACTATAATCCAGGATTTCAAGATATTCATTCATACAATACTATTCTCATGTCTGTTCTATGCCTTGCATGATATATAGACTCGATATATAATTTCCTTGGCATGCAACATGTTAACGAAAACATCAGGAGTTTATATGAAAATTACCAGAATAATCGAAACGGCGAAGGACAATAACAGCCGTCTCTGCGACGTTAATCCCGCAGAGAAAATAGGTAACAGTAATGTATTCGGTTCTATTCAGGTAGAACTGGATCCAGCCCAGGAGTTCCAGAAGATCACAGGATTTGGTGGAGCGCTGACAGAAGCAAGTGCGTTTGTCCTCAACAAACTGAGCCAGAAAAACCGTACAGAGGTGCTCAATGCATACTTCAAGCCAGAAGGGCAAGGAAACGCATACACCCTGGCGAGAACTCATTTGAACAGCTGCGACTTCTCACTGGAAAATTGGGACTGTGTCGATACCGGCGATGAAAGCCTGGAAAGTTTCGACCTGAAACGGGCCGACAAATATCTGACCCCACTGATTCAGGATTCAATTGCTGCTGCAGACGGCGATCTCAAAATCATGATCACCCCGTGGAGCCCTCCGGCCTGGATGAAGACCAACAACAAAATGAACAACGGCGGGAAGCTGAAACCAGAATACTACCCCCTTTGGGCCAGCTATGTCGCATTGTACCTGAAACATCTAAAGGATCGTAATATCGATATCTGGAGTATGAGTATTCAGAATGAGCCCGCCGCGGTCCAGACCTGGGACTCCTGTGAGTGGACAGCCGAGGAAGAGGCTGAATTTGCAGTTACACATCTACATCCAGCACTGAAAAAGCATGGATTTGAAGATACAGAGATATACATCTGGGACCACAACAGGGACCTGCTCTGGGACAGAATTCATGCAAGCATGCAGATTCCCGGAGCCAGAGAAATAATAACAGGAGCCGCCTTCCACTGGTATTCGGGAGATCAGTACAATCATCTCGATAAGGTAAGAGAAGCCTTTCCGGAAAAAGCATTGCTTTTTACCGAGGGATGCATTGAGGGTGGACCGCGTCTCGGTGCGTGGTTTGTCGGAGAACGCTATGCGCATAACATAATTAACGACCTGAACCACGGCTGTAACGGATGGATCGACTGGAACATCGCCCTGGATCTGCAGGGTGGCCCAAATCATGTAAGCAATTTTTGTGATGCCCCGGTTCTGGTGGACACCGAGGCTGACAAATACCATCTACAGTCTTCCTATTACTACCTGGGACACTTCAGCCGCTTCGTGAAACCCGGAGCTGTACGAATAGGCTGCAAGCTGAACAGCGGCATGGTACCCTCAACAGTTGACGGCACACGAGGTACCTATATTGAGGCAACAGCCTTCCGCAACCCGAACGGTGAAATAGCACTGGTCTTCTACAACCGAACCGAGGACGAAATAAATTACAGTATTCGCTTAGGGACCGAGCAAGCCCTTGTCTGTCCCCCACGCAGTATTCAGACAATCATAATCTCAACCACATAGTTCCGGGCTGAACCCGCACACTACCGACCGGATAATAGTCGAATGATTATTATCCGGTCCCTCACTAATTACTTATATTGCTGATTACATTACAAGGCCCGCAAGGCTATCAGCTCAGCCTCAGTCTCCAGGCCGCTGATATCCCTGAGAGCTTCACGGTAGATGGCAAGCTGCAGGGCATGCTGCCGGGGAATCCAGAAGCTGTCAGTCTTGTAGTCCAGCACCAGGGCCCGGTCAGGATATTCCACACTGACATCAATGATCCCTCTGACTATCAGATCCCGTTCCTGCACATGCTCACCAGCTTTCATGCCGGCAGCAGCAGCGTCACCGTCAGCAGGTACGGTCCGAGCGGCAGGCCCGGGCCGGGCCATTCTGACGCGTAGCCCTATCAGGAAGCTCCGCTCTGCCATTATCACGGGATAACCATCCGCACGATACTGACCACGGTTGAAACCGCTGCCCGGATTGAGCCCGAGATCCAGAGCCCTCCGGCTCCCAAACCACCTGTCAGATAGGGCCCAGGCAGCAGACCACATCTGCTCCCAGTCTTCGTCGCTGAGTCGGCTCTGGAAACGGCTGGATGCCTGCCCGGCTATCTCGAGTCTGACTGGCGGAGTATCAGGACGGATCAGGCGCTGCTCGAGAATGTAGTGACAGAGACTCCCGAAACGGTCCTCAAGCCCATGCTCCCTGAGCAGAGTATCTACCGGGAGTTCCCGTAATTCAGTCATAGATGTCGAATCATCGGAATCCGGGTCACTGGAATCAAACAGAATCTCACCCCGCATATTCTCCACGCGTATTTCCCCGGATTCATGCAGAAGCGCAGCCAGGGCACTGACACTCATGATTCCAGGTTCCTCGGGAATCGCCTTGCGGACACAAGCACTCAGAACCGCCGCTGCTGACTGCGGATCGACCGGATGCCGTCTGCGTCGCACATTATCCCTGCTGTAACGCTCGATAATCCGTGTTTTAACCGGAACCGAACCACACTGTATCTCAGTGGAATCATCAAAAGACAGCTCCAGTGATTGCTGCACAAGAGCAGAAAAGGTGGTTGCGGTTGCCCCTTCTTTTGGTGCTGTTTTTGGGGGCGGTGTTATGCCGGAGACCACGAGATGCTGTTTTACCCTGGTCAGGGCTACATACAGCAAACGCTTGAGCTCCGCTTCTTCATTCAGTTTCTCATAGTCTTCAACCTGTTGTACCAGGAAGTTCCTGGTACTCCTCTGCGAGCTATCCGGGTTCGAGAAGAGAAATACCGGCTTACCCTGTATATAGCCCAGCGGACCCCCGTGTGAGGCCCGTGGCCGTTGGCCGCTGCGGCAGATAATCACCAATGGAAAACCCAGCCCCTTGGAACTGTGTACCGTAAGAATCGAAACAGCATCCTGCTGTTCCCGGACTATATCATCTCCTTCGTACTGCTCATTTTCGCCAAGCCTCACACGCAATTCCTGCAGCAGCTGTACAAGACGCATTCCGGGCCGGGAGAACCATTCCCGTAGGTACTCGAAATGCTCAAGATAGGCATGCTGAGAGGGATCTTGAAGCAGAAGATAGCGATAGCCGCAGTCATACCAGAGGTAATCCAGCAGTTCAACCGGAGTCAGGCGGTCGCAGGATTCCTGCAGATAGCTATACATCTCACGCCCTCTACGAAGCTTTATCAACTCGCTGTCGGGCAATGACAGGGGCAGCAGCTGATCATCATCCGGAAACAGGGGCAGGCTGGAATCGGTCAACAGCAGAATCAGTGTCCGGTCATCAAGATTCACAAAGGGGGATCGAAGCAGCGCTGCATAGGCGGATCTGTCCTCCGGATACACAAGCGTCTGCAGGGCTGCATACATATCATTGGCCGGTGCTTCGAGAAAAAGACTTCGCATGATCATTGAATTATACGGAATTCCGTGCCGCCTGAGGGCTTCCTCAAAATGCATGACAGATCCGCCGCTCCGGAAAAGCAGGGCGCAGTCCCGGTACTCGAGTTTCCGCGGACCTTGTGCATCTGGTACAGTCAATTCCCCGCCCTCTACCATTTCCACCAACCGGCGAGCACAGAATTCCGCCTCACACTCTGCAGCACTCAGCTCCTCATCATCAGTCAGCTCGCCCTTTTCAGCAGGCTCATCATCGAAGAGCCAGAACTCTGCCAGTGGCCTTACCCCTGGACTGGCTTCACGCGGCTCAAGCTCCTCAAAGCGGGCTTCATAGGCTTCAGCAGCTGCCCCGAACACACCAGGGAACAGGTCGTTGAACATGCGGATCAGATCAGGCTCGCTCCGGTAGTTCACATCCAGGTTAATAAGCTTCCCGCCGAAATCTCCTGCCTGGTCAGCCAGCGTACGGAAAATCGAGACATCTGCCCCGCGAAAGCGGAATATCGACTGTTTTTCATCGCCGACGAAAAAGAGCTTATCACGCGCTATTTCTTCGATTCCCGGTGCCTGTTCCAGAACCCTTGAATCCAGGGGATCCTTCAGAGCCAGAGCAAAAAGCAGATCCTGCTGCAGCTGATTATTGTCCTGGAATTCGTCAATCATAATATGAGTAAGCTGATTGGCATGATATACCCGAAGATCAGGCAGGCTCAGCAGGGCATCCAGGGCAAGCTGCGCAACATCGCTGAAACCCAGCAGTCCGCTGCTTCGCTTGCGTTCAATGATACGCTCCTGCAGTTCCGCACAAAGCTCGGACATTCCACGGAACAGTGGCAGTGCTGCCTTGCTCGCAGCAGCGGCGGGAACCTGGCCCTTCAATACATCCACAAAATTCTTGCAAACCGCCATTCTGTCGACCAGCTCAGCCTTCGTTCTCCCCCCGGGCTTTTTAACAGACACAGCATCCCTGGACGCCTGCAGCAGCAGCTCATCAATCGACATTTCCTGCTGCATGCTGCAATAGTTCCGGGCCATTTCGCGTATCTGTTCGATAAACTTGTTGCCTTCGCTCATAAATCCTGCAATCTCATCGCAGGTATCGAGAACCTCATCAGCCAGATTCGAGAACAGATTAACAGTGGCATACTCGACCTGATCAGCATAAGCCGCCCAGTCACGCGGCGCAGCAATGGAAAAATCCTCAGCTGCCAGACGCATCAGCCCTTTTTCGAGCACGGCCTCCACTCCATGATCCCGCAGCCAGGCCTCCATTGCCGGATGCTCGCGGTGTGCAGCAATAAACTGCAGACACTCCGCCCGCAGCAGCTCCTTCACCCGCTGTTCATCTGTCGTAAACTCCGGACTGATCCCGTAATTCCTGGCAGCTTCACGCAGTACGGTATTACAGAATGAATCGAGTGTGGTAATCCGGGCACGGGGAAAACCACGGACAGCAGCCCTCAAACGCTGACGCTCATCCACGCTGCAGGAAGGGTCTGCCGCCTCTGCAGCCAGTCTGGCCTGAATGCGCTCCCTCATTTCGGCAGCGGCTTTCCGGGTAAAGGTAAGCGTCAGAATAGACTCGACGCTCCCCCTTCCCTCCCTGATCAATCGTACATAGCGCGCAGTCAGGACCATGGTCTTTCCCGAACCTGCTCCAGCCGAGACCACCGTGGTGCAGTTGCTTTCTATAGCTTCTTTCTGTTTTGGATGTATATTCATTCAAGTAATTCCTTTTAACGTACCCGATAGCGATGACGGAGAATCTGCCTGTAGTCCGAACTCTGAAGAAAGCGGCTCCTCAGCTGCTTGCCGCTGCTGTCCACAAGTGAAAAATCCAGCGCCGTCAGGCGTTCGGTAAAATCCCTTGTCTGAAGCTGCAAGGCAGCAAACAGAGCAGGCCAACCTTCCTCGGCATAGGGGTCATCTTTTTGTTTTCTCGGTTTTTTGCCCGGCCTCTGCATATCCTCCTGGAGAACAACATCCCGAAGCTTCTCGGAAATCTTCCCGGCATTTTTCAGGATTGATACAAAGCGGGCTGCAGCCACATCCTCCCCCATCAGACTGGCACAGCGCAGGTACACAGCCATCTGCGGCTCAGCGATCATCGGGAAGGGATCACTGGCATCGATCTGCAGCGGTCGCAGCTGCTTACCCGCAGGAATACCGCTGCGTTTGTAGTCATAGATCAATACCCGCCCGTCGGCAGGAACTCTATCCAGGCGATCGATCCTACCCTTCCAGTAGATATTGAACTCGGTATCAAGCTGCAGAAGCGGAACCTCAACACCAGCAACCTTTGCCTGATCCAGGGATGGGTCAAGCTCCGGAATCAACTCCTGCAGGGTCTGCCTGAGTGTCGCCAACTCAAAGCCCTGCTCCAGCAGGGTCAGCCGGCTGCGCCAGGGAATAAATTTCCTGCCCAGTAAATCAGAAAGCTCATTCAGCTGAGATTCGAGCAGAAGAGGATCCAACAGAAAGCTGGATTCAGCCTCGGGCGAAAAAATCCATTCCAGCGCTGTATGATACAGATTCCCGGTATCCAGGGGTAAAAACCAGCCCGGCTCCCACTCCTCGTTATGCTCGATCCCGAGCAGTCTGAGCAACAGACTGGCCGGATTGGACCCCACAGATTTCAGGGCAGACGCAGATAGCGCCCAGAGTCCTTCATGTTGATAACGAGTCTTCAGGAGGTCAGCAAGCCTTGCCGCTGCCTCTACTGCAAAATCAGCATCGGCTGCAGCCGAAAATGCCTCCCTGCTGCAGTCAAAACCTTGTTCCTGTCCCCCGGTCAGCAGAAAACTCTGTAAACCCCTGAACTGCCGGAGATACAAATCTGGATCATCGAGCTTACCTGCCCACCAGAGCTGCTCGCGTACTTCACAGCCCGGATCATCTGCCGAGCCATCAGCGAATCCATCGATGAGAAAATCAGAATTATCCAGATAATAAGATGGAACCGCATGTACCAGTCCCCGGATTCCGGCATTCCCACTGAAACAGACCTCGCTGCCGCCGCTCATATATGCAGCAAGGAAATCAGCACTCATATCCCGGACTTCGATCCCGAGTTTCTCCTGCTGATCATCACGCAAAAAGTTAAGCCCTCCGCTGAGTACCTCCGAGGCGTCCTGGTGCAGATTCACCACGAAATGGTACGGCGCATATCCACCAGCTGCCACCCGGTAGGGATACACGGCCACCCCCCGACCCCCTGCCTGCAGATACAGCTTTTCTCCCAGCATCTCCATAAAAATCTGGAAGGGTGCCGACACTGCCACAGCAAGCCGCTCCTCCATGCGGATCAGGTCTCCGAGCACCGAAAGACAGGACTGAAACTCGCGTTCACCAGCCTCGTCCCAGGCTTCTGCATCCACATGCAGAGAATACCAGCGGAAAAACACCTGTCTCAGTTCTGAAAAGGACTTTGCAGAAGACATTTTCATTGAAAGGTTCTTCAGGGAACGGTACAGATCCTTGAGATCATCCAGTCCATCGGCCTCGGGGTAGGAAGTCCAGAAGCTTCCTTCTTCCCCGAATTCCCTCGAGAGCATGCTGCTGCCTGCCCTGCGGAATGCATCCTCCCATAGATCATCTTTCCCGAAACGCCCCCAACAGCGCCAGTGCCGCCCGAATGCTGCCAGGGCACGCATGTTATCCGGTCTTCGCCAGGGAATCCTACGATGCAGCAGCAGATCCCGTACTGCCGCATACTCCATCGCGCCCCCTCCCAGAGCCTGCAGCCCGGAGAACAATGCAGCACCGGGTGATTCTGCCAGCGGCAGCCCCTGACGCCCGGAAACCGGCAATCCGCGAAGTGCAGCCTCGCGTTCTATATACGGCATAACCGCATCCATATCAGCCGCAGTAACAACAATCTCGCTCCAGGCAACTCCACGCGAAAGCAGCGCTTCAACGCGGTCCATGAGAGCCCTGACTTCGGCCTTTACGTTGGGGTACCAGACCAGCGGAACCGGCTGATGCCGCGAGTCAGCAAAACTGGCCAGGCTATCCGGGTTTTCCGATCCGATCGCGCCGATCGCTCCGGCCGCGCCTTCCGATCCTGTTGGCCCGGTCGCAGCAGTCTGGCCGCCTACACCGGCCACACCAGCCGCCCCGTCTGCGCCCCCCCTCCCGAACTCGAGATGCACATCGCCATGCTTCCTCAACTCCGGCAGCAGTTCCGGCAAATCCTCCAGCAGCTCCGGCGAAAACACATGATACACCGCGCCGGCGCTGTCTATGCTCCCCGACACCGCCGAGGGCTCATACATACCGAAGCGCGCCAGAAAGGCCTCATACTCATCCGCCAGACATCGAATATCCTGTGCCGTCTCAATTCCCACAGCCTCATCCAGCACAGCTGAATCCCGCATCCTGAGCGAAACCGGCAACACACGCGCCAGAAAGCGCCGAAAACTCCCGGCCGAGGCATTCTCAGGCACCAGCCGCTTCAACAGCTGCCGCTGCAGCAAGGCATCGGCACACAAAACCCGCACCGCCCCGTTGGCCGGCACCAGATCCTCACCTCCCGGCACAAGGGGCCGGAGAATAAACTGCTTGCACTCATCCCAGGAAATCCAGCGCCGGGCATCCACAGCCCGCCCCCCGCAAAGCTCACGCAAACTGTACATCCGCCACTGCGCCGCAATAATTTCGGAAGGAAACACAAAAACATGACTTGAATCCGGCAGGCACCCGGCAATACGGGCCGCCGCGATGGAATTTATTCGCATACACCTACTATAACGATATCGCTTATCTCCTTCAAAGAACTGCCGAAAATAAATAGAAGGAGACCACCGACATGACAATATTCAAGATAAAAGGCATGAGCGGAATCGACACCTATCTCGAGATCCTGAACGAAGAAAGCGACGGATACACCGTTCACATGCACAGCACCACCCAATACGGCGAGAGCGATTCCCGGGAATACATAAGCAAGGACCTCTTCAAATCCTGCCTGCGAACAGGCTACCTCATACCAGTTCCGCTGCCAGCCCACCAGCTCAGACAGCACATGCGAGCAGCCGGCTGATATTCACAATCAAGCTTTAAACTGATTGGTGACCATCAACGGTTACAGGCCGCGTGGGAGCGCGCCGGCAGCCCCCTACAGGCTGCCGACTCTCCCTGGTAGAATCAGCAATTTATTCAACATCAGAGTTGACATTCAATCCTGATTTCCGTACTATCCAATCATCTATTGGGGGGTGTAGCTCAGTTGGCTAGAGTACGTGAATGGCATTCACGGGGTCACGGGTTCGAATCCCGTCACCTCCATCGCTTTTTAAAAGCACAGCATTATGCAAAGAGATAAGCTTCTTCCGAACAGTTCTATACTCCAGTTTTGTTTTGCGGCAGCTGATTCAGGCGGGCTCGAGGATGTACCTGATTTCAGCGAGCTTTTTGCTGATGATCCTGATCTGACTGCTAAAGCACCTTCATTCCTGGAATCGGAAGAAACCGAAAGCGGTGAAGAAGAGCGCTTCGAGAAAATACCCAAAATTACCAGCGATACTCCCCACAACAGCTTCTCCAATGCCGATTACTACAAGGCTATACTCAATGATGAGGGGGAGATCGCCAGAAAACTACATGGCCTGATCGCTGCTTTTCTCAAAGCCAGTGACTCACAGGAGCGATCAACCTGCCGCAGCCGCCTCGGCCCGGCATATTGGGAACTTGCCAACAAGCTTGCATCAAAAACCAATACTCGCGAGATAACCGAAAAACGCCTGGCACTGCGCTTCGGACTGCTTGTCCCCACCATGGTAGACAAGCAGCAGCGGCAGACTCTATCCTCCATCCCCCTCAAACAATCCACGAATGTTTCCGTCTACTACGTCGATGAATGGGTACGTTTTGTCGGAAGCGGTGAGGTTCGCGCATCCCTGACCGACGAAACCAAGGGACCGAAGGGCGGACAGAGACGCAATGAAGAAATGCTTCTCAAGCGCAGGGGCCAGTATGAGGCTCAATGTTCCCTTATCCGCAGCAAAAATGCTGAGCTGAACGAACAGCTGAAGACGGCTGCCGCGCACCTCCAGATGGCGCAACAACGCTCAAGACGGCCGGATCTCGGCCAGGACCTGGAAATACCACTTGGTGACAGCCAGAAGAACGCAATGTCGGAGATCTTCTCTGCTATACGGAACATCAGTCGCCTGAACCGTGAACTTGAGCGTGCTTTCCGCGAACTTGAGCGCTATAAAGAGGAAAAAGACAAGCTTGCCTCGGAAACAATGGCTGATTATGAACAGGAATCCAGTATGGATGACAGCCTGGCTGTAAGCGAGATGGGAACCATCCGTCAAATGGCCAAGCTCTGCGTCGGCAGACAGGGAAATCATTTCCCGCTGCTGTACAAACCCTATTTCCGGGGATCGATCTATGACATGTGTACCCGCGAGACAACCATCAACATACTCGCGGATGTGGAGTATCTCGATCCAGGCATATTCCTGCGAACATTCAAGCAGCAAACCAATAGAATAGTTCCGAACATAGTTCTGATCCCCTGTTATGGTGAGATGGGAATATGCTGGGAGCCCTTCGATCGTTTTAACCGTGCTACCAGCCGGGGAAGACTAGCGATTCCGATGTATCCGAAAGACCCCAAATTGGCGGTTATCGCAGCGCTCGGCGATCTGCGCTGGCAGGTAGCCAAGGAAAAGGCGGCTCACTACTGGATGGAAGAAGGCCTGACTGGCTGGTACTACCAGTGGTTTACCGATGCTAAAATGAAAGGCGATGTACGGCAGCAGTTTATTCAGGACTATATACTGTGGATAACAAAGGAAAGTGAAGGCACCCAGAAGCTGGAACGGGATGTGCGCAGTATACTGTGGCGCTACACCCCATTCCCCCAGGAAGTCAAGGACAAGCTGAAAAACCGGGGCTTTGTCTACAGCGAGCTCTGCAAGAAGGATCACAACCGTTCCATTTCGGACGGATACTGATCAATCACATATTAATCGGATATCAATCAGTTGTCTGAATGTCCCTCAGCCTCTTTTTTTCTGTTCTGCATATTCTTCGCCTCGTTACCGGCGGGGCCGCGCCCACGCATAAAGGCCACAAAGTATTGATCAAAATCGATTTTCTTCTGCAGCCAGCGCACAACGCGATAATACACAAATAGACTCACTCCAATCGAGAGCAGCAGTGACACAACCAGCAGAACCTGCAGGAGTCCATCACTCATCACCCCGGAAAACACCCTGGCGAGTAGAATAACCGATCCGAGGAATACCGATCCCATAAGCAGCAGGTTGAGCAGCACGCCGCCCAATACAAATAATACTGTATTCAATTCTTTACTCACGATTTTTCCTCCCCGGAATCACCGGCACCTTGATATAATCTATCCTGTTTTGCCTGTCTGCTGCGGCTGATATCTTCCAGAATCACCGTAGTGACAAGAAGAACACCTGCGATAACAACTGCCATATCAGCAACATTGAATGTGGGCCATCTTTCAAGACCGAATAAACCATAGAATTTGAAGTCAAGAAAATCGACAACTCCTTCCGGTCTGAACATGCGGTCTATCAGGTTGCCCAGCCCTCCGCCTGCAATTGCTGCCAGACACCAACGCTGAAATGTGCTCAGCTCATAGGTCCGCCAGTAATACACAGCAATACCTATCATAACCAGCAAAGGCAGCACTATGAACAGAATTGAACGCAGATTGTCCGGAAGTCCCCGACCGAGGCTGAAAGCAACTCCGAGATTCCGGATATGCACCAGACGAAAGAAATCCCCGAAGGCTTCAAAGGCTACCTGCGGAGGCCGCGTATATTCAATATTCAGGACGACCAGCAGCTTCGTCAGCTGATCGAGCAGAATGATTCCAGCAGCCAGGCTGAGCGGCATCAGTTTATCTCGTGTAGAAGCCCGATGCTTCATACTGTGTACCATTAATTATTCTCCTTATTTTTTCCCGCGGCTTCGGCAAACCAGGCACATATCTCATCGGCAACCCGTTCCCGCTCACAGTCATTTACAACAACATGTGGACTTTTTTCAAGCACTACTCTTCTGGTAAGGCTGGAAGCAAGTCCTTTTTCGATTATATCTGCGGCCACAGGGGGTACAGCACCATCATTCATACTGATTATCGTCAAGGTATCGGCATCGACATGCTTCAGATTGGCTTTTGCCATTCTCAGGAGCTTGTACAGGCTGGCTCCACCGGATACCCAGTTGTACCTCCAGTATTCATTGCCGAAATACTCTGAATCATCCGAGCTTGCATCTATTTCGTAATCACTGCGGTCCAGCCGCTTGATAAAATACTTCAAAACCGGAGTGAGCTTCAGTTTCCAGTCATAGACTGCGATTGCGGGCGCCGCCAGTGCAATGCGCGGAATGTCATATTTCGCAGCCAGAAGCAGGGCAACAAGGGCTCCCATTGAAAGACCGGCAACATAAACCGTTTCATAATCAGTCCGGAGATCCATGTATGCATCCATTGCACGGCGCAGCCAGTCATGCCAGTCAGACTGCATAAAGTCCTGCCCACTGGTACCATGCCCGGGGTACCTCGGAATAGATACCGTAAAGCCATCAGCATTCAGCCGCTCTCCAAGATAATACATGTCACCGGGGTTTCCGGTATAACCATGCAGAAGCAGAACCGCAGTCTCCCCGCCAGGAAGAAAGCGTGCACGGGCACCCGGTCTGACCAATGCCGATTCAGGCAGCTGATTGTAGAAATTCATAATTCACCTCCATTACAGTCCCGTGGGAACATCAATATACACGTGCTCAAGCCCGTAGTCATGCTGCATGCGCTGACCCAGCGCCTGCACTCCCCAGATCTCGGTTGCATAATGCCCCCCGAAAATCACGTTGATTCCTGCTTCCTGGGCCAGATGGTAGACTATATGGTTTGCATCACCGGTAATATACAAATCAAGACCGGCATCTATGGCCTGCTGAACTTCAAAGGGAGCTCCACCTGAAATCAGGCCGACAGAACGGATCCTGGATTTTCCGAAGGGCAGTATACCGAGTGTATTCTCCCTTCCCCTGAACAGCCGGTCGACTATCTGGTCGATGCTTCTGTCACCGGAGAACACACCGCGAACACCGATTACGGTACCTTTGATACTGCCGAATGCCTGTACTTCCTGCAACCCGAGCTCCGCAGCCATTACGGCATTATTTCCGAGTTCACTATGCTGATCCAGGGGAATATGCATGGCATACAGGGCAATATCGGAGTCCAGCAGCATCCGGATTCTTGCATAGTGCTGGTCTGTAACCGCAAGAGGAGTACCCCAGAACAAGCCATGATGCACAAAGATCAGATCAGCCTGCTGCTCGGCAGCCCGTCGAAAACTCTCCTGACAGGCATCTACTGCTGTAGCAATTTTCCGGATTTTTTTATCACGCCGCCCCACCTGAAGTCCATTCAGTGAGCGATCCATCCTCGTAAACTGCTCCGGAGCGAACCATGTCCTGCAAATACTGTCAAATTCCTGAACTGTCATACCCTGAGTATACCAGCAATTCCGCTGATCGTGCTACCTTAGCCTTAATCTCCAGGACTCAACTTGTGGCTACCCATAGCGGCTGATTTTCCGTATTATGTACGCATGGGACAACAATCGCATAGTAATGACCTGAATGATCCAAACCTTAGCGGAGCTGAACGTTTTGCACTCCCCCCGGAGAAGGTTCACTTCAGCATCTCACCAGAGTACGTCAAGGGAATTCAGGAAACTACAGAAGAATTCCACATAATCGGGCAGCCGCGGGCAATCCGGGCTATACAGATGGCAATCGGAATCGATGCCAAAGGCTACAACGTCTTTGCCACCGGGTTGCCTGGAACAGGAAAACAGACGGCCATCACCAAGATTCTCAAGGAACATAATCCGAAAACCGATTATGTGCTCGACCTGGTGTATGTCGCCCGCTTTGAAAATGAAGAGGCACCTCGTCTGCTGCGTTTTCCCAGGGGTAAGGCCCGTGACTTTCAGCGTCGGCTGAAGGAGATACTCTTTCGCCTGCGCAGTAAAAGCCAGGAATTATTTAAAAAGAAACCCTTTCGTGATGAGCGTGATTCCATAATCATATCTACCGAAGGCAAGGACAGCGAACTCTTGAAAGCCTTTGAAGCCCGGCTAGAAGCAGAAGGATTCCAGCTTGTCAGACTTCTGGACAACGAGGATTCCCACCCGGATATCTACCCCATAATCGACAACGATGTAGTTGATTTCGAGGAACTGCAGAACAGGGTCAAAGCCGGTAGCGTCAGCAAGGAAAACTTCCAGCAGCTGCGTGAAAAGTATTTCCGCTTCTCGGATGAAATGAGCCAGCTCTTCCAGGAAATCCAGGATAACCGGCTCACCATGGAAGAGGACATTGACGGTCTCAGAAGGACAGCACTGCGCCCCCTGATCCAGAGCGAACTGGCAGCATTACGGAAGATGTACGACCAGGAGGATATCCAGGCACACCTGACAGCCCTGGAAAGCGACCTCGAGGACAGCCTCAGTCTCCCAGAATCCGAGGATAACACACTCGACTGGTATATGTCCCGCTACAGTATGAACATCCTGGTGGATCACAGTGAAACTGAAGGTGCACCCAGTGTATTCGAGACCAACCCTGATTCAGCAAAGCTATTCGGTGTGCTTGAGTCCCAGCAGGAATCAGCCGATCCCAAGCCGATGCACCAGCTGTTGCGTGCCGGTTCACTGCTGCAGGCTTCAGGAGGATTTCTGATCCTGCGGGCGGAGGATGTTCTGCATAATGAGGATGTCTGGAATGGTCTGAAGCGCGCTCTGGAAGACAGAATCACTGAAATCCGCAACCATCCCGGACCATACGGCATGCCTGGGCCGGCCCTCAAACCTGATCCCATACCGCTGCACCTCAAGGTTATCATGATGGGAACCGACGGGCTCTACGAGCTGCTGTACAATCTCGATGAAGATTTCCAGAAGCTGTTCAAGGTTCCTGCCGAGTTTGACTCGGTAATGCCCCGAAACGACCAGGCAATACGTGAGTATATCGGTTTCACGCACATGGTATGCCGCAGTGAAAATCTCCGTTCGGTAAGCCCGGACGGATTGGCGGCAATAATCGAATACGGAGTCAGGCTGGCTGAACACCGTAATCACATGAGCACCCAGTTTTCTCTGATCGCCGATCTCATACGCGAGGCAAACTACTGGGCAGATGAAATGAAGGCTGCCATAATTAATGCCGAGGTTATCCACCGGGCATTCGAAGAGCGCAGGTTTTTTGCCAATCTGCCAGAAGAAAAAATTGATGAGCAGATTCAAAGCGGTGAACTGCTGATAGACCTGCAGGGAACCGCAGTAGGCAGAATCAACGGTCTGGCTATCCTTGACAGAGGCTATTATGCCTTCGGGCGGCCGATGCTGATAACCGCTCGTGTTGCGCCAGGTGCTGAAGGGATAATCAACATCGAACGTGAATCAGGACTCTCGGGAGAAATTCACGACAAGGGAATCTACATTATTGAAGGATATCTGCAGAGCAAGTATGCCAGCAATTTCCCGCTGAATATCCGCGCCAGCATTGCGTTCGAACAGTCATACTCGGAGATTGACGGAGATTCCGCCTCATCCACCGAAATCTACGTACTACTGTCAGCCGTGTCCGGGGTTCCCCTCAGGCAGGATATCGCAGTCAGCGGTTCGGTTAACCAGACCGGGGAAATCCAGCCTGTCGGGGGTATTTCCGAGAAGGTTGAAGGCTTTTTCCATATTTGCCGCAAGCTCGGATTAACCGGAAAACAGGGGGTAATTATTCCCCGACGCAACATCGATATGCTCATTTTGTCCAGAGAAGTGCAGGAAGCGGTAGATAATGGATTTTTTCACATATATGCTATTGACAGAATCGATCAGGGACTCGAGATTTTAACAGGGATGGAGGCCGGTTCCCCGATCAGCTCGGGATCAAGGAAGGGAAGCTTTCCTGCCGGTACACTAAATAATATTATCGAGAAGCGCCTGCACGATATGGCGCTGCTGGTTAAAGATTTCGGAGGATCCTGATTCATGCTGAGCCAGAAAGACCGTACAGAAATCCGAAGGGCTGTCCGCAGCGGAACACCCTACTCGATCACCACAGCAACACTTCCGCACGAAACCGAACTGCAGACCGAGGAAGTACTCGGCCTTTTTCTACAGGAAATAGGCCGTATCAGCCTCAAGGATTCACTCGGCTACTGTCTTCGTGAACTGGCGGTCAATGCCAAGAAGGCGAATACCAAGCGCGTTTATTTCGTCAGCAGAGGCCTGGACATAGACAACAGCAGCGACTACGCACTGGGCATGAAGGACTTCAAGAAGGATACACTTGGAGATATCAAGAAATACCTTCCCCTCATGGAGCAGCACGGCTACTACATCAGAATCAGTTTTGCCATGAAAGGCACAAGTCTGATTATCTCCATTGCGAATAATACCACTATGACCGACCGCGAGCAGATCCGGGTCTACGACAGAATTGCACGTTCACGAGCCTACAACAGTCTCCAGGAAGCCATGGAGCTGGCAATAGATGAATCAGAGGGAGCAGGTCTAGGCATTATTATTCTCATTCTGATGCTTCGAAAAATCGGTCTTTCCGAAGACTCCTTCGAACTTGGTGTGGAGAATAATGAAACCGTAGTAAGACTCACAATCCCGATTGAAGCCGGAAAACAAAGTAACCTTGATACTATCGCCCGTGAACTGGTTGATGCAATCGATCGCCTTCCTCAATTCCCGGAAAACATTGCCCAGCTGCAGAAACTGCTTCAGGACCCGAACATCGACCTGCAGAAAATAGCCCGCAAGGTAGGAACCGACCCAGCCCTTACAGCCGATCTCCTTAAAATTGTCAACTCGGCGCAGTACATGCTGCCCAAGAGAATTGACAACATACTTGAGGCAGTCAAACTGATCGGCCTTAAAGGAATCAGCAACCTCGTATACTCCTACGGCACAATTGAAATTCTCGACAAGGACACCAGGGTAATCCAGGAACTCTGGCAGCACAGCTACCGGACTGCATATTATGCGCATGAGCTGGTTAAAAGCACACATCGCAGGGAACTGCTCGACGATGCCTACGTAGCAGGAATTCTGCACGACATCGGCAAAATCCTTTTTTCGGCCAATCACGAAGATCTGCTGCAGCGGATTACCAGCTTCTGTAATGAGCACAATCTACCGGTATCCTTGCTGGAAGAGCTTGCATCCGGATTTAATCATGCCGAACTCGGCGCTATGATTGCAGAGAAATGGAACTTTCCCACACCCCTGGTCCAGGCTATCCGCTGGCAGCACAGCCCGGACCTGGCGCCGCCGCGCTATTATGAAACTGCAGCAGCCGTCTACCTGGCTAATGCCTGCTGTGAATATGAAAACGGCGTTCTGCCCTATGCCTTCCTGGATCAGGGCATCCTCAATGATTACGAAATCAACTCCGAGGAAGAGCTCAAGGCACAGATCCAGCGTATGAGCAGCAAATTCAGTAAAGAGGGACAGTCATGAAACAATCCATACATGCAGCATACAAGGACGGAATGGCATTCGAAATCCGTAACCAGGGTCACAGCTTTATGGTTGACTCCATTCCTGATTTCGGGGGGCAGAATCTTGGCCCGAGCCCGAAAAGCCTGATGCTTTCCGGGCTAGCAGGCTGCACCGGCATGGATGTTGTCAGCATACTACAGAAGATGGGCGTACCTTTTGAGCAGTTCGATATACAGATTGAAGCCGAAAGCGCCAGTGAACACCCGCATGTCTACACCAGAATTCACATTGAATATATTTTTCGTGGGGATGAGCTGAATACTTCCAAAATAGAAAAGGCTATATCACTGTCACTGGAAAAATACTGCCCTGTAGCAGCCACACTGAGGCATACAGCCGAGATCACCCATTCCCTGACGTCCAGCCCCGCATAAGCGGCTCAAGGCAGGAAAGGGCCGCTCCAGCCGCTACGCCGACATTCAGGGAAGCCTTTGAACCATACAGCGGAATACCAAGCCGGACCGGCACTGCGCGCAACAGCCCCGGGTGTATACCAAGTTCCTCGGAACCTAATACCAGAATCAGATGTCTATCAAGCGGAGCGAAGTCGTGAATCCTCGTTCCCCCGGTTTCAAGCAGAGCTATAGCCCGGTCCTGATCCAGAAGCTCGTCATGATCCATACGCCGCAGGGCTATCCTGCAGCCCATCGCAGAACGCCGGGCACGCGGGTGATGTTCAGAAACAGTCAGAGGAGACAGAAGCAGCTCCCGGCATCCAAAAGCTGCAGCGCTGCGGATTATTGAACCCAGGTTAAAAGGGGAGCGAATACCGTCAAGATACAGGCTGACACCTGCCAGAGGACCGTTCCCCCCCTCCATGACAAGCCCGGACGATTCGTTATGAGCAGGCGGATAAAGGTCCCATTCAGCCGGCTCCATTCCAAGAAAACCCTGTAGACGGGACCGCAGATCAAAGAAGGCGTATTCCTGATCCAGCTCCTGCCCCAGAAATAAATCGATAGCTGCCCCCAGTTCAGGGCACACTGAAGCCAGCCAGGCGAGTAATTCCTTCAGATATGTGAGTTCCAGGGAATCAAGTGGAAACTGACGCTCGAGTGATTCAAGCTGCCGCAGACAACGCCGCAATGCCGTATTCAGGGGCATTGCCTGCAGCTTGCGGACGGAAATCATCAATAAGCCCGTTTCACCAGGTTCATTAAATCTGCCGCCTGCGGAAAGCGGGGGCATTCTCGGAGCATCGGCATCTGCATCGCTACCTCGGCTGCCTCCTGGGCCTGTGAAAGTTCGATGCCGAGGTCACGCAGTCTTCCGGGTAGTTCGGTCTGACCGATCATGCGCCTGAGGGTCTGGGGAACAAGCCTTGCGGCTTCACTCTGGGGAAGATTACTGACATCCGTCCCCATTGCACCAGCCAGCAGCGCCATTTCCCTGGGGACCACCGGTATCCAGTATTCAGCAACATGCGGTGCAAGAATTGCTGCAACCCAGCTTTTCGGAACAGAGAACATACTACTCATTGCATACACCAGAGCCCCGCCGAGTCCCTGACTGCCCGAAGAAAGCGCAAGAGAGATCAGCAGTGATCCCTCACAGGCTTTCATTCGCGGGCGCAGGCCGTCGGGTGTGTTAAATACTCCAAGCACAGCCTCACTGCACAGGCGGATTCCTTCAATTGCAAGCGGGCGTCCGATGAATCCAGCAGATAAGGAGATATATGCCTCAATTCCGCTGAGAATCGAATCAACAACAATGGCGGCACTGGTTTTACCGGACAGCCCCAATGTCAAGTGAGGATCAACTATTAATGCTTTCAGGAAACCCGGTGTCAGGCGGTATCGCTGAGGCAGCCGGGATTCTGCCAGTCCTGCTATACAGGAATTCTGCAGCTGAAAGGGGTTACGGATTGCGGTGGGTATTTCTATACAGGGCAAACATGGCAAAGGATCTGTCTGCTCAAACGGAAGTTCACTGGCCTTTGATCTCGCAGCGATTGCAGCAGCAGCTATTCTGCCGGCAGCAGCAACCCTCATGCCTCCCAGAGATACTACCAGCTGCACCTTGCCGGCCGTGCCGATCTGGATAGCTTCCTCTATAGCAGCATGCTCCTGCTCGGAATTGATTTCCGGATACACAAGACAGCTCAAAGCCCTGGACTCCAATTCCGACTGAACCCGGGCCAGTGCACCGGAATCCTGGAGTATCGGTTCGGATAAAAGCAGTATCCGCTTGCCGTGTCTGGCAGCGGTACTCCCCAATTGATCCAATGCATTCTGCCCGTACAGCAGTTCGCTTGGTATATACATTCGTACGGATTCCATGAAGCCTCCATTGCCCGGAACCGGAATAATCGCTGCGGTGAAGAAAAAAAAAGCAGAGTGTGGCGAACCACCTCTGCTTTATATTGTATACACTGCTTGTATTATATGCCGAACACGTCCATCAAACGGTCAGCAACCGAAAGCAGTACGGTATCATCAATATAAGAAGGGTCCTGCATTTTTCGCTGTACTTCGGCTATCCGATCAGCCCGTACATCAGGTTGTGCACGAACCTCTTCAGAAATCCTGTACAGTTCAGCCTGGACACGCGACTCATCAGAGAAATTGACAGAATCGCTGTGCGGCTTCTGCTCTGCACGCTGCGTCTTCTGGGCTTTGTTAAATTTGGCTACCGGGTCTATCGGTCCCAGACGGTCAATACTCATCTGAAGTCCTTCCTTTCATAACTATTATCGGCACCTACATGGTATATGTTAAACAATTTTTCCGGGAGATACAAGGATAGAAAACTCACCTTTCTGCGAACTTCGCCCTGAAAAGGCCTGAAATGCGTCAAAACAGCTGCCGCACCAGATTTCTTCAAAGCGTTTGGTAAGCTCCCTGCCGATTGCAATCTCCCCCTCTGGTATGAATTCGGCCAGATCTTCCAAAAGCTTGAGTATTCTGTAAGGAGATTCGAATAAAAGAAACGGACGGCCTATAGAAATCAGTTCCTGTATCGCTTTTCTGCGTTTACCGGCTTTTGGCGAGAGAAATCCTTCAAAGAGATATCCCTTTCCAGGCACCCCTCCAACACTCACCAGGGTGGCAGGGGCCGAAACACCAGGAATGGGTATAACACTGATTCCCAGCTCCCTGGCTGCTCGCACAAGCAGCATTCCCGGATCACTGATGCCAGGAGTTCCTGCATCACTGATATACGCCGCCGTACCTGCCTCCTCGACGCGCTGAAGCAGACGCTCAACCGCATCGGGTCTGGAATGGGCGTGCCAGCTTGCGAGTTTCTTCTCTATCCCGAAATGCTGAAGCAGCCTTCCGCTATGTCTTGTGTCTTCACAGATAATCAGTTCTACGGTTTTCAGGGTTTCCAGGGCACGCAGAGTTATATCCTGTAGATTTCCGATAGGTGTAGCAACAATATACAGCTCAGCCATCAATACATCCCCTTTCAGCTGTGTAAAAGCATTTCTATAGTAGACGCAATTACTGCCTCTGACTACTATACTGCCATGATATGGTTTGCTGGCTTGATCGGCCTGATCATTACCGCAGTTCTGATTTCTGCATTCAGCAGAGAATATTTCTCCCGGCACGGCAAGGGTCAGGGGCGAAGCCAGTTTCACAGCCGCCACCGGAATCAACGAAAGTCAGACAGAAATGCAGGTCCGCTCAAGGGCGGTCCGGACTCCAACCGCAGCGGACGCAGCTGCCCTATCTGCAAGGCATCTCTTTCTGGAGGCGGGCGGGTATATTCCGCTGTGTTCCCCGGCAAAACTGACCGGATGATGCACATTTTCGGATGCCCGTACTGTTATCCGAAACTGGAGCCAATCCCCGAGCCGAGAGAACGGAATTGCCCGGTATGCAGAAAAAAGCTCGAGCTTGAGGATTACGCTATTGCCAGAATGTTTCCGCCGAGGCCGGGCAAACCCAAGCCACATGTCCATGTGCTGGGCTGCACGCGCTGTCGGGGACCACGTAAATCATAATTCGAAGCACAGATTACAGAACACGCTTGCAGTTATGACTGCCAGGGCATACTATTATAGTATGAACACTGTAAACAGACGGCGCTTTACGCGGCTGTCGTTCGAAGCACAAGGTACAATCAGCCACGGGAACGATACTGTCAATTTTGACCTGACAGATATCAGCCTCAAGGGTGCTTCGATCCATGTTCCGGACAGCCAGGCAGCTGCCCGGGTTATGAACTTCCGCGACCTGGAACTGCGTCTGCACCTGCCCGGCAATGGACCGGATGTAGAAGCAATGGCGGTCCCGGTACACAAAAGCGGCAATGATTTTGGTCTGGAATTCACCCTCATCGATATAGACAGCATCACCCTGCTGCGCAGACTCCTCGAACTCAACACAGGCAGCCCCGAAATGGTGGAATCGGAGCTGCGTAAACTTGCCTCAGAGGACTGAAATCAGACCTGACTCTTTTTCTTCGCGCTTATTCTTCGCTGGGTCGGATCAAGAACCGCCTTACGAAGCCTGAGACTTTTCGGGGTGACCTCGAGAAGCTCATCATCACGCAAAAAATTCAGGGATTGCTCAAGCGATAGCGGCACGATCGGGGTCAGTACGATATTCTCGTCTCTTCCCGATGCACGCACATTTGAAAGCTTTTTTTCCTTACAGGGATTCACATCAAGATCCTGATCACGGTTATGCTCACCAATGATCATACCGGCATACACCTTCTCTCCTGCTCCTATGAACATGCGTCCCCGGGGTTCCAGGTTATACAGTGCATATGGCACAGCATTGCCTGAGCGATCCGACACAAGGCTTCCGTTCCGACGCTCGATATAGTCACCACGGTACTCCTCATATCCGACAAGATAGCTGTTCATGAGTCCGGTTCCCTTGGTATCGGTAAGAAATTCATCACGGAATCCTATGAGTGCCCGTGAAGGAGCGGAAAATTCCATTCTCACCCGCCCGGTCCCGTGATTCACCATGCTCATCATCCGACATTTCCTGGCAGACAGTTTTTCGGTAACAACACCGGCGAAGCTGTCCTCACAGTCAACAAAAAGCTGCTCGATCGGCTCGGTCAGTTTTCCGTTTTCATCCCTGCGATAAATAACTTCGGGACGGCCGACACAGAACTCATAACCCTCACGCCGCATAGTCTCGATCAGGATAGCAAGCTGAAACTCACCCCTTCCATTAACCAGGTAGCTGTCCCTGTCATCGGTATCCTGAATACGGATTGCAAGATTAACGAGGGCTTCCTTGTCGAGACGTTCTTTTATTTTCCCCGGCTGAACCAGCGTGCCTTCCGTACCGGAAAGCGGGCCATTGTTGCGGTAAAATCTCATGGCAACCGTGGGCTCATCAACCGTCAGGCGCTTCAGGGCCTTGGGCTGATCCTTCGTACAAATCGTATCACCGATATGTACATTCTGTATTCCGGCAAGCACAGCAATGTCACCGGATTCAACCATTTCGGCATCTACCAGCTTGAGCCCCTGATACACCTGCAGTTTGTTGACCTTCAGAGGAGTAACTACATCGCCTTCTCCAACACAGACCAGACTGTCACCGCCAGTCAGACAGCCGCTGTGAATTCTTCCAACACAAAGCCTTCCGAGAAAATCACTGTATGAAAGATCAGAAATCAGCATTTTAAGTTCTGCAGAAGGATCACCCTGGGGCCCTGGAATCTCCTCGATGACAGCCTTGAAAAGCGGCTCGAGATTGACTCCCTCCTCTTCGGGAGTGAGCTGGGCAATACCCGCCCTTCCATTTGCATAGATAACAGGAAAATCAAGCTGTTCATCATCTGCATCCAGATCAATGAGCAGACTGTAGACCTCATCAAGAACAGCCTTGGGCCGGGCATCCTTCCGGTCAATCTTGTTGATTACAACGATCAGCTTGAGACCGCGCTCCAGTGCTTTTTTGAGCACAAAACGGGTCTGGGGAAGCGGTCCCTCGGATGCATCAACCAGCAGAATGGCTCCATCTACCATTGAAAGCGCACGCTCGACCTCGCCTCCGAAGTCAGCATGGCCCGGGGTATCCATTATATTGATTTTAACATCGTGATATTTAACGGCACAGTTCTTGGCGGAAATGGTAATTCCCCGTTCCCGCTCGAGGTCCATGCTGTCCATTACCCGATCCTCAACGTCCTGATTTGCCCTGAAGGTTCCGCTCTGTTTGAACAGTGCATCGACCAGGGTCGTTTTGCCATGATCAACATGGGCGATAATAGCTATATTTCTGATATGTGAATTAATTACACGTGTATGCGGCACAAAAGTCTCCTATGAATGGGCGACTATACATTATTCGGCAAGTCATTGCATAGGCATCGGGAAAGAAACCGCACAGTCCTACAAGCTGGAGGTTGGAATATCAGTCCAGTATGGTATTTACAGTATCCAGCAGTTCCTGCATTCTGATCGGCTTGGAGATGTAGGCATCGAAGCCAGATTCAAGGAATCGCTCACGGTCGCCGCTCATTGCATAAGCCGTTGTGGCAACAGCCCGCACAGAGGAGTATCCATCCAGCTGCCTGATCGCCCTGAGCAGACAGCAGCCGTCCATTTGATCATCACCGAGATTTATATCCAGCACCAGAGCGGCATACATCTGCTGCCCGGCAAGCTGCAGAGCCTCCTCACCCGTGGAAGCAATGTCGCAGGAAAAATCTCTTTCAAGCATTTTCTGCAGTACAACCTTACCTACCGGATCATCTTCTACTATCAAAATACGCTTCATGACTTCTCCGTTGAAGGCTGCAGGGGCAGAAGCAGTCTGAAACTGCTACCCTCACCTTTTCTTGAACTTACCGTTATAATACCATCCATCATTCGTGCGTACTCCTGCGAGATTGCCAGGCCGATTCCAGTTCCCTCGAATTTACGTGCATGGCCGCTGCTTTCCTGACTGAAAGGCAGAAATATCTGCTTCAGATAATCAGGACTTATGCCCACACCAGTATCACGGATCTCGACTGCAGCGAAGGTTCTTCCCTTTCGGCTTCGTGTCTCGGTTTTCACCACTACCGAACCCTCTGCTGTAAACTTAATAGCATTATCCAGTAAGTTCAACAGAATATTTTCAATCAGGTACGCATCGGCATGCACAAACAGGGCTGCCGAAGCCAGATGCAGATGCAGCCTGAGCTGTTTCCCGGAAGCCTGTTCCATTACACTGTCAGTCAATCGTTGTGAAAGTTCATTCAGCTCGACCCGTTCAAACTTGAGATCGGTCTGCCTGGCTTCAATCCTGGAGAGATCGAGCACCTGATTTATCGTATGAAGCAGACGCTGCGCACTTTTTTCCAGCATTTCTGCATACTCACGAACATTATCCTGTTGTGTTTCTCTCTGGATTATATTGCCCATACCGAGAATACCATTAATCGGTGTTCGGATTTCATGCGAGATATTTGCCAGAAATGCATTCTTCAGCTTGTTCATCTCCTCTGCTCTGTCCCTGGCTATTATCAACTGTTTCTGGAAATCTTTCTCCCCGGTAATATCATGCAGCAGTACAATCCAGTTCTCCGGTTTTTTCTCCTCGTCGTCAACCGGAGTGATATCGAGCCGGAGCCAGATTTCCGAGCCTCCCATGCCCACAATCTGCAGCTCGTGGTGCATGGATGAGCCGCTGCCCATCTTCTGACTGATTTGCTTCACAGCCGTTCGATCAGCATCCAGCCCAAGAAAAGCCTGACCAATAGGTTTGGACACTATTGTTTCCAGAGCGAGACCAGTCAGTCTGGTAAAACCCTGATTCACCCATTGGATCCGGAAATCACGATCAGCTATTATTACCCCGCTGTCAGTACGACTGGCTACCAGAGAAAGCCTTCGGTTCTCGAGCTCTGCCAGTTTCTGACCGGTTATATCCTGAATTGTCCCCAAAACCTTTTCAGTCCTGTTATCCGATTCAACACCCTTGAAAGTTACCCTTACCCAGAGCTTCCGTCCGGTGGAGCTGGTAAAACGAAGCTCAAGATCGGTGGACTCACCATACAGAGAAGCCTTTTCAACAGCATCCTTCACAAGCTGTCGATCTTCCTCTTCATAAGCCTGCAAACCGAACATATAGTCCGTCGCCTGGCCCAGGGGCACATCATAAATCCGGTACACCTCATCGGTCCAGCTCGTTCTACCGGAAGAGAGATCAAGCTCCCAGCCTCCGACCCTGGCGACGCGCTGGGTGTCCCTCAACAGATTTTCATACCGCCGTGAATCAGTGACATCGCGGGCGACCGCGTAGAGCAGGCGCTGGGCGGGTACAGCTGCTATTTTCCAGGAAAGCCAGCGAAAAGCGCCGTCAGCTGTCATACAGCGGACAACCAGTCCACCGCGGGCTTCAGATTCCGCTATAGTTGTTCCGGTACTGTCTTCCAGTGACAAACCGGATTCCTCAATCAAAGTACGGATAAAATCCAGTGCTGTTTTCCTGTCCTCCGGATGCAGGAAATCCACCACAGGCTTACTCTTGAGCTCTTCTTCTGTAAAACCAAGAGTCGCCTGCCAGGATGGATTAACATGCTGAAGAAAGCCGTCATACCTAAGAATACCGATCAGGTCCAGACTGACGGTAAACAGCCGGTTCCGCTCTTCTTCTGCCATCTTCTGCGCAGTAATATCTACAACACTGGTTAGTTTAAGAAATTCTCCCTTACTGCGTTCCAGTCTGCCTGCACCAACCATGACAAAGAGCCGGCTGCCGTCCTTTCTGACGACTTCCCACTCTCCGGCCGACTCCTCTGTCTCACCATTCAGGAATCGAGTATGCAGTTTGCTTGCGTAATCATGCATTCCAGGTGGTAGTAGCATCGTAAATTTCTCTCCGATCAACTCGTCCCTGTTGTATCCGTAAATTGTACAGTATGCAGGGTTTACCTCGACAAAGCGCCCATTGCTGTCTGTCAGAGAAATACCTACCTGAGCGGAATCAAGCATCAGCTGATTCAGGAGTTTCTGCTCCTTAAGTGACAGCTCCATCTCCTTGCTTTCGGATACATCGAGCACAGCAATGGAGATCAGCGGTATACCGGATTCATCCTCTGAAACCGGTGTGAAATTCCACGACAGCCAATGTATTGATTGATCCGGGTAATAAATTTTGCGCAGCTCGGCAACACTTTCCCCCTGCCCGCAGCGGGAAAAAGCATTCTGGAAGAACTCCATTTCGGACCCGGGTAGATTTTCAATAATCAGAGCTCCGGGAGCAAGAGGATATCCAGTAATCTGGTGAAAAAGTTCCTTTCCCCTTTCGTTAATTACAATCAATCGGTAACTGCGATCCAGGAGCAGGAAAGCCTGAAGAGTATTACTCAGTACCGCACGCTGATGCATTTCGGCTTCTTTCAGATCAACACGCTGCCGTTCCAGCTCCTGACTCACTTCTTTCAGCTCGGCATACGCAATCTGCAGTTCCTCATTCGTCGACTGCAGCTCTTCGTTCGAAGTCTCAAGTTCTTCATTCGAAGACTGAAGCTCTTCATTAGTGGATTGCAGCTCCTCGTTCAGGGATTGCAGCTCCTCGGTACTTGTCTCGAGCTCTTCGATGTAGTTCTGCAGATGTTCCCGGGTTGATGCAAGCTCGATCTCGAGTTCCTGCACTCTCATTTCGTCATGACTCTGTATATCATCCTCTTTCCGGGTAATTCTCGGCCGCAGATTTTCCATCTGAATACACTCGAAAATAACAATAAAGAGGGAGTCTGTCGTCCCGGAATAAAGAACGGGTTTGATCACAAAACGCAAGAGCTCATCGGATTCCGTGCTGAACCAGCGTGGCTTGCTTTCCACAGCTGAATGCTCACGGATAGCCTCACTTAACAGGGACCTGATTTCCATCTCATATGCTTCATCGATCAAAGAAATCAGCGATGCATTCATAGCACCGCTTTTAATTGAAAGAAAAGCCCGGACATCCCCGGATATTTCAACCACTTCCATTTGACTGTTAACAACTACATAGGGATGCTCAAAACTATGGTACAAGGTGTCCTTCACCATGTCGCTGACCGTGTAATCCTCTTTCCGACGATCAGGCTGCAGACGCCTCGGCAAACCAGCTGAGCGGAATCGCATTTGATTAGCAAAATAGGGATTCACACCACTTTTACGCCGATATATTTTGTGAGTAGATGACCGGGCATCAAATAGATCCGTGAGCGCACCGACGGTCTCACTTTTACCCAGGAAAAGAATCCCGTGCGGCTGCAGTGCATAATGGAAGAGAGACAGAACCTGCTGCTGAAGTTCAGATCCAAAATAGATAAGCAGATTTCTGCAGCTGATCAGGTCAAGCTTGAGGAATGGAGGGTTACTTGAAACATCATGCCTGGAAAAAAGCACCTGATTTCTGATAAAGGGAATCAACTCATAGTCTGTACCCTGCCTGTTGAACCAAGTCTCACGCATTTTTTCCGGTACATTTTCCAGGGCTTTTTCGGAGTAACGAGCCCGCCGCGCTGTGGAAAGCGCCTGTTCATCAAGGTCTGTGGCAAAAATCTGACAATCCAGATGCCTATCCTGTTCCTTCAGAATATCTGCGATAAGCAGGGCAATTGAATATGCTTCCTCACCACTGGCACAACCAGGAATCCAGATCCGAAGCTTGTCATTTCTGTTCTTTCCTGTGAGCAGCTGCTCCAGATGCTCCCGAAGCAGGTCAAAGGAGGCAGAATCACGAAAAAAATATGTAACCCCTATGAGTATCGTGGAAAAAAGTCTCTGCAACTCTTCACTATCCGATTCCAGAACAGGAAGATATTCTTCAATGCTTTCCATCCCTAATGACGTAAGTCGTTTTTCCAGTCTCCGGCTGATTGTAGCTGGTTTATAGCGACCGAAATCGGTCCCTGTATGATCAGATAGTTTCTGTAGAACCGATTGCAATACACTGCTTTCATCAGGAGTATTCTCATTTTCGGCTGATTCGGAACGAAGGGTTTCGGCACCAATGCGGCACCAGTCCGGCAGTTTACTGCCGATAACATCGGGAGCGGCAACGAGATCAACATTTCCACTCTCGATTGCCGAACGGGGCATACCGTCATATTTAGCAGTTGCAGGATCCTGAGCAATAACCAGGCCACCAGCTCTGCATATTGCAGCCGATCCTTGAGCTCCATCACTACCGGTTCCGGATAAAATGACTGCAGCCGCACCACTTCCAAAAGCTTCTGCCATACTCTGAAAAAACCTGTCTACACTTGGCCGTGGTCCATGCCCTGTCACCGGCTTGGTCAGAAGAAAACTGCCTGAAGAAAAAGCAATATCTCTATCCGGAGGCGTTATGTATACATTGCCTGGTTCTGGTATATCTCCATCAACAGCCTCGTTAACCGAGAGTCCCGTCTGCCTGGAGAGCAGCTCCACCAGCTGACTCTTGTAGCTTGGGCTGATGTGCTGTGCAATTACCACAGCAGTTTCATCATCAGAGAATTCAAAATTCCCGAGCAGTGCCTGAAGGGCCTCAAGACCGCCAGCAGATGCGCCTATGCCAAGCAGATAACGTATTCCCATAGCATTTCCTATATCTGAAGACTGCTGGTGTGCAGGACATACCAGTATGCAGCACTCATCATTATGGCATGATTCAGAAAATCAGATCTTCGTCCAAGGAGGATATCTTTTACCGGTACAAGCTCGATATCCATAATTTCATTAGCATCAAGATTCTGTGAGTCCGGCACAGAGTGTACCCCTTTTGCCAGATACGTAATCGCCCGGTTCTTCATGATTGCAGGATTCGGATTTGTTCTTCCGATCTCGATTAATGATTCAGCACTGTACCCGGTTTCTTCCTTCAGCTCACGCATAGCAGCCACGACAGAGTCCTCATCCGGATCCACAACCCCTCCTGGAAATTCAAGGCTTACAGCCTCTTCGCCATGGCGGTATTGCCGAACCATTATAAAACAGGTCCTGCCCTGAGCATCCTCTGTTTCAGCTATAATATTTACCCAACTCGGTGAATGCAGCAGATAGAACTCGGCCTCACGTCCGTCCTCAGCCTGCCGTCGAGCAGCCGTCACCTGAAACACATGGCCATCCAGTAAAATCCGTTCACCAAGCGCCTGCCAATGCAGGTGCGAATCTGAATTCATAATCCCTCTCGCATAAACATAATGATTTTATGGGGTCAGGGCCACCAGTGAATAAAAATACTTACCGAGGAAATTGCACGCAATTTTGCAAAAAGCTCTACTGTTTGTACTTGACAATCAAGGTTGATTCGATTTCCCATGGACTATGGCAAAAGAAATTCCCGAATTGGTAGAGGCAATTGCTCGTTCTTATCAGGAAATAGGTGGCATAAACCATATCCATGGTCCGAATCTGCCCTCCAGACGGGCAATCGACACGATTTTAAAGGATCTGGAAGCTCTCATATTTCCTGGTTTCCGTGAGGAAGAATTCATAACAGAACAGGACCTGAGATTCACCCTGTCGGAGAAGATCAGCCGGGTATGGAGGTCGCTCTCCACAGAAATCCAGAAATCACTTTGTTTTGCCCGGGGAAAGACCGGAGCAGATGTACATAGCTGCCGTTGCGAAGCTGAAGATCAAAGCCTGCATCTGTTGAAGCAGATACCAGAAATTCGCCGTCGGGTTCAACTGGATGTCCAGGCAGCCTTTACCGGTGATCCTGCTGCCCAGTCGACAGAAGAGGTAATACTGAGTTATCCCGGAGTAGAGGCAATTATAACCCACAGAATTGCACATCAGCTATGGATTCAGAAAGTACCACTCATTCCGCGTATAATGAGTGAAATCGTCCATGGGAAAACCGGCATCGATATTCACCCCGGAGCCAGCATTGGTGAGCGTTTCTTTATTGACCACGCAACAGGCGTTGTAATCGGTGAAACTACAGTAATCGGGAAGAATGTCAAAATCTATCAGGGGGTAACCCTGGGCGCATTGAGTGTAGAAAAAAGCAAGGCCAACCAGAAACGCCACCCCACGATTGAAGATAATGTAACTATTTACAGTGGTGCTACAATTCTCGGAGGCAATACCATAATTGGTGAGGGAAGCACCATCGGTGGGAACGTCTGGATTACCAGTTCTGTACCTCCAGGAAGCAAAATCTACAATCTGCCGGCTGATTACATACGAAAAAACCGCCAGAACGAATACCAGCCCGAATTCCAGATTTAACCGGGGAGCTTATCTGAAGTACGGCCATAGATTGCAACCGGCCGGGTTTGCCTGCGCTTCGCTGGGCAAACAAAAAAAAAGCTGTCCGGATTACTCCGGACAGCTTCAGGACTGCGATCTATTAAATCTAGGCCTAGTAGCGACGGGGTCGGCGCTGTTGAGCACCTTCTTCCCGAGGCTGTGCTACGTTTACACGCAGACGACGGCCTTCAATTTCGTACTCGTTCAATGCTTCAATTGCGGCTTCAGCAGCTTCAGCAGTTTCCATTTCGACGAAACCAAAACCTTTTGACTGACCAGTCTGGCGGTCATAAATAATGGTAACAGAATTAACTGTTCCGTGAGCTTCGAACAGACCTCTCAAGGTCTCTTCGTTTGTGCGGTAATTCATATTACCGACATACAGTTTGTTGGACATACACCAATCTCTCTTCCCGGATCCATGTCCGGTCTTTGATTTTTCCACGCAACACGTGGAACTTCGCGTTCTTGAGGTGCTTCCTTACTGTTGGGAACATCGAAAACGGCTGCTCGGCGAGAAAGAAACGGAAATCAAAAAACACGGCACTCTCCTCGTTCTCACAGAATGAGGAGCGCACTATTTACACTATACCCAATTAAACATTAGGTCAAGCTCAAAATACGTCGGCTCAGTGAACAATAGGCAATTATCAGTATGATGATACAGAATACTGGCATAAGAAATGGATTTACGGCCGAAAATGAATTATATATTAAACAGGAGTATGTTATGAAAAAGTATTGTCTAATTGGACTGGTTCTTATATTAACCACAACAGGACTGACCGCACAAAGCGCGGCCGAAACGATAGATACACTGCTTGGACAGGACAGTATCAATCTTACAGACGCTGCCTATGTGTTCCTGGGAGCAGCAGGACTCATAGAGTCCGATACTCCTCCTGACGCTGCACTGCGGATGCTGAGAGACCTGGTTCCGTATTACGCAGAGGCCGATGCAGATCTTGTTATAACCTCAGCTCACGCCGCCCTTATTGGAGTCAAGCTCTTCGATGTATCCCCGGGTATAATGCTGAGGCTGACAGGATCTCCCCGCTATGCATACCGGGATGCAAGATACCGGAGAATTCTTCAGGGCAGTAATAATCCGCAGAATTTAATCAGCGGTCCTGAATCACTGCAGATAGCAGGTCGATTTGCGAGCTATGTAGAGAACAATCGTCCGGCACGAATGTAGGAAAACCGAAGTACTGCATCTGCAGCCGCAGATGGATCAGAAAAAGGCCGCTGCCGGAAAAAATCCGTCAGCGGCCCTCCCATTAAAGGTTCCTTGAATAATTCAATTCATCTCTTCCTGGCGGTTCCTTAGCGGAATTCAACCACAAGAGTACCATACTCGATATCCGGTTCATTCAGAACGTTGTCGAATACAGTCGAGACGGTATCATCATCATCCGAACTACCGCCTTCATCGCCGCCCCCTCCGCTTTCCTGCCTGACACTGGTGTCATGAGAAACGCGGTTATCCTCCTGCGCAGCCTGCCGCGGCGGTGGAGGGGGAGCATTGTCAACAACCCGGGAGCGGTATCCCTGGGGAACGACTGAACGGCGCCCACGAAGATTAGCAAGCTCGACCACACCTGTCGTGACCTCAAGATTGCGACCGTCAAAGCTGAAACTGGTACCACGGACTGCCGCAGTAGCAACCGGACTGCGCAATCTGAAATCCTGCCGGCGGTCTTCTACACGGCGGACATCAGCCCGCACACGGCCAACTTCAAGATATACGTCGCTTTCAATCACACCCTGCTCTTCAATGAGATCCTCGATCGTCATCCTGGACAGGGCTTGCACCTCAAGGACCGCAAGACCAATTTCCAGCACAGCCGTGCTCGAAAAGCCGGTCGAAATAGTACTTCCGACTGTGATCTCATCACCGTCAAACAAGGGTTCCCAGGCTCCGCCGTTCACACGGACTTCAACCGTTCCGGTAACCCTGCGGGCCACAACCGGTTCAGCGATCTGTGCCTGCAGTACAGTGACTGCCAATAGAAAAAACAATACAGAAAGAAGACTTCTCCTCAATTGTACTCTCATATTTATCCTCCTGCTTCACGTAAGGAAGCTATTAAAGCGATAATGAAATATCCAGAGCCATTTGCCAGCGAATGAAATTATTTTCGAATGCTGCCCCGGGGAGGAATACACCTCCGCTCAGTCTGGTTCCAAGATCAGGAAACGGACGGAATGAAACCCCTGCTCCGATTTCTGTGCCTACATAAAGCTGATCAGAGTCTGGACTCAGCTGTCCCATAACCGTGTTACTCTCATCTGTTCTGAATGCAATCGTGGTATGTGCGCTGGTCTGCATTTCCTGCAGTATTATAGCAGCACTGTCTCTGAATGGGTTAATTGAAGCCCTCAGCCTGCTGCCGAAGGTACCCCCGATGGCAACAGGACGTACTGACACAACGTTCTGGACATGCATTGACCGATATCTGCCGAGGGCAAAGGGGCCAAGCTCTGCATCATGTCCAGCTCCGCTGGCATACCAGCCGCGGGCTCCCAGAGAAAATCCCTTGAATGCCGGATTGATGTACGACACATCGAGTCTACCGAGATACCCAAGGGTATTAACCTGATCAGCATCCTCTTCAATCCGCTGCTGAAACATCAGGTTTCCAAGTAGATCCAGGCTTAGATTGCGGCCGAGACTCTGATTCAGAAGAAGTCCAGCATACTGGGAATTCACCTGTATATCTGCATCATCAACGAGTAAATGGTTGAAATCCATCTGGGCAAGCCCCTCAATGGATGCTGTAAAGCCAGGTAGTAACTCCGGAAATCTGACGCCGGTTCCGAATACTGCCCTTGGACTGCCACCATAACGCTGCCCTCGTTGCTGCTCATCAATCGGTGAAATAAACAGACTTGAATTGTGGCCTGCTATCAATCCGGTATAACCGCCGAAGACTCTTAGATCAAGAAGTCCTGAACTCAGAGTAAGCCGTGCACCATCCTGAGTGTGCCTGAACACAGTGCCGTTCCAGTCCTGTATCGAAAATCGTCCAACACGATACGCAGCACTGAACATGGCGAGATCAACTGAACCAAACATATAAAGCTCGTCCAGTTCAAAGGTATTTCTGTAGGTCGGCTCACCCTCTATAAACTCGAGACCATAACGGTACCAGGCACGCCAGGACAGGCCAACCGGTACATCTGCCGGATTCCTCAAGCCCCAGAATGTGACTGTCTCGGAGTTGAACAGATTCAGACTGCTTTCACCCTGCTCCGCTGCTGAAGCAGAACGGAGCAGTCCGAGTGAAGCATCAACGGACAGACCTATATCAAAGCTGTGCAGACTTATGCCTGCAAAAAACAGCGTTACGCATACGAAGATTCGCTTTTTCATTTGCATTCTCCACCACCTTCCTCTTACACTACTATATATAGTACTCCATTTTTCAAGGGGTTTCTAATTCAAAACGGCAGAATGGAAAAAAAATGACTAAACAACGCATAATTTTGCTTATTCTTTGTCTGATGATTCCTTTGGCCCTCTCATTGCTCATACTGACACCGAGGTTCAGGAATATAGATTACATGTTTTACGATACCCTGCTGGGTATGAGACGGCCCGTTCAGGAAGCGCCCGAAATACTGCTTCTGAATGTCGATGATGACTCGATAGCCCGGGTAGGCACCTGGCCCTGGAGCAGATCAGTTCTGGCAGACGGACTGATTCATCTGGGCGAGTTCGGGGCACGAATGGCTATATTCGATATAGAATACGTCGACCCGAGCCCGATGGGAGTCGCGCCTACGGTTCTGAACGAGGATTATCCACGCACCCTGTTCGGTGCCTTCGGAGAAATCAACCAGAATATCAGTGATTTGTTCAGAGCCCTGGAAAGAGGCATGATTCCGCTTGAAGAAGCCGAAACCTTCATTGCTCAGCTCGTCACCAGAAACGAAGACCACCGTGAACAGCTTCTTGATGCCGCCCGCGCGATTGCCCGCGATAACGACCTGTACCACGGGCGGGCAGCCCTGCTCTACGGCAGTGCCTACTACACCAACACCATGATAGACTCCGAGAGTTCTCTCAGCAGCGATGAAGCCATCGCCTTTGCCAGAGAGAACTTCAACGTTCCCAGGCTCTCGGTTGAAACAGAGAAAATCAATTTTGCAGAAAACATACAGCCGGTAATTCTTCCCATAGGCTCAAGGTCTGCCGGTGCCGGCTTCCCCGATGTCCCCATTGATACAGACGGGGTCCGGCGACGAATCAGACTTATTCAGACCGATAACCAGGGCTATTTCGGTCAGCTTGCCCTGAGACCGCTGCTTGATTTCCTGGGTCAGCCGAATGTGTACTTCCGGGACCGCGAAGTACTGCTTGAAGACGCAGTCTTTCCGGACGGGAGCAGCAGAGACATTCGCATACCGCGAACCGATGACGGTACCATGCTGATCACCTGGCCACCGGATCGATTTGACAACACTTTCAGACAGCTGAGCTACTCGCGCATCTTCGAGCTGGATGAATTTGAGGCAGAGCTTGTCAAGGGACTTGAAGATTTCGCCCAGGCGGGCATGCTCAGATACCACCCGGGAGGCAGAGATCTCTTGCCATGGTATTACGATCTTCAGGATATCCGCTATGAAATGTTCGAGTATGAAGACCGTGAGCTTTACAAGATATACATCGAACAAAGATCTCTGTGGTATGATGCTGTCATCGATTTTCTTCATGATGATACGTTGGCTGAATTCCACGCCGATGTTGACAGAATTCTAGCCAGAGAAGATCTCGCCGAACATCTGCGAACCGAGTATTCCGAGATACGGCAGGAAAATTCAGATTTATTCGATACCATCCAGCATATAGCTTATGATCTGGCAGAACGACGCAGCCGGTTATTTGATGAACTGGACGGCGTCATTGCCATTATCGGCTGGACCGGAGTGAGTACCACTGATATTGGTCAGAACCCCTTCGACGAGAGGTATATGAACGTCGGCACCCATGCTGCAGTGGCCAACACCATACTGCAGCAGGACTTCCTGATTGAACTGCCCTACTGGATAAGCATTATATTAGGATTTGTACTGACCATGATTACCGGCCTGCTGGTGCGTAATTCTTCGGCTCGCAGGACCATGATTACCGGACTTATAGTGCTTCTGGCCACAGTATTCTTTATCTGGCTGCTGTTCACTGTGTGGGGTGCCTTTCTGCGGCCTGCAGTACCTGTATTCAGCATTACCCTGGCCCTTATCGGAATCTCGCTACTGAAGTTCTACTTTACAGAAAGTGAAAAGCGCTATATCAGCGGAGCCTTTTCCCGTTACCTCTCCGAGGATGTCATAGCGGAAATCCTCAACGATCCCTCCAAGCTGAATCTCGGTGGTGAGAAACGTGAACTGACCGCAATCTTTACCGATGTAAAGGGATTCTCGACTATTTCGGAAGTTCTGGATCCGCAGGATCTGGTCAAGCTGCTCAACCGCTACCTCAGCACCATGAGCGATCTTGTCCTGGAACTTGGCGGGACTATCGATAAATACGAGGGCGATGCGATCATTGCCTTTTATGGAGCACCTCTGCTCATCCCTGACAATGCCTACCGTGCATGTCTGGCCGGGGTTCGAATGAAACGCGCTGAAGCCGAACTAAACAGGGTTTTTGCCGAAGAAGGATCCGCACCTTCACCCCTGTTGACCCGCATAGGCATTAATAGTGGAGACATGGTAGTCGGCAATATGGGCACCGAACGGAAGATGGACTATACGATTATGGGGCACCATGTAAATCTGGCTGCCCGCCTTGAGGGTGTCAACAAACAATACGGCAGCTGGATTCTGGCATCGGAGAACACGGTAAATAAGGCCAAGTCTGATATGCCGGCCGAAAATCCCCTGCTCTTCCGATTGCTGGACAGGGTACGCGTCGTGGGTGTCCGTGAACCAGTACGTCTGTATGAGGTTCTGGAAGAACAGAATCAGTGTGATGACAAATTCCAGAATATGCTGAAGGTGTTTACCGAAGGCCTGCAGCTCTTCGAAGCAGCAGACTTCACTAAAGCCAAAGACGCCTTTAACGAGGCTATTCAGCTCCGACCTGAAGACGGCCCTTCCCAGGTCTACCTGGCCCGCTGCATAAAATATATGGAAACACCGCCCCCGGAAAACTGGGACGGAGTCTTCTCACTTACCCAGAAATAATCACCATATCCCGGCCCTGCTTTCGTACATGCGCAGGGCCGGATAAAATCATTAAAAAGCAATATCAAAGTAAAGCTTGATATCACCACTGAGGCCCGGATCGAATTTCTCGCCGGGTCTTATTCTGAAGTTCGCGCCGAAGACCGGCCGCAGCTGTCCGGAGAGCAGCTGCCAGTTCAGATTCATTTCTGTACCGGCATACATTGCCTGCTCCCAGCTAAAAGACGGGCCGTCATCTGTAAGACCTGCATACCAGGCTGTCTGAAGATAGACAGAGCTGCCCAGGCCGGTTACACCGCCCCAGGGCACCCATTGATCGAATACCAGAAGCGGCATTCTGTACAGCAGAGTAGTCCTGAGCTTGGCCTGAAGATCGGTATCCAGATACCAGGTTGCTCCTCCGCGCGGCAGGAGCGCAGCCCGCATGTCACCAGACAGACTCGCAGCAAGATCTGCATCAGCCTGGAGGACATGAAGGAACCAGGGCAAGCTCCTGCGCAACGACAGACCAGCCCTGGGCCGTAAATCGTAAGCAAACGTATCCCGAAAAAACTCTACAGGAACCGCAAGATCAAGACTGGCGGAATACGCATCCGAGCCATACATTGCCGCTGAGGCTGCATGCCTGGATCGTCGGTAGCCAATCCCGATATTTGGCTGGACGAGATAATAATGATCCGGTCCAGTAGATACACGCATGACCCCGGCAAGCCCGCCGCGGGCAGAAAGATCAGAACTCCAGCCAGGAAACTGCCGGTAGCCGAGTATGCGGGAGGTATTTATGCTCACAAATGAATCACGGAAGGCTCCATCCGGATAATATGAGCTGCCTGCACGGTAACCTGTATGTCCCCATGAACGCTGCTGCAGATACTGAATATCGAAATCCGGCTGATTTTCTGCGAAATTATAAAGCAGGGAAAGAGAAACGTGATTCCTCCCCAACGGGCTTGCCATGGAAACATAGATCCCCGGTAGCACATGCGGAATTCCATCCGGCCGACCACTATCTTTGAGCGCTATATTTGGAGCCCACATTCCAAATAAGGGCATATCACGATAGTTTTTAATCCGGACATCACTCTCCTGCACTATAGCCATTGCGGATGCTGGCGCTTCATCTTCAGGCCAGTCAACAATGCGGGAGTCAAGCTCCTCGAGCTGCAGACCACGCAGGGTATAGCCTTTATGCCGGAATACGGAATATACCAGCCCATCCCCTGCTTCCTGTGCCCCGAACACCCCTACTGGATCATCCAGCAAGGCAGTAACTGTGCCTTCGAAATATCGGTACAGAACAAGACTGTCGTTCAGATCCGAGCTGAAGAGAATCGAACCATCAGCCATGTTTCTCGGCCTGTAGATCGCTGCCTTGCTGAAAGGCAGGAGACGATCCGGTTCTCCTCCGTCCAGTGGGATCCGTACTAATGAACTGTGACCTCGAACAATTTCGACTGCAGTAACGAATTCTCCCCTGCTGTCTATCTGCGGCTCATACAGGCTACCATTATCGGTACGGTAGATTTCCCGTACGGCAGCATTTTGCGTATCCACCTCAACCAGCACATAATACGGACCACGAGCTGACAGAGCCACTATCCGTCCATCCGAGGAGACAGAGGGCTGCAGAAGATGCTGCTGACTGGTCAGCTGAGTGATAACCGCGCTGTGCAAATCGATACGATATAAATCAGAATAGCTCTGGGCTGCATGCGCCGTACCACCGGGATGCAGAGGGTCACCATTGATTGTCGAGAAGACAGCGTACTCACCATCTGGATGAACCGAAAGAGAGGCAGCATCGCTCAGTCTGCCTATGGTATAGCGCTCCTGGACCTCAAAATCAGAAGAATACCGGGTCAGTGTACTGCCGGTGTAAAGTCCCTGCTCATAGCCCAGCCAGCCGCCGCTGGCAGGCTGAGGGAGATGAATATTGCTGCGTGCAGCAGGTATGAGGGACTGCCCACGCTCCTGACTCATATCAAATTCTGCAAACTCCAGTTCCAGATCTGCAATCATGTCCTCATAGAGACTGCCGAAGGATTCACCGGTACCGCGCCAGATTGCAAAGCCGATACCGAAAAAGGGCCATCGCACGAAGCTTCGATTAATATCTGCAAATACATTTTGGCCAAAACGTCGCATGAGATAGTCAACAAACAGATAACCACCCATATATGGACGGTCTGCAGGTTCAAAGGGGGACCAGTAGCGCATCTGATAACGGTGCCACATTTCTTCTTCAAGAATGAAGGCACGGTAGCGCTGGCGGAAGACAGCTGAATCACCTCTACCCCCGGCAGTCATTGCGGTTTCGGCATACACCGCTATTCCTTCAATCCACCAGGTTGGCATAAATGGAAAGTTTCCTGCCTTGAGATCAGGCCCGAAGATATGTGAAAGGAAGCCAGGAAGTCCATATGGGGCTGTCATATGGACATAGTGCACCAGTTCATGCAGGTAGAGTATTTCAAGCCAGCTCTCATCCCGGCTCCCCAGAAAGCGCTCTGAAGGGCTGGTAACATAAAGACTGATTCTATGTGGAAAGGCAGAATAGAATCCGTTGGCAAAGGCTGTCCTGTCCGTAATAATTACCGGCACCAACTCGGTCGGTCGATAGCCAAGTAACGCCGTGACCTCGTCAAAGATTCTATCTGCGAAGGACACAAGCTCCAGCGCGGCTTCAACATCCTGATCTTCGAAAATAATCCTGGTATACCTGGTTTCAATCTGACTCCAGCCCTGGAACCCGGCAGCGGTGTCAGCCCATTCTGCTGCAGCATGAGCTGTTACGGTCAGGCAAAATAGAGCCAGACCAAGCATGAGAGCTCTCGATGTTTTTTTCACATGTATCTCCTATTCTTCAAGATCCAGGATATGCGCCGCCTTCACAAACAGCATTTCCGGCATTTTTTTGTAGGGCTCGAAATTTTTCTGAAACAGAAATTGATCCAGGTTAAACATTCTGGCCAGGTTTCCAGCTGGTTCACCGGGGAGACCAAGAAAAACAAGGGAGGCATCTTCGCTTGTTCGGCTAACAGTATCGTGAATAGGCTTGTCATCGGCATCAATTATCAGAATCTCTCCATGAAGCCTGGCTGTACGTAGCAATTCTTCCATTTCATGCTGTGCATCTGCTCTATTCTCTTCACCCCACAACTTCCGGAGAAATCTGAGTTCTGATTTTTCCAGTTTATTCTTCTGTTCGCTGAAATTGATTACATGGGCAAGCAATGCCATGAGGTTACCGTTCTCGGCACCCTTCCACCAGACATCTATCCGGTTCTTACCCCCGGCCCGCGCATCCACATCGCGTCCATCCGGCTTGTAGAGCAGAACATGTTTGCTCAACCGCAGGCTTTGCTCGATTATCGCTGCAGCATCAAAGCGGGAATCAACCGGTAGCAGGACAGTATTGGTACCAAAGCCAGCCGGCGGAGCGGCCTGAATCATTCCCATAAGGAGTGGATTGATTTCCTCTTTCCAGTAATACAGAATCCCGGCGCCGTCTTCTGTCTGTACTGCCAGCTCGGCATCCATTTCCTTACTGGCCACCAATCGATGCTGAGAGACAATACCCTTTGATTCAATCAGCCGCATGGACATTCGATTGATACCTTCGATCTGGGACGGAACGTCATTGAATGCGAAAGCTCCGACAATCGGTCTCCAGTTCTTGGTTCCCTGAATAATGGTTGTCATTTTTCCCTGAAGCAGATGCAGAAAGGCAAACAATGCACCCCACCAGACACCCTCCAGGCGATTCTGGGTCTTGTATTTCAGCAGGAGCATGAAAATACCGATCTGGACTGCCGCAACCGCTATACCTACAAAAAGATTGAACATAGCAACTATAGCCAGACAGAGAACAAATCCATAGAGAGAAATAATCCAGTGTCCCTTTGAACTGGGACGAAAACTTGGATTGCCGCTCGCTCTTTCCAGGAAAGCAGAAAAATTGACCCAACCGTATACTATAAGAAAACAGATACCAACTATGAGAGAAACAAAGGCGATATCGCCCGACCAGACAATACCTATGGTAATCAGAAAGGTGAGTACCGTGGCTAATCGGGGCTCACTGCCCCTGGCTGTAAAATCTCTACCGAGGAAGCCAAGAAAACGAGGAAGAACATTATCCTGAACCAGGGCCTGCATGGTACGGGGCGCGGTAAGAAAATAGGACAGAGCGCTGGAACTGGTTGCAAGAAGTATGCCGGTAATCAATATAAGAGGCAGCACAGGAGTCTGGGCAAACAAATCGAGTGTGGATACTGCAACTCCATTTTGCGGCAGCAGCAGCTGCGGATTTACAAAGCCGAAAATCACCGTAACCAGGCCATAAACCAGAGTGGTGACGGCTATTGCTGCAAAGGTTCCCACAACAAGGCTGCGCTGCGGGGTTTTAAGACTGCCGCTCATGCCAACCCCTGCATCAATTCCGGTTACCGCGGGAAAGAAAATTGCAAAAGCCGCTGCAAATCCTATTCTGGCACCTGCGCCATAGAGATTCGGCTCTATAGTGAATATTGCTGCTCCGTCCAGTTGAGGATTGAGCAGCGGAGCGATCATAATCGCTGCAATTGAAACTACGAGGACAACAAGAATCACCATCTGAAGCCTTGAAACAAAATCGGCCCCGGCAATCGCAACCGCAAAGGATATAAGTGCAAAAAGACTGGCAATAATCTGTTTACGCTGCAGAATCGTAAGGCCAAAGGTCTCACTGATTTCAATTACAAAAGGAAGCTGGCGCAGCAAGGGTTCAATAGGCTCTGCAAAACCAATGCAGTAGAAGCCGATTGAAACAGCCTGGGCAACATAGATCTGTATGCCGATAGATCCGCCAAAAGCGCGTCCCAGCGATTGTTTGGATATTGCATACATGCCTCCCGGACCTATATCTGACAGATTCGTCGCCGAATCAGAAATAGAGAACGCCGTTGCCAGGGTCGCTGTATTTGCCAGAAGAACAATTATAAGCATGTTCACCATACCTACCTGCCCAACCAGGAGAGGTAGAATGAGAAACAACACAGCGCCAAGAATCGCTTCAAAACTGGGGACGAATACCCCGCTGAATGTGCCGAATTTTTTCATTAATCTACACTATGGCTATTTATTGAAGCAAGTCAAGCCAAAAAAAACCCCCTGCGTTTATGCAGAGGGTTTATACGATAGTTTACAAGAATGGAATTACTTCTTCTTGCCTTTTTTGCCTGCCTTGGCGGCACGCTTCTGGGCCATCTGATCAATAATCGCTTTCTTTTCGCTGAAACTGACCTCGTTGTCCGAGCCCTTTGATTCGGCCGCTCCAGTATTGCTGGAACCACTTGAGTTCATACCGGACACAGCAGCTTTCGCTGATTTCCTGCTCTTTGCCTTTTTCCGTTTGGCGAAAGCCAGCAGCACAGGACTTGCGACAAAGATCGAAGAGTAGGTACCGACTACGATACCAACCATCAGATTCAGAGCAAAGAGCTGAATCTCACCGGTTGCGAACACGAAGATCGAACCGACTGCCAGCAATGTGGTAATCGATGTAATAAGAGTACGAGTCAGTGACTGTGATATTGATGTATCAATCACCTGCTGGTACGAGGTCTCCCGGAGAAGACCTTCGTTCTCACGAATACGGTCGAAGATAACAATGGTATCGTTCAGAGAGTACCCGATAATAGTCAGTACTGCCGCTATCGTGGCGGTTGTAACCTCAAGCTGGAATGCCCCGATAAAACCGAGCATTACAATTACGTCATGCGCCAGGGTTACAATGGCGGAAGCAGCATAGGTCAGACGGAATCGGAACCAGATATAGGAAAGAATGAGTCCCAGTGCTCCGACAACCAGCCAGAAAGCGTTTCCGGCAAGGTCGGTACTGAATCTCGGGCCTACATAAGCAACCTCAAGCTGTTCGACAGATCCGTAGGCCGCTTCAAGCGTCTCCAGAAGACTGCTGCTCATATCAACACTGAACGTAGTGCTGCCGTCATCCTGCGCGCGAAGCATAAAGGTCTGCTCGGCAGGATCCCCGACCATAACAGCTGGAATATCCGTCAGAGATAAAATAGTATTGCTGACGTCATCTGCTGTCAGATTCTGACCATCAAGACGTACCTGCATTCTCAGCCCCGCCTGGAAATCGATACCCAGGTTGAAGCCGTCATTCATAACTGTCATGCCAATGCCTGCAATAATTACAAGCAGAGAAACAACCAGCGCAAGATAGCGGTATTTAGAAAATGGAATTACACGCTTCATTATACACCCCATCCAATTCTGAGCTTTTTGCGCTTGAACACATCCGTCCCCACATCAAAAATGAGACGCGACACATACAGAGCAGTAAACATGGAACATACAATACCAACTGCCAGAGTAATCGCGAAACCCTGAATCGGCCCGGTACCAAGCTGACTGAGGAAAACTGCTGCAATGAATGTGGTGATGTTAGCGTCCATAACCGTCCAGAAAGCTTTCTGATAACCAGCCTCAATAGAAGCGGCGGCAGACTTTCCGAGACGGTATTCTTCGCGAATACGCTCATAGATAATTACATTGGCATCTACTGCCATACCAACGGTCAAGATTATACCTGCAATACTTGTCAGCGTAAGCGTAAGGTTGAACGCTGAAAGCAGTGCCATAAGGAAAAACAGATTCAGAAGCAGCGCAAGCACCGCTACCAGACCAGCCCTGCGGTAGTAAAGTATCATAAAAATAACAACGAGCGAGAATCCCACCGCAATAGACATAAGCCCCATCCGGATCGCCTCGGCCCCGAGACTGGCACCGACGCTGGTCTGATTCATAACCACCAGGTCAACCGGAAGTGCAGCGGTACGAAGTACAGTTGCAAGGTCGTTGGCTTCTTCAACGGTAAAGCCGCCAGAGATCTGCACGTTACCTGTAGGAATTTCCTCACGGATAACTGCGTGGGAGCGTGCTCGATTATCCATAACAACTGCCATGGATTCGTTGACATTCTCACGGGTCAGATCGGCAAAAATACGCCCGCCTTCTGAATCAAGAACGAAGTTGACGGTCGGCTGATTGGTTATCTGACTGCGGCTGACCTGCGCCTCGACGATGTGTGATCCATCGAGACCGAACTCCTGGATATCTTCCTTGATTACGATCCAGCGCTCCGTGCGGTCTACACCGTAGGCATCGCGGGTAACATACTCGACAATTCTGGTTCCGGCAGCAATAAAATCAGGAACACCGTCCAGATCAGGATTCCAGCCGGGATTCCGACGCTGAAGATCCATGAGCCGGTCTGTCGCCTCATTATCAACAATATGGAAGTTCAGACTTCCCCGGCCCATCAGGAATGCGTTTACCCGGTCCGGATCATCATCACCCGGAATATCGATTGCAATGCGATTATCATCCTGCCGCCTGATCTGAGGCTCGGTTACACCGAACTGATCGATACGGTTGGTAAGTATTTCCACCGCAAGATCAATTGCATCGCTGACTTCTTCGCTTGTGGGCTGCCGACCAAGACGGGTGGCAAGGCTGTCGCGGTCAGCTTCAAGCGTTACGCTTACCCCGCCGGACAGGTCAAGACCCAGTTCGATAATACGGTTTTTACGTGCTTTCAGATCAAGAATTGTTCTGCGATGATAGTCCTCGAGGATTTCATACAGATCATCCTGTCCACGGAAGGCCGACAGCAATGCTGTCGCAGTCCATTCTGAAGGCCGGTCCATACCCATAGCCCGATAGTTTGCCCTGGCAGCACGTACAGCATGAGGGAATTCATTGCTGAAATCCTCTGTACTCCCCGCCTGGGCAGCTGCAGTCAGCCGTTCGACCTCATTACGGGCCTCCAACTGTGCATAATTTCTGACCTGTACCCGTGATCCAGCAGCCAGCTCTTTCATATCCTCAGGCACAAAAAAGTACCAGTCAATAGTTGGATACAGAAAGAACCCGGCAATAATCACAAATACCAGGATCAATAGAAAGCGGAATCTCTTATTCATTTTTCTTCAGCTCCAAACTGGTATTAAGCGTTATCGGAATTCCCTTTGGAACTCAGTACGCTGGAGATAGCCGATCGGTTGAACTCCATTTTGGCATTCTCGTCGACCTTTAGTACGACGCTGTCTTCTTTTACGGACGCTATAACGCCTCGAATTCCACCGATAGTAACAACACGGTCACCCTTTTTAAGGGATTCCTGCATATTGGCCTGCTCTTTCTGCCGTTTGTTCTGCGGACGCAGAATCAAAAAATAGAAAATCAGGAATACAAGACCAAATGTCACCACGGTCATCATCAACTGCCCGCCCTGAGCGCCTGCTGCTGGTGCAGCTGCCTGCAATAGCGGGAGACTAAATATACTTTGTCCCATGATTCATCTTCCTTCTCGTTAGATTCAGTCAAAGTACCACACTATGAAAAGTGCAGTCAAGGATTGATTTATGCCAGCCAGTCCTGTTTATACAGTCCAGACTATACTAATACCACTTTTTTAATGCCTTCAGGAACACGATATACCCCGAACAAGCGCTTCAGCTGATCTACTGACTGTACATCAATAGTAGTTCTGGAGCGGAAGGTACCAACGAACTGCTCGATTTTATCCTTGTCATTATCATAAATTACCGAAGCAAACGCACTCCGGTACAGACCTTTCTCAAGGAGTTCGTCTGCAGAAAGTCTGCCGAAGCGCTTTTTACCGCCCTTGTCCACCATGGCGGACATTCCTGAATATCCAATCGTGAAAATAAAGTCTTCCCTTTTCATCTCGTGTTTCATTATATCATTCTACACAGTGTTACAGGATTAAAAAAGCCCCCGACATGCGGGGGCTCCTTGCGGTGAACAGAAATATGAAGGGTTCACACGCGGCTTGATTACATCATGCCGCCCATTCCGCCCATGCCACCCATTCCACCCATGCCGCCCATTCCGGCAGCACCTGCACCTGCATCATCCTTTTCAGGAAGATCGGTGATAGCACACTGGGTTGTGAGAAAAAGACCAGCAATAGAAGCAGCATTTTCGAGAGCAGATCGGGTTACCTTGGCAGGATCGATGATTCCGGCCTTCACAAGATCAACCCACTCGAGAGTGTAGGCATCGAAACCGATTCCCTTCTTCTCGTTTCTTGCACGCTCGGCAACAACCGCTCCGTCCAGTCCTGCGTTATGAGCAATCTGACGGATAGGCTCTTCGAGTGCACGCCGTACGATTGCATAGCCAACTTTTTCTTCCTCATCGAGGTGTGAAATGTCTTTCTGCCCGAGCACTGCGGCAACCTGAATCAGGCTCAATCCACCACCGGGAATGATACCTTCTTCAATCGCGGCACGTGTTGCTGACAATGCGTCCTCAACTCTGTGCTTTTTCTCTTTCAGTTCTGTCTCGGTCGCAGCACCTACATTGATTACTGCTACACCGCCTGCCAGCTTGGCAAGACGTTCCTGAAGTTTCTCACGATCGTAATCTGAATCAGTTCCATCAATCTGTGCCTTGATCTGAGCAATTCGATCCTTGATGTCGGAAGCTTTTCCATCACCATTGATAATGGTAGTACTTTCCTTGTCAACCTTGACCCGCTTGGAACGTCCGAGCATGTTCATGTCGGCATTTTCAAGCTTGAGGCCCAGTTCTTCACTGATAACCTGTCCGCCTGTAAGGATTGCAATATCCTCAAGCATGGCCTTACGGCGATCGCCGAAACCAGGAGCCTTGACGGCTACAGCCTGCAGGGTTCCGCGGATGGTATTCACTACCAGGGTAGCAAGGGCTTCACCATCAACATCTTCAGCAATGATCAAAAGGGCTTTATTAGCCTGTGCAACCTTTTCCAGAACCGGAAGCAGTTCCTTCATGTTGGAAATCTTCTTGTCGTAGATCAGGATGTAGGGATCGTCGAAGGTCGTGGTCATGTTGTCACGGTTGGTAGCAAAATATGGAGACAGATATCCCCGGTCAAACTGCATACCTTCAACAAAATCAGTTGTGGTCTCGATAGTCTTGGACTCTTCAACGGTAATAACCCCGTCCTTGCCTACCTTCTCCATGGCACCGGCTATTTCCTGGCCGATTTCCTTGTCATTGTTTGCAGAGATTGCAGCAACCTGTGCGATCTCTTCCTTGTCCTTGATGTCTTTCTTGAGCTTCTTGATCTCTGCAACAGCATCAATTACTGCTACGTCGATTCCTCGCTTGAGCGACATGGGGTTAACTCCAGCGGCAACCCGCTTGAGCCCTTCAATGACAATGCTGTGCGCGAGTACTGTAGCAGTGGTTGTACCGTCACCAGCAACATCATTGGTTCGGCTGGCAACTTCCTTCACCAGCTGAGCGCCCATATTCTCGAATGCATCTTCGAGTTCGATTTCCTTGGCAACCGAAACACCGTCCTTGGTTACAGTCGGGGCACCGAACTTTTTGTCCAGAAGGACATTTCGTCCGCGCGGGCCAAGCGTTACTTTTACTGCACTTGCGAGTTTATCAACTCCCCTTAGCAGCGCTCTGCGCGCTTCTTCGTCAAACTTTAGCTGTTTCGCCATAAGTCTCTCTCCTTACCTTTATATGGTGTCTTGGATTATAAAATCGGATATTTCCTGCGGAAAGATACTAACAAAATCACCAAGCATCAAGCGTTTTCTTTCAAAAAAAAAACATTCACTGATACAGTGAAGCCCGGTTTTTTATCTTCAACAGGGAATAACCATATTATATCGTTTGATTTCCTGTTCAAGTCATAGCATATTTAGAGCATGAAGCAGAACCCTTTCATGCAGGGGCTGGAAACATATCGCGATACCCGCCCCTTCGTTATGTATATTTTTGGAGCAACCGGTGATCTCACCAGAAGAAAACTGGTTCCCGCCCTGTATTCGCTTTACCAGAAGGGATACATAACCCGCTTCAGGCTCGTTGGATTCGCCCGGCGCCCCTGGAGCAGTCAGGATTTCCGGGATCGTATGTCGGAAGCACTGGAGAAGCATTCAGGCAGTAATGAACTGAAGGCCCGTTTTCTTGACAATCTGTTCTACATATCGTCCAACTTCGATGATCCGGCAGGGTATGCTGAAATCAAACTCCTGAATGAAGGCTTCAAGCACCGGATGTTCTACCTCTCCACTCCCCCCAATGTCTATCGAGATATTATTACCAGGCTCGGTGAAAGCGGCCATCATCAAAGTCCCAATGGATTCAGTCGTATTATTGTTGAAAAACCTTTTGGCAGGGATCTTTCCAGTGCCACCAGTCTGAATCAGCTTCTGGGCAAATATTTCTCCGAAGAACAGATTTTCAGGATAGATCACTACCTCGGCAAGGAAACCGTGCAGAATATAATGATGCTGCGTTTCGGGAATTCGATTTTCGAACCAATCTGGAACAGAAACCACATCGATCATGTACAGATTACAGTCGCCGAGAGTCTGGGTGTCGGTACGAGGGGAAATTACTATAACTCGGCAGGAGCGCTCAGGGATATGGTTCAGAATCACATGTTCCAACTCCTGAGTCTTATTGCCATGGAGCCCCCCTCCTCACTCGGCGCTGAAGCTATACGATCAGAAAAGGTGAAGGTGCTGCAGGCCCTGCATCCGATCACATACCGCGAAACCGGGAAATATACCGTCAGAGGACAGTACACCGGCGGTTTCTCGGAAGGAACTGCGGTTCCCGGATATCTCGAGGAGGACATGGTCCCGGATGATTCCTATACAGAGACCTATGCCGCACTCCAGGTGTTTATCGATACCTGGCGTTGGTCCGGCGTACCTTTCTATCTGAGAACAGGCAAGCGGCTTGCGCAGAAGACAACCGAAATTGCCGTGTACTTCAAGGACCCGCCTCTGTCATTGTTCAATCCGGTGGACAGCCAGCATTCACAGAACATACTTGTAATCAGAATTCAGCCAAACGAGGGAATAACACTACACGCGAACGCCAAGATCCCCGGCCATGAAAATGCAATGCGTCCGGTAAACATGGACTTCTCCTACGGATCCGCCTTCGGTGTTAAAAGTCCTGAGGCATACGAGAGGCTCATTCTTGATGCAATCCTCGGAGAAACAACGCTCTACACAAGAAGAGATGAAATTGAGGCCGGCTGGAAATTTATTACCAGAATACTTCGGGGCTGGGAAAACGACACCACCCCGCCGGCACCATACCCCGCAGGATCTTCAGGACCGGAACTTTCCAGAATTCTGCTGGGTGAAAGGAAATGGAGGAAAATATGAGCATCGTTTTGATACCGGAAAAAATCGAGAACGAACTGAGACGCCTCCAGCAGGAAGCCTCGCCTTACGGTTCACGGGCCACACTGTTCAACCTCGTTGTATTTACCCGGCAGGAAAGCCAGGACCGGGCCGAGGAATTCTATTCCGGCATGTTTGGAAAGCGCACCGCCCGGGTAATCAGAATCCAGCGAAGCTCGAACGAAGAGAGCAGTGTTTCAGTCTCGGCAAGATGCAGGGAAGGCGAAAGCGGTGAAGCAATCTGCTTTCAGGAAATACTCATTGAATGCGGCCGTGATGAACTCGGCGCTCAGCCTGGCGCATGGACCCCACTGCTTGTCCGGGATATTCCCGTTTTCGTGCTTTGGCTCGACCGGGTAGTCGGAAACGAGGATATTCTGTCAGCAGCCGTGGGACATGCGGACAAGGTTATATTTGACAGTGATTTCCCGCTCAGTCCCCAGGATCCTGTAGGAGAAATGTTCAGAATTTATCTTGATCAGATCGCAGATGAACATGTTCTGATAGCTGACCTTGCCTGGAAGCGCGGTCTGCCTGTCAGGAAACTGACAGCCTGGGCGTTCAACCGGGAAGAAAGCCTGCCGCTGGCGGAAAAAATCAGTGCAATACACATTGAAGGCGGACGCAAGGCTATGGTTCAGCTCTATCTCCTGTGGATTGCAGAGCGCATGGAGTGGACAATCGATGGACCGGGCATGCGCAGCCTCGACGGACGCAGTATTCAGGCAGAACACCATAATGAAGGACCCGTAGAGGACGGTATCGAGATAAGAATGACACTGACTGATGGTCAGGAAATTATACTGAGCGGTGCCCCGAACGGCTGCGGCGATATTGAAATCCCCGGCATGGACGCAAGCCCGAGAGTTTTTCAGTCAGCCAGTGATGCAGAGCTGCTGCAGGAAGAAACCGACTATCTCTATGGAGACAGGACCTACCTGCCCAGCCTCCAGCAGTTACGCCTTCATCATTGATCATCTTCCCCGGTTTCCAGTTCCTGAAGCCGGGGATATACGGATCGCTCGAATTTGCTGTACGTAATTTTTCCACTCGTCGCATCCAGTGAAAACTGTACGGACTTGAGTGTCTCCTTGACAACGTAATAGGAGCGGCATATGTAGATCACGGTTCCCGGATACACAGAATCCCGAACCGCGACAATCGCCTGTTCATTTGCATCCAGATGAACGAGAAGATCCCCGATCTGCTGCTGCATTTCGTTTCGTTTTTCTTCAAGCTCCCTCATGCGGCGGTCTATTTTCTCGTTTGGATGCTGCTCGCGGTACATCCGGAGTTTTGCAATTCTGCTGACTATCCGCTCCACCTGCTGCCGGATATTCTCGATCTTGCGCTCGGTTATAAAATTGATACCTGCCCATACGGTTACTTTCCCCCCGCGTGGACTGCCGAGACTGTGAACAAACACTCCGTTGCCGGCAACTATCTCACTGCCGACGACTCTGGCCTTGTCGCCAAAAACAACGCGGTCAAGAGTACGCAGTTTGCCATGCAGACAACTTTGCTGCACATAAATTGCCTTGTGGGACTCGACCACTCCGTTTTCGACAAACCTGGCACGAACCCCAGCCTTGCTGCGCAGCAATCCACTCCCATGCCCCATGATTCCCGCATCGCAGATAACCCGGCCCTCGGCATAGACTTCTGTGACATCCAGGGTATCTTTGGAATGCAGATCGCCTCCGACCCAGATCTTGAATCCCGGTTTGACCTGCCCTGCAAGCTCTATATTCCCGGGAAAACGGATGTGTCCGGTGTGATACCCGATGCCTGCCGCAAGCTGTAGTGTCTCAAGAACCTCTATTTTCTTATCATCGAAGATGAGCTGACCGCCAACCAGGGCGGTAACCTTACCATCGTTCTCCTCAAGATTCATTCCGCAGACAGGCAGCGGCACATGCGGTTCCGGGGCTGGTATAGCCTCCCCGCCCACAGATCTGCCCTCAACACCGCTTCGCGCAGGAACTCTGTGAGCAACCTGATCGCCTTCACTGACTACGATAAAAAGATGTCGCTCACGCAGATCTATAACTCCGGAGTCACGCTGTACCGCACCGGGTACCGGATGACGCCGACGGAATCTGGCCTCAACCACAAGACGTTCGGGCAGCACTGCTTCGGGTTTGTCCCCTTCTGCTATCAAGAGACGGTTTATCGCTTGTTTACTGGTATTGCATGTTTCTACTGCTTGGCGGATTTCAAGCCATCTGATATTGTAGGATACGCTGTTCTGGAACAGAACTGCTTCTATATAGTCCATACTGAGATCCTGCCCCTTACCGACCGCAGGGCGAAAGGTTCCGAAAGCCTGCAAACCATCATCTGAGACTTCTACGGTAAAGACAGCATCACCAGCATGCGGTTTTCTCGGCTGAGCATCCATAATACCTTCAGTATCGGCTATAAACAGCCAAAACTCCAGTGAAAACATATTGCAATTTTATGCAAAAAATCCGAATATATATTCATGAAAGACCGCACACAGAGGTTACGTACGGTGAAAAAGCTCATACGAGCCAGCCGTATACGAAGCCAGGAAGTCCTGCTGACACAACTGCATAATGAGGGATTCATGGTTACCCAGGCCACACTCTCACGAGATCTGAAATACCTGCAGGTCGGCAAGGTCGCTGAAGGTGGTGAAGGCTACTATTATGCGCTCCCCAGTGACGAGGAACGCCGCGAGAACGAGAGAAATCACATTCATGATTTTCTTCGTGGGTATCTATCCATCGAATTCTCCAGTCCTGTAGCTATACTTCGAACCTTGACCGGCCACGCCAACAGTGTAGCCATAGCGCTGGACTGTCTGCACCTGGACGGACTGCTCGGCACAATTGCCGGTGACGATGCTGTCCTGCTTGTGCTGGCAGAAAATGTCCAGCGCAATGATTTTCTGCAGACTTTGCGGGATAGAATCCCCGGCTTTGAAGAATAAGCCGGATCACTTCAGGAGAAAAAAATGAAAACCGCTATAATCGGCGCAAACGGGTATATCGGAATGACCCTTACCCGACTGCTGCTTCAACATCCCCGGATATCAGATCTGATTCCTGCCTCACGCAGCCTTGCAGGCAGCCTGCTGACTGACTACGATCCAGGAATTCCAGAGTCCAGCCGAAATCTCGAACTCTGCAAGAGCAGGTTTGTATCGCCGGACGAAGTCCGTGATTTCAAGCCTGATGTTGTTTTTTCAGCCTTGCCGCACCTGACTTCAGCTGAGCTCTGTGCAGAATATATCGGGAAAATACCTGTTTTCGATCTTTCGGCAGATTTCAGGCTGAAAAGCGATGAACGATTCCGGACAGCATACGGCCAGGACAGACCATATCCTGAACTGCAGCAGCATGCAGTATACGGACTTGTTGAATGGTATCGTGAAGAGCTGAAAACGGCCGGACTCATCGCCTGCCCCGGCTGCTACCCGACAGCATCACTTCTCCCGCTGATACCCTTTCTGCGAGCAGGACTCATTGAGAGCCACATCCACATACATGCTATGTCAGGCCTGACCGGTGCAGGAAAAAAAGCCCAGATGAATCTACTTCTTGCCGAGCGCAGCGAGAACATGAATGCATACCTTCCAGGCCGAAGCCATCGTCACTGGAGTGAAATCTCACAGGAAATCGGAATATTCAATAAACCCGGCAATGAGCCGGAACTCCTGTTCACACCGCACCTCGTACCGATGAAGCAGGGTATGCTGGCAACAATCACAACCCGACTGAAGGACAACACAGATCTGGATCAGGATGCTCTTCATGATCTGCTATACAAAGCCTATGCCGATTCTGCCTGTGTCGAGGTTCTGAAGCCGGGAACACTCCCCATGACCAAATCTGTCCGGGGAACATCGCGCTGCCAGATCTCAATACAAAAAGAAGGCAGCAATCTGCTACTTTTCTCGGCAATCGATAACCTGTACAAGGGAGCAGCTTCACAAGCAGTTCAGGCCATGAACATCAGAATGGGATTTGAAGAGACCTGCGGGCTGCCGATATTCGGGGAGGTATAGCATGAGCGCACTAACGGATATCAGCAGAAAATACCGCTGTATTGTTATAAAAATCGGCGGCAGACCGGTAACCGATCAGGATTGCATGCGATCACTGGCCGATGAGATCGGGCAGCTGCTGAGAGCAGGCGTACAGGTAGCCCTTGTTCACGGAGGGGGCAGCCGGGTAACCGCACTGTCAGCCCTCCTGGGGGTTCAGGCAAGATTCACAGACGGGGTCAGAATAACCGGACCACAGGACATGAAGATAGCCGATCAGGTTCTTGCCGGAGAAATGAACACCGAGCTCGTCCGTCTGTTTCACAAACAGGGCATTCCAAGCATCGGATTGAATGGCTGTGACGCCGGCTTGTGCACTGCCAAAGCAGTTATTGAACACACAGGCACCGTTGCCGCCGTTAATCCCGAGATTCTGCATATTCTCCATGAATCAGGCATGTTCCCGATAATTGCTTCTGTAAGTCAGGACTCCCAGGGACGGCCCATGAATATTAATGCCGATGAATTCGCAAGAGGAATAGCCGAAGGTCTGAAAGCATCTGCTCTCGTATACATTTCGGATATACCGGGGGTAATAATTCACGGCAACATTGCCTCGGAACTCAGTGCAGGGCAGATTGAACAAGCCATTGCGGAGGACGAAATCCGCGATGGTATGATTGCCAAAACCCGCTCGGCCATTTCCGGTATTCAGGAGGGGATTGGCACTGTCTGCATCGGTGACTATGCTGTAAGCGGTCAGCTTCTTGATCTGCTGACAGGAAAAAGGGGGACCCACATTGGCACGTTTTGAAACCTCAAGCTTCGTGTATGAACCGCCGTTCCCACGTAATTACGGCAGTGAATTTCTGCTGCTTGATTACGGACGGGACTCGTATCTGTATGACACCCTGGGAAAACGCTACCTGGATTTCGGTTCCGGTATAGCAGTAAATTCCCTGGGTTACGGCAGAAAGGATCTGGCAAAAATCGCGGCCAGGCAGATGAAAAAACTGATTCATACCTCCAACCTCTATGCAACTGAACCAGCCGTTGATCTTGCCCAGAACATACTGAGCGACATCAACAGCGTTATTCCAGGCAGGCAGTATCAGGCAATTCATTTCGGCAACAGCGGGACAGAAGCCATAGAAGCAGCCCTGAAGTATGCCCGCAGATATGCCGGGAACAGGCGCGGAGCAGAAAACTTCGGCTACATATCATTCAGCAATGCATTTCACGGGCGCAGCATGGGGGCGCTGTCTGTAACCAGTACCGAGAAATACAAAACACCTTTTTACCCCCTGATTGCAGGCGTCCGTCAGCTGCCTTTTAACGATCCGGATGCTCTTCGTCAGGCCCTGAATGAGGACAACAAGGTTGCTGCAATCATACTTGAGCCGATTCAGGGTGAAGGAGGCCTCTCTATCGCCTCACCTTCCTTCATCTCAGCCATCCGGGAAGAAGCTGACAAGCATGATATCCTGGTCATAGCAGATGAAATACAGACCGGGATCGGCCGAACCGGTCGCCTGCTCGCCAGCCAGAACAGCGGACTTAATCCGGATATAATCTGTCTGAGCAAGCCGCTTGCAGGAGGGCTCCCTCTTTCAGCCACCATAATTACCGCAGCGATTAATGATGAAATACAGATCGGAGACCATGGATCGACATTCGGAGGCGGCCCGGTAACCACAGCAGTCGGAAAACGGGTCTGGAGCATAATCAATCAGCCCGGATTTCTCGGCAGCGTCAGGAACAAAGCTGCGGTGCTGGAAGGCGAACTCCGTAAAATATCCGCTGATTTTGATTTTTGCGGATCGATGCGCGGAGAAGGTCTTCTGGTAGGCCTGCCCATCGACCTGCCGGAGGCCAAGGATCAGCCGATAAAACTGATTATCGACCGCTGCCGTGAAAAGGGACTCCTGATCCTGCGCAGCGGAGAAAATCTGATCAGAATAGCACCGCCACTGACTATCAGCGATAAGGATATTCATAAGGGCACAGCAATTCTGCGCGATGTACTGAGCGAAATCAAGCAATCACAAAAAAGGAGCATGTAGCATGAAACAGACAAAACGTGAAATCAAGAAAATCGTCCTGGCCTATTCCGGCGGACTCGATACATCGATAATAATTCCATGGCTGCAGGAACAGTACAACGGAGCCGAAATCATCGGGGTCTGCACCAATGTCGGCCAGGATGAAGACTGGGGAGCAATGGAAAAAAAGGCCCTTGCCAGCGGCGCCAGCAAGCTCCATATATGTGATATCCGTGAAGAGTTTGCCAGGGACATGCTTTGGCCCATGCTCCGCGCCGGAGCAATCTACGAAGGCAAATATCTCCTCGGAACCAGTATTGCCCGCCCGCTGCAGGCAGCAAAACAGGTCGAGATCGCACTTGAAGAAGGCGCGGATGCGGTTGCTCACGGCTGTACCGGAAAAGGAAATGACCAGGTACGCTTCGAACTGACCTACAAGGCTCTCGCTCCGCATCTGGAAATAATCGCACCATGGAGAAGCTGGAACATTACCAGCCGCGAACAGGCAATTGAGTATGCCCAGCAGCATAATATACCGATCGGCAACATCTCCAAAAAGAACATTTACAGCCGGGACTGGAATATCTGGCACATGAGTCATGAGGGCGGCGAGCTTGAAAACACCTGGGAACGTCCACGTGAAGAAATGTTTATTCTCTCCAAGGCCCCCAAGGATGCACCAGACCAGGAAACAGAATTGATCATAGATTTTGAAAAGGGTCTCCCGGTCGGCCTCAACGGCGAGAAGATGGAGCCCCTGGCTATTCTGGAATATCTGAATAAGGTCGGTGGGGAAAACGGCGTAGGCCGTGCGGATATCGTTGAGACGCGACTGGTCGGCATGAAGAGCCGTGGGGTCTATGAGACTCCAGCTGGAACCATTCTGCATACCGCGCTGAGAGAACTCGAAATGATTACTATGGACTTCGAGACACTGGCAATGAAAAACCAGTTGGCCCTAAAATATGCAGAGCAGGTCTATGCCGGAAAATGGTACACACATTTCCGCGAAAGCATGGATGCCTATATAGAGACCGCCAGTCAGTATGCCACCGGATCAGTTCGGGTAATTCTCTACAAGGGAAGCGTTACGATTGCCGGCCGAAAATCTCCCTACTCATTATACCTTGAAGATCTGGCAAGTTTCGGAGAAAGTGCATATGATCATTCCGATGCTACCGGATTCATAAACCTCTATGGCCTCGCCACCGGTGTACAGGCAATGGTTCATGAGCGGAAGCTGCCGAATAAAGGTCCGGCCCGGGAGATGCGGGCTATGGCCGGATTTCACGAAAAATAAACCCCGCTGGTTTCAAGGAGTAACACTATGGAAGAACGAACCTACAGGAATCTTGACTCAACGGCTGCCTTCAAGGCCTTGCTCAAGGCCGGAAAGATACGGCTGCAGGACGTGCTGACTGCAGAGCGTGTACAGAAATATCAGGTAAATGCTGGCAGCGGGCTCGTATATAACTACGCAGCCAAGGCAGTAAGCGAAGAAATTCTCGATATCCTGCAGAAACTCAGTGAAGAACAGGAACTGATACCTAAATACTGGGACATTCTTGCTGGAGAGACAATGAATCCCGGTGAAAACCGGAAGGTACTGCACCACCTGACCCGCGGGCAGCTGGCGGCAGATGTAGTACATAACGAAAAAAACCTGCGTAGCTTCTACAGCGAACAGCAGCAGCGCATTGCCGATTTCTCGCAGAAGGTACATGCCGGAGAGATTATTGGATCCACTGGCAAAGCCTTCGATACAGTCGTTCAGGTCGGAATTGGCGGATCAGATCTTGGCCCGCGTGCGATGTACCTGGCCCTCGAGACATTGATGAAGCAGGATGCAGCCTACAAGGGCGGAAACAGGATGCGAGCTGAGTTCATTTCTAATGTGGACCCGGATGACGCTATTGCAGTACTGTCCCGTATTGATCCGGAGTCAACGCTGTTCATTCTGGTGAGCAAGAGCGGAACCACCCAGGAAACCCTGACAAATGAGGCTTTTGTGATCGATGCACTTTCGAAATCACCAGCTCAGGGACTGAAACCCCGCAAGCATATGATCTGCGTAACCAGCGAAACCAGTCCCCTGGCCGCATCCGATGAATATCTGGATTCCTTCTTTATTGATGATTTTATCGGCGGCCGCTACAGCTCCACCAGTGCCGTTGGCGGGGCTCTTCTGAGCCTTGCATTTGGACCAGAGGTCTTTGATGAATTCCTTGCAGGAGCTTCAGAAGCAGATACCGCAGCCCTCGAACCTGATATCCGCAAGAACGCTGCCCTCCTCGATGCTATGATTGGTGTCTACGAGCGGAATGTTATGGAATTTCCGGCGACAGCTGTTCTGCCATACAGTCAGGCACTCTCCCGCTTTCCTGCACATCTGCAGCAGCTGGACATGGAGAGCAACGGGAAACAGGTCAATCGGGACGGTCAATCGATCGCATATGCTACCGGTCCAGTGATCTTCGGTGAACCAGGCACCAATGGTCAGCACAGCTTTTACCAGCTGCTGCATCAGGGAACCGATATCGTTCCGCTGCAGTTTATCGGGTTTATAAAAAACCAGGGCGGCAGAGATCTCGACTTTGACGGATCCAGCAGCCAGGCAAAACTGAACGCCAACCTTGCGGCACAAATTGCTGCCTACGCCCTGGGTCAGAGCAGCGACAATCCAAATAAAAACTTCCCCGGCGAAAGACCCAGCAGTCTTCTGCTGGCAGAAAAGCTCAGCCCCCGGGTTCTCGGCGCTCTTCTGGCTCATTTCGAGAACAAGGTTATGTTCCAGGGCCTGACATGGAATCTGAACAGCTTTGACCAGGAAGGCGTACAGCTCGGAAAGGTCCTCACCAAACAGGTCCTGGGCGGTAGCGGAATGCACCCGGCACTGAAGGCATTTGCTGAACTGCTGAAAATCTGATCCTGATTTCTGTCTTCGGGCAAATTACCACAGCCTTCTGCAGAAAAACTGCAGAAGGCTTTTACGTAAAGGGACACATTTCAGCTTCGCTGGTGTATAAATAAGCATGAAGAGATTACTTTTTAGCGCCTGTGCTGTTTTGCTTATATTCAGTGCATGTTCAACCGTGCCGCTTGATCGAAGCCAGTTCGAGGCTGTAAGTCTCCGCAGAATCAACATCAGCTTCAATCCCCCTGAAGCCGAGTCCAACCCCAGGGGTGAAATCGGCATGCTCATAATGATTGCACAGTCCATTGCAGAGACGCAGATCGAACAGGAAAAGTTTGACAAGGATGCCGTGGAGATTCTCGGACAGGCCATTCAGGATGTAACAATTGAATCTCTCATTTACGACTTTGATATACCACTTGTAGATTACGAATCTGCCAGTGCTCGATCTTTCCCGGGGAGAAAGGGCAAATGGAGACACGATCGATCACTCCGTTACCCTGTGGGCAGTGCAGCTGAAATTCCCGATCTGTTCATAGATATTGAACTCAGCTACTCCCGGACCGGAGGACATAACATCGGTGTCCAGGAAATCGACATGCAGGTACGTCGGGTATATCCCCGGGTCAAAATTTCTGTTGAGATGAAATCGACCGACGGCACAACCATCTGGAAGGATTCTACCAGCTACAGAAGCAGCACTTCAATAGCACATGGCAGCGTCAACCTGTTCGGAGTCTCTGTGTTACAGGAATACCAGGATGACAGCGATTTCCTGGACTTCTACCATCAGGCACTGCAGAAACTCAGAATGAAATCATAGAAATTGCCCTATGGATATGAAAAGAAAAATACATTAACCTACATCCTGAAATACTAAAACCGCCAGAAAACAGAAACACAGGGGCAGGTCAGGATTATGGATAAAAAAGGTGATGTACTTTCTCTTAACACCAGCATGGTTATGCGTGACATATGGATGTCCAGGACAACTACCCAGACGGATCTTGCCCGTAATCTGAATCTGAATCCTTCGACCGTTTCCCGCATTATTGCACGACTGGAAGACACCGGCCTGATTCAATCCCGAAGCATGGATTCTGCAAGCACAAGTGTAGGCAGACGGCCAAAAGCACTCAGCTTGAATACCAGCTTCGGCTACATACTCGGCATAGAAATTCAGCCTGATACATTTCATGCCGTAGGCATAGATCTTAACGGTACAATCCTGTTCAGGATTTCTGATGTACTTCCAGCGCAGACCGATGTACCAGAAGCATTTACCCTGGTACTGAAACTGCTTCAGCAGGAGTGCAGCAAGCAGAAAAGCCCTCTAATCGGAATTTCACTCGGCCTGCCTGGACTGATTGACCCCTACAATGGAATTATTCAACGATCCAATCCTCTGGATATTTTTGAACCACTTGATTTTGTTTCTCTGGTCAGAAAACACATAGATCTTCCGATTTTTATAGAGAATGACGCCAACTGCTGCTGCTGGGGAGAACTGGCCCTGGCGGGCTTCCAGCGGTCACAGAACATGGTCTATGTCCTGGGCGAATTCAGACACCCGCGCAAGGATAAACTTGATGATGTAACACTGGCCGTCGGCATCGGAATAGTAATCAATGGTAGTGTTTATCATGGCTCTCATTATGCATCCGGAGAGTTCCAGAGTATTCTCTGGAAAGAAAAAAACAGCTCGCAGTTTTCCTTCTCCGATGACGAAATCAGAAATGCCCTTGCAAACCGGAATGCCAGGAAGGGGATAATCCAGGAGCTTGCAAGACACATTGGCTATACAGCGAATATACTCGATGTCTCGCATATCTATATCGGTGGAAACATAGTGGAGGAGAAAGACATAATAGAGCCGATGTTCCTCGAAGAAATCAACCGTAACAATTCCTATGATTATCCGGTTCAAAGCAGAATTGAATTCAGTCAAATGGGTGAATATGCCGTTGCGCATGGTGCCGCCGCAATGTTCCTTGAACACCTGTTCGCAATTCCAAGCGATGAAAGAAACTCTCCGAAGACCTATCTTGGCGTGAACCTTCTCAAACAGATACACAGATGAACGAAAACCCCGCAGTTTTCACTGCGGGGCGTGTTGGTTCTATGTACCTTATCCGCCTCAGCGGTTCGGGCCGCGTCCGCTTGGAGGTCCACCAGAGCCGCCGTCATCGGAGCCATCATCTCCGTCATCGCCGCTTCCGTCGTCACCACCGTCATCACCGCCATTGTCACCGCTGCCATCACCAAGCTGATATACACGAATGTAGTCAATTTCCATCTCAGCCGGGAAATAATCAGCATTGTCTGCCGGATCTCCATCAAAGAATCCACCTACAGCCAGATTCACAAGCAGGTGAAAGGGCTGATCAAAGGGGGCAGGAAAATCGCCGCCAGTGCTGTGCCAGTTAGTGGCAGTAAAGTAATTGATTCCGTTTATGTACCAGCGAATTTCACCTGGTTCCCACTCAAGCGCAAAATCGTTGAACTCGGTAATTGTACCGACATTCCGGCCGCGCCAGGTGTAGGATCCTGATGAGTAGGTATTATTTGGCCATTCACCACCATAGTGGATTGCACCGGTAACCTGGTTTGTTCTGCTGCCGCGAGCTTCCATAATGTCGATCTCGCCTGAAGCCGCCCATCCACCGTATTTACCGCTGGCATGTCCACCATCGTATTCAGGCAGCATCCACAGTGCCGGCCAGAGACCTTCACCTGCAGGAAGCTTCATTCGAGCTTCGAATCTGCCGTACTTGAATGACTGCAATCCGCGGGTAACCAGACGTGCACTTGTGTACTCACCTTCTCCCAGATCGTCTGATCGATCTTCCTTGATAGCACGGATGACAAGCTTGTTATCCCGTATGAATACATTCTGTGATTCATTGGTATAGTACTGCAGCTCACCGTTTCCCCATCCGGGAATCCCGACTGCACTGCCGTCACCAAGATCGAAATCCCAGTTATTCAGATCAAGCGAATTCTGATTAAACTCATCCTGCCAGACCAGCTGCCATTCGGAACCAGCGCTGCGTCCAGTGACATCCAGTGATCCTGTAGCCTCCTGTGTATCTACAAATGAACAGCCTGCAAACACAATCAGCAAAGCTGCTAAAATACCTAACGATAATCTGAAACGAAATCTCATAAATCCTCCTGAAGATTTGTAAATGTTTTTACATTCTCACACGGTTTATTTCAGGCGTCAAGCAATTAATTAAAAAATGTAGTGGCTCTCAATAGTCGTCAGAAAACATCACAAAGAAATGACGTTAATTTGTTTCCCAGTAGAAACTTAGACAGTATCAATTGTGTATTTGCATTGGGATTGAAAAAAACCGATGTAACTATCTGTAGATAAAGAATTTAGAAAAGACCTTTGTGACGTTTTCTGACCACTGAGAAAGAGCCCCACAGATTCAACTGCAGGGCTCATGGCGTTCAGACTATTGCAAGAAGCTCAGGATTTACCTGTTCGGTCCCCGGCCGCTGGGAGGTCCACCAGGAGATGATCCGCCCCCGTCATCACCGTCATCACCGTTGTCACCGTCATCTCCGCCGTTGTCATCACCATTCGAGCGCTGATATACGCGGATATAATCAACCTCAACTTCAGCAGGGAAATAATCAGCATTGTCCGGAGGATCACCGTCAAAATGACCTCCGACTGCAAGATTCACCAGCAGATGGAAGGGCTGGTCAAAAGGTGCCGGGTAATCACCGCCGGTGCTATGCCATCGGTTAGCAGTAAAGAACAGATTGCCATTCACGTACCAGCGCATTTCTGTTGGTTCCCATTCGAAGGCATAATCGTTGAAGTTTGTTATGGAACCGGTATTTCTTCCTCTCCAGCTGTATGAGCCGGAACTATAGGTATTATCTGGCCATTCACCGCCATAATGTATGGCTGCAGTAACCTGATTTGTCCGGCTACCTCTGGCTTCCAGAATATCAATCTCTCCTGATGCAGCCCAACCACCGTACTTACCGCTGGCATGTGCACCTTCCCACTCAGGCAGCATCCAGATTGCGGGCCAGAGGCCCTTTCCTTCGGGCAGCTTCGCTCTTGCTTCAATACGGCCATACAGGAATGACTGTTTGCCTCGGGTTACAATCCGGGCACTCGTATACTCTCCTTCGCCGAGGCTATCGGATCTATCTTCCTTGATAGCACGTATTACAAGTTTGTTGTCTCGTATGAACACATTCTGGGACTCATTGGTGTAATACTGCAGCTCATTATTTCCCCATCCGGGAATTCCGACTGCACTACCGTCACCTAGATCAAAATCCCAGTTATTCAGGTTGAGAGAGCCCTGATTAAACTCATCCTGCCAAACCAGCTCCCATTCGGAGCCAGTGCTGCGTGCAGCTGCATCAGCGACATCCGCGTCTGTCGGCATATCGAGATATGCACAGCCCGCCAATGCAATCAGCAGCATTACCAAAATACCTGACGATATTCGAAATCGAACCTTCATATACCCTCCTATACCCATACAATTTACTTATATTTTCCACCCGTTTATTGCATGCGTCAAGCAATTTTTTGCTATTGCGATTTCTTTGACCATACATTAATAAGCGGATACAATCAGTCATGCACACGACAAAAACTCTGAGCACTCAGCTCCATGAGCTGGGAATAACTGCGACCGATACTGTACTCGTTCATTCATCATTGAAGTCAATCGGGGAAGTTACGGGCGGGCCCGAATCCATTTTCGACGCGCTGACACAGCATCTCTCTGATGGGCTGCTCGTGTTCCCTACTCATACATGGAAACAGATCCCGGAAGAAAAAACGCTGTACGATCCGGAAACAGAGCCATCGTGTGTCGGCGCACTGAGCGATTTATTCCGCAATCGACCTGGAGCACAGCGCAGCCTGCACCCAACCCATTCGGTAGCCGCAATCGGCAGAGATGCAGAGTCCTTTATTTCAGGTGAAGAGTTCTCGGAGACCCCCTGCCCGAGGAGTGGATGCTGGGGAAAACTGATTGATTACCAGGCAAAGCTGCTCTTCATCGGTTGCAGCATGCGACCCAACACCACAATTCATATGCTCGAAGAGGTAATGGATATTCCGGATCGTCTCACCGACGAATACACCAGCATGCAGATTCTACTTCCCGGCGGAAAAACCATGGAGCGTCCCATGAGACGGCATCACAGTTCAGGCGGAGATGTATCACAGAATTACAGCAAAATGCGTGAGCCATTGCTGGAAAGGGGCATCGCTGTGCAGGGCTTCTTCGGCGATGCAGAAACCTATGCTGTCCGTGTCCCTGAGATGGCAGAACTCATTTGCCGGCTGCTGGAGATAGACCCTCAGCTTTTCCTGGATGACAGACCGGTGCCACAGTTCTCCTGATCCCGCGCCAGCTGTCCCGGAGCCGAGCAGAAGCGGGGCTATACAGCCCCGCTTCTCATCGTTTCTACAACATTGAGCCTCGCTGCACGGCGTATTGGAATCAAGGTTCCGAGCACTGCGGCAGCAACACCAATCCCCAGAGAAATCAGGTAGTCAGGAATACGGTAATCCCCGTAAAATCTGTCACCGAATGGAATCGGTAGATCCGGTGGCATAAATTGAGCAATATCGAATCCGACAAACTGCACATAGGCTGCAAAACTCCCCCCTATCAGCAGAGCCACCACTGAGGACAGCAATGCTATTACCGCCCCCTCGGTCAGGAGCAATGCCGAAAGCTCACGGCGCTTCATGCCTATGGCCCTCATTGTACCGATCTCGCGGTTTCGCTCGCGCACGGTCATGGACATAGAATTGAGAATACCAAGAATTATCAGCAGAAACAGAATTCCAATCAGCATGCTGAATGCCCCGATATCTGCTTCAACAGCTGCAACCATGCTCCGGGCAAAACGCTGCCATCGATACGCTTCCATATCCGGGGATAGCTCATTATTGAGCATGGCCGCAAATCTTTGAGGATTCAGACCATCTTCAAGCCTGAGCGCCATGTGTGTTACAGAATTATCCATACGAAGCAGCTGGCTGGTTTCCTGAAGATCACTTAGAACCAGATAGCGGTCAAACAGGGGATATCCGGTTGAAAAAACTCCTGCCACAGTCATGGTCGTCGTATTCGGCGCTGCATGGCGATCCCGAACCCGGATAAACACAGTATCACCAGTCTGTACACCAAGCAGCTCAGCAGCAGTCCTGCCGATCAGGACTCCCGTTTCCGCGCCCTCGGACTCCATAAAATCCCGTATCCGGGTAATATCGAATTCATGGTCAAAATCGATTCCCCTCCCGCGCATCGGCATGTACTCACGGCCGTTTCCAAGCTCAAGATCATAGTGAATACGCCCCGAGACTGCAGAGACACCACTCCGCCGCGATAATTCCGAACGAACAGTCCGATAGTCATCAATAACAAGATCCAGCGGCATCCGGCGCTCTTCATCAAGGTAATCCCGATGCAGCAGCTGTACATGCCCCGTATCCAGATTAATCATTCCACTATACAAGGTGCTGAAATATCCGCGCATCCACCCCAGAGACGCCAGCATGATCGACATACCAAGCCCCAGGGCGATGACATTGAGAATCGTACGCCTGGGATTGCGGAGGATATTCCTGAAGGCAACCTGTATCATATCAATGCAGAAAATCAATTTAGTCATAACGCAAGGCCTCCATAATTGAAAGACGGCTGCCCACCAGCGCAGCATAGAGGGATGCAGCAAGTGCAATAATGATACCACCGGATGCATTCATGAGACTGTTAAACGCTGAATAGCCGAAGTAGAAATCACTGCTGCCCATGCCCAATGCATCCGAGATACCGCCCATGGGAATACCATTGACGGAAAAATACAGCACTACAGGAATGCCGAGCACAAGACCAAGCAGGCTGCCGGATGCCCCGAGAATCAAACCCTCGGTCATAATCATTCCGATCAAGCCTTTACGTTTCAGCCCGATTGCACGCATTGTGCCGAATTCCCGCGTTCGATCAAACACATTCATGAGAATGGCGTTGGTAATTACAGTAGCCACGATGATCACAACAAAGAGATTCATGAATATAACAAAAAAGTCCATCATCTCGATCAGACTGACCAGCCCCTCATTGACCTCGATATAACTACGGATTTCCAGGCTTTTCGAAGCCTCTCCAAGTCTCCCGGGAAGCCCGGTAGCGATGTCGGCAGCACTGTCCGGATTTCGGAGTAACACCCGAATTTCCATTGTCTGATTCTCGAGATACAGAAGATCCTCAGCATCATTATGCTGAATCAGGAAATGATTCTCGTCAAAATCCTGTGATGCTGTACTGAACACACCCCCAGGCTCGAATGCAAGATAAAATGGACTGCCGGTACTATCCTCTACCACCAGCAATATTTCTGCACTGCCCAGCAGTTGATCGTCCTCACTGGAATACGAAATCCCGAGAAGCTCGGCTATCGCGCTGGAGATCAACACAGTTCCAGCATCAGGTGGGAAACTACCCGTAATCATACCATTGCGGACACTCTCATAGAGTCCGGTATCCGGATGCAGTCCAAGGCCAGCCATAGCAATATTTCTGTCCCCTGTCTGCAGCAGCGAGCCAAAACTCATTACCGCTTCGGCATTCAGCACCTCAGGCATAGCACGAAGCTCTTCAAGAATTTGACGGTAGTCATCTATGCTGAAATCCAGTGAGAAAGGATTCAGGCTGCTTTTCCTGCCCTCAGCTGAAAGCAGAACATGCCCGCTTTCCTGACTGAGATTCCGGTAGAAATTCTCACGGATTCCATAAAACATTCCTGCTACAACTTCCATTACCAGCACCGAAACCATAACTGCAAAAAGAATCAGCAGGCTCCGTTTCCGATGCTTCACCAGGGTATGTGCAGCCATTTTTATAAACATATTACTGCCCCCCGACTATTATTCCGTCTTTCAACTGGATAATGCGGCTGGCGTATTGGGTCACCTCAGGGTTGTGGGTAGAAAAGAGAAAACTCACACCTTCCTCACGGTTCAGGCGCAGCATCGCTTCTACAATATCACGTCCCGTCTCACTATCCAGATTTGCAGTAGGTTCATCTGCAATTACCAGTCTGGGGTCGTTGACCAGCGCACGTGCAATAGCTACCCGCTGCCGCTGCCCCCCCGACAATTCCTCGGGCCGATGATTCCGATGGTTTTCCAGGCCCACAAGCTCCATCAGCCGGTCGACTTTTCTTCTGCGCTCCAGCTTCGGTACGCGTGCCAGTAACAGCGGGAATTCAATATTCTCGGCAGTGTTCAACACGGGAATCAGATTAAAAGACTGAAAAATAAAGCCGATTGAATTCAGGCGCTTTTCAGCTTCCTGATCATCGTTCAAATCAGCTACGTTCTCACCGTCAAGATAGACTTCACCAGAAGTAGGGGCGTCGATGCAGCCGATAAGATTCAACATGGTAGATTTTCCACAGCCTGATGGCCCCATGACTGCCAGAAACTCCCCGGATTCAATCTCCAGATCAATGTTCTTCAGGGCATGAATAACCGTCTTGCCCAGATAATAATCCTTGTGTACCGATTTCAGTTCCACCAATGCCATAAAGCCTCCTAATAATATACCCGTGTTCCAAACCAGGCAGTCTGATATTTCCACCAGTCCGACACAGAATCCGATCCAAAATCGGAAGCAGCCATAATTCCAGCCGTAAATTCCAGGGAATCGTAAGGAATCACAGTTACCGAAGAAAAACTCATTGCCCGCTGCATTTCTTTCGTCAGGATCAGAGCCTGCTCAAATGAGAAACGCTGATCGTAGTCATAAGCAGCCTGAACGAACACCAGCTGATTTCCGGAATCCGCCGGCGGAGCGCTTGTATAGACATAGTCCAGTACAGCACTGAGTCCATGCAAGCCAATATAATGCTGCCAGTTCAGTCCACCGCTCAGCGCATATCCTGCCTGCGAACCATCCAGGACCGATACGCCGGAAGACCAGAGGCTCTCAACTGCTGCGCCTTCCTGAAGCAGGCCGTTCATTCCGGAATCCTCACCGATCAACTCAGCAGCAGCTTCCGCATGCAGCACAAGGGGACCAAGCGAATAACTAAGCCCGGCTGAGGGTCGCAGAAGTTTCCCGGGCTGATACAGGGCAGAAAGATGGGACTCAACACCCCCGACATAGCCATTCAGGCGAAGCCCCCAACGAAAGTCCGATGAAGGAAAAGCTGTATCAGCCCTCAGAATTCCAGTCAGACTCCAGTCAGGTGAAAAAGTCCATGTTACAGCAGCTCCATCAAACCATGATTTCCCGACAGAGACATGCAAAGCGTTCGAGGGCTCAAACACATAGCCGAAGCTCCATGGGGCAGAAATCCTTCCCAAGCGAAGAGTGAGTGGATCCAGAGCCCATAGATAGACCGAGAGCTGCTGAAGTTCATGAACCGCAGCACCTGGCATAGGACCGGTACTGGCAAAACTGTGCCGGACTGCAAACTCACCCCACTCATACAGTATCCGGTGGTCTGCACGCATCATCAGGAAAGGAATCAGAATGTCACCTTCAATATTGCCCGGGGCTCCTGCCAGACTGTGCTCCGAAATATGTACAAGTCCGAAATCAAAATCAGCCTGAAGACTGTAGTCACTGGCCGCAGCAGCCGGCACACACGCTACTGTCAAACAGAACAGCAGAATCAACACACCTCGGGTGAGATCAGCGGGTGAGATGTTGCTGGGTAAAAATGCGGTCAGGTAGTGCATTATCAGCCTCCAGTTCAAGGATCTGGACAATCGAGCGCTTGCCCTCTTCTTCCAGTGAGATCATTTCCATGCGGAGCGGGCGCTTCCTGCCGGCTATTTCCTGAATATCAGAAAAATGCATTTCCTTGATCTTCATCCCGGCCCGTACGAAATACTGCATGCTGATTGGCAGATTCGACTCCACTTCTACATGCGCAATTACCCTTCCGTAAGCAGCCGCATCGTGGCGCGGCAGCATTTCCACTATGTAATAATTGATCTCTCCGAGTTCCGGGTGATTCATACTCCCGCGTCCGCTGACTGAGGCCCTGTAGTCTTCGGTGTACATTGATTCACCGATGTCCCGGTTTGAAAAAACGCTTCCCTGAAAGGAATCCCTGCCGGAAAGCCGGATAGCATTGCGGGAATTACTGCGGGGGACGAACATCCACAGGGAATCTTCCCGCTGCAGGAACCTTGTCCCGCGTGAACGCGCAGGAGCCTCAATTTCCATATAGCTCCCGGTTCCACGCCGGTACCAGACCGACAGTTCCATGGGACGTTCCCGGCCATTGGATTCAATGGTGTTCATCTCCATACGCATGCGGTAGCTTTCTGGAAACAGAGCCTGCTCCATTTCCTGAAGCAGTGCATCACCAGCTGGATAAACCGTGCTCTCTGCACCAGCCTGCGAACCGACGCCTGCCAGGAGCAGCACTACAGTCAGTATCAACATTTGATTTTTCATTTTTCCTCCCCGTTACGGATAACTTCCCTCAGGAAATCCAGATACGCCAGAAATTCACCAGCACCGAAATCGGTCAGGCAATAAACTGTCTGTACGGTCAAACCAGCCGCTTCCTTGCTCTTGCTCGCATACCCGGCCTGTATCAGTTTTTCCAGGTGTGTGTATAAAGCTCCGTCAGACAGAGCAAGCTGTTCCTTGAGTACATTGAAGGTCATCTTCTCCTCGCGATACAGCAAAGTCAGCAATGAAAGACGAGTTTTCTCGAAAAACACATTGTCGAATCTTGTGTAGAGTTCAGCCATGGCGTCGCTTCATTACCCTTCCGGTATGAATTCCAGCCACAATAAAGGCGGCAGATACCATCAAAGCGCTGGCTATATATAGTGATTCAGAATCTGCAAGTCCCAGTGCCCGCAGAAGCATCAGGATGAGTCCCGCAGCCAGCAGCACATAGGACTCAATGAACAATGCCTTGAAGGTAAAGATTCCGAGCAGGAAAAAACAGATCGATAACAACAGCAGCAGTTCGGCAGAAATATCAACGCCGCGGAGAGCGAGCGAAAATGCTATTCCGCAGGCAGCGAAGACCACCCCCATAAAAGAAGACAGGAGCTTGATATGGCTCGACGTCAGAAAGGCACGCTCATTGCGCCGCAGATACTGCAGCCAACCGAAGGACTCACACAAGCCCCCCAGTAAAATTGCCGCCGTCCAGATCCTCAGGGCAACCTGCTGCGCCCCCCAGCCATTGCTCACCGCCAGCAAGCTTGCCCCAAGGCCAAGCAGCATTACCACGGCCCAGGAAAAGAATGACCAGGGAGGAAGCAGAACCCTGTCCTCCCGCTCCTCGAGTATACCCTTGATTGTCTGCACATCCCGCAAATAGTCGTGCTTTTTTTCTGACATATATCCCCCTGAACACGGCACAGCCAGAGCGGCCAGCTGTGGATATCACGTTACTTTGCATTACAAAGTAACTTTAGAACACAAAGCTGGAGCTGTCAAGAAGATATCTACAAATCGATAAAAAACCGGAATATGCTGTCATTGTGCCGGGGGAGGCCCTCATGCCCGAAGTCCGGGTAGATTGCCAGCTCCTTCTCGCCGGGAATGCGGTTATAGGCAGCAAACTGGGTCGAGGGTGGGCATATCTGATCGGCAAGACCAATCCCCATGAAGGTTTTGGCCTGGATACGGTCGGCAAGATGCTGAATGTCTATGTAGCCGAGGTTACGGAAGACTTCCTGCTCTCGCAGATGCATGGGATCATGATGTCGAAAGAATTCCCGCAGGCCATTGTAGGCGTGCAGGGCAAGGTCCATTTCCCATACCCGCTGGTAATCAGACAGATAGGGGTATACCGGTGCGATTTTCCTGATATCCGGATCAAGGGCGGCACAGGCAATGGTCAAACCACCGCCCTGGCTCCACCCTGTCGCTCCAATCCGCCGGGAATCGACCTCTGGCAGACTTTTTACTATTCGGGAAAGCTGCAGGGTATCAAGGTACATATGCCGGTACAGTAGCTTTTCAGGCTGTCCCTGCAGTGCCGATTCCAGGCCCCGGATAATGTGCCCATGAAGACTTGTTCCCTGTCTGACTCCGGGATCGTCAGTCATCCCACCCTGTCCGCGGCAATCCATGGCGGCAACGGTAAAACCGGCAGCGACATAGGGCAGCATGCCTGTCCAGTCACCGGAATCCATAGTAAAACCATGAAACATCAACAGGGCCGGGCCGCCGGATCCCGCAGCAGCTTTCTTTGGTCTGAGCAGCTTGGCATGTATCCTTGCTGAATCCGTACCATTAAAATACAGATGATCACATCGGGCAAAACTGCAGGTAAAATCGGCAGGCATAATTTCGGGGTCCGATTTAACAGCATCAAGCTCAGCAACAGAACGGGCCCAGAATCCCTCGAAATCATCAGGCCGGGGATTTCGTCCCTGATACCCGTACATTTCTTCCAGAGACAGATCAAAACTCAATGGCATATATTTCTCCTTGCAAAGTCCAGTAACTATGTAGCCAGAAATCGATCGAGTATATCCCTGATCCGTGCCTGATTGATCGGCTTGGCCAGATAATCATCGACTCCTGCAGCAAAACATTGTTCCATCTTTTCAATATTGGCACCAGCGGTCAAGGCAATAAGCGGAACATGCCCACCCGAGAATCTCTCGAATTCACGTATTTCCCTGACTGCCTCAAGCCCATCCTTCAGCGGCATGTGTATGTCCATGAATACTATATCCGGACGTGACTCCTGAAACATCTGCACCGCCTCCTGCCCGTTCCCGGCTTCAAGAATTACGGCATCGGGAAGAAAGGCTTCAAGCATGGCTTTCAGCATGAGCAGATTCATTGAAACATCATCAGCAATGAGAATAGCCAATCCGTCCCTATGATGTCGCGAAACCTTCGGTGCATGGTCTGCCGGCTGACCTGTCTTTGCCTGGCTCGTCCTGACAGCAATCCTGAAAGAAAACGTACTGCCTTTGCCAGGTGAACTTTCCAGCTCTATTCTGGATCCCATTTTCTGTACCAGTAGAGAAGAAATACTCAAACCGAGGCCGGTGCCGCCGAATTTCCGTGTAGTAGAACTATCTGCCTGCGAGAAAGGATTGAACAATATACGCCCCTGCTCCCGGGAAATTCCGATTCCGGTATCCCGGATAGAGAAATGCAGTTCTCCATAATCTTCCTCCAGCGACCGATACCTGACTTTGAGTTCCACTGTACCTGAATCAGTAAACTTCACAGCATTTCCAAGCAGATTGACCAGGACCTGCTTGAGCCGCACTGAATCCACCAACACAATTTCCGGTATCTCAGACTCAACAGACATAACAAGATCGAGTTTCTTCTGACTTGCTGTATAGTCCAGCATTTCAACGCAGCTTTCAAGCAGAGTCCGGATTTCGGTCTCATGCTCTTCCAGGTCAAGCATGCCTGCTTCAATTTTGGAAAAATCAAGAATGTCATTCACTATATCCAGCAGAGCCTGGGCTGATTCATTTACATTGTAAACATAACGCTGCTGCTGTGCTGAAAGCTCTGTTTCACGGAGGAGATCGCTGAAGCCGATCACACCATTAAGAGGAGTCCGTATCTCGTGACTCATGCTGGCAAGGAAAAGGCTCTTGGCGCTGCTTGCCGCCTCTGCCATTTCTTTTTTTACAATAGATGCGGCATATCGTCTGGCGAGCAGCAGCGCCTGCATAAATACAAAAAGAATAAATCCATAGGATGCAAGATAACCGGTTGATATATGCTGCTGGAAAAATAGAATGTCATTGAGCACAAACAGGGCATAGATTCCAAATGTACCAAGAAACAATCGCGCATTTTCACGTCTGCGATACACCGAAACTGAAAGACATACCAGGCAGGATAGAACAGCCAGCAAAATAAACATACTGTAATGGCTGGTATACAGGGTAAAGACAGCAGGAGGTGTCAGAATAATTACCGCAGCATACAGGAAGCTGCCCCCAGCAAAAAAACATATTGCCGGTCGGGGCATATCTTCACCATACTGGGACTCGGTGAAAAACAGAAACAGAGGCACCGCTGAGACTATCGAGAGGTACGCAATCCGTACATGCAGCGCCCAATCAATTCCTGGGAAAAACAGCATGATCACATGTTCTCCGGTCACCAGAGCCCGGAGCGCCATTGCCAGACAGAAGCCAGCGAAGAAAACTGCACTTTTTGCCTTACGCCGCAGCAGAAAAATAGCGCCGTAGTACAATGAAATAATGAACAGACTGCCGAAAGAAAACATCTTTCCTGCAATTCCTGACTCCCGTAATCTGCGGATTTCTTCCACCGATCCGATATACGGGACCATTCCAGGTCCACCTCGGGCATGACTGAAATTGCTGATGTGGACGACAATCTCATTGCTCCCGGGAGATAGAGGGAGAACGGCAAAACGGGGTGACCAGGAAGGCGCATAGTTACCCGGTTCTGTACCAGGTCTTCCTGCGGAGACTATACTTCTGCCATTCAGGAAAATTTCATGAGCTGATTCCCAGGCAGGCACAAGCAAACCAAGTGTTCCAGCTTCTGCCATATCGGTCTGGATCTGCAAACGATAGCTTGCAATTCCGTCGCCAGGCAGGGCTTCCCCCATGTAACTGCGCCCTTTCCAGCTGGAAGGAACGGGAATAAGGATCGATTCACCTCGCCATTCATCAGAATCTGAAGTCTGAGGCATGACATGGCGTCCATAGATGAACTCCCAGTTTCCGTATAAAGGTATTGCAGGCAGGGTCTGAATATCTATAGCTCGCAGATCAAGCACAGAATCATTTATAGAGGGCAGGAGTCCGGTTTCTGAAACGGGTCTCACGCTGCAGGAAAACAGCACTGCTGCACACATGAGGAGAAATGCGAGATACGTTGATCTAAGACCCCACCGGACAATTAACCCCATTCTTCCTTACCCACTCCCATATCATACCGTCAATACAAAACAGTGTAATCAATTCTATGATATTAATCTGCTTTTATGGGTTAAATTCCCTGAACAATGCAGGACAATGCTACAATATACAGTCATGGAAGCAGATAAAAAACAGCAGCAGAATCTGACAAAACATGCCGCGAACTACCAGAAACAACTCTACAGCAATACCCTGCCGTTCTGGCTGAAGCACGGAATGGACAGTGAACACGGCGGAATTATTACCGGACTCGGGAGGCGTGGAGAGCTTCTTGAAAGCGACAAGTCAGTGTGGTTTCAGGGGCGTGCTGGCTGGACCTTCGCGACTGCCTACAGATTACAGGTAGATAAGGATCCTGAGCTGCTGAAAGCCGCTGCCTCTGTTATCGATTTCAGTGATCGCCATTGTTACGACAGGGACGGCGATGGCCGTATGTACTTCCGGGTCACGCGGCAGGGTCGTCCGCTGATTAAGCGCAGATATTTCTTCAGCGAATGTTTTGCAGCTATAGCAAAATCTGCCTATGGATCGGCAAGCGGAAGCACAGAATCTCTGGACCAGGCCTTCAGGCTTTTCGAGAGTCTTCAGCATTTTCAGGACGACCCTGCCATGCAGAATCCAAAAGTGGAACCGCGAACCCGCCCGTCTATCGGACTGGCATTACCGATGATAGAAATCAACATTGCCCAGGAACTGCGGGAATCAGCACTGAATCTTGAGGGTCCCGCCAGTCAGCGGGTTCACGAATGCAGCCGCTTTATCCGCGACCGGATCGAATTAATCGAAAAGAACTTTATAAAGGAAGATCTGTGCTGCGTGCTCGAACAGACAGGCCCGAACGGAGAATTCCAGTCAGATCATTTTGAAGGTCGATTGGTGAACCCTGGACACAGCATAGAGCTGGCCTGGTTTATTCTGCGAGAAGCTGATTTTCATAACGACCCGGCATTAGGGCAAACCGGCTGCAGAATTCTCGACTGGATGCTGGAGTCAGGCTGGGACAATGAGTATGGAGGCTTGTACTATTTCCTGGACGCACAAGGAAAACCGCCCTTCGAATACTGGCATAACATGAAGTTCTGGTGGCCACATAATGAGGCTGTAATCGCCTGCCTCTATGCCACCCTGCTGAACGAGGGGGCCGGGAGACAACACTATTTGAAGTGGTTTGAGCGTATTCACGATTGGAACGAAGCTCATTTCCCTGACCGGGAATCCGGCGAATGGTTCGGCTACCTGAACCGTGACGGTAGCGTATCCACCGAACTGAAAGGGAACATGTTCAAGGGGCCATTCCACCTTCCCCGGATGCAGATGTATGCCTGGCAGTTGCTGCAGCGATTAATTACCCAAAATAATCAGAGCTTTTTGCATAATAATCAGAAATAAAATCCTTGACCCTGCCCCGGGGGCGGACCTGATACTCAGGATATGAAACACGAATGGAGAAAACACGAAAAAGGCTTATACCTGCCAACATCTTCACCTGAATTGATTACCGTACCCGGGTTCAATTTCCTGACTATCGAGGGCGAGGGAAACCCGAACAGTGCTCACTTTGAATATTGTGTACAAGCCCTGTATACATGCTCTTATGCGGTAAAAATGCGCTCAAAAAAAGAAACAGGAAGCAGCGGCTACCGGGATTACACGGTCTACCCTCTGGAAGGTATCTGGAGCATAGCCAGGCCGGAAGAGTTTGATGTCAACGCAGCGATTGACAAGTCGAATCTGAAATACACGATAATGATACGGCAAGCAGATTTTCTGTCCGCTGAGTTCATCGAATCTATTCTCGATGATGTCCGCAGGAAAAAGAAAACAACCATGACAGAATCAGTTCAATTTACAAGTATAGAGGACGGACTCTGCATTCAAATGCTTCATACCGGCAGCTATGACAACGAGCCGGAAAGCTTCAGAAAAATGTCAGACTTTGCCGGGAAGCAGAGCCTCAGACGCCGGTCACTGGATCATCGGGAAATATATTTGAATGATGCCCGCAAAACTCCTGCTCAGAAACTGAAAACCGTATTGCGGATGTTCATAGAAGAGCAGAAACAACAGGACTAAATACAAGCAGCTTCTGTTATGCACTATACTATGTCCATGCTGACAATCAGTGCATTTTCACGGGTAAGCAGTCTGAGCATTAAAGCCCTCAGAATATATCATGAAGAGGGCATACTGATTCCCGAGCGGATCGATGCCGAGACCGGCTACCGCTACTATGGGGATGAGTCCACACTGCGCGCTGGAATTATCCGCCGGCTTCGGGACATGAATTTCTCTCTTGCAGATATCAAGGAGATTTTCGGAACCTGCAGCGATGACGAGGAGCTGATCGAGCAGCTGAAGGCCAAGCAGCAGGAGATCAGGAATCAGGCAAGGAAATATATGGCTCTGGATGCCAGCATTCAAAGCATACTATCGGCCAACAGCATGTACAGGGAGGAATCAGCCATGAGTGAAGCAATCGAGGTTCAAAAAAAGGAAATTGCAGAAAAAACTATCTGCAGCATTCGTTTCAAGGGAGCATATAACGAAATCGGGACACATTTCGGCAGTTTATACCGACAGATTGGCAGATACGCTAGTGGTAAACCCTTTGCACTGTACCATGATGATGATTACAAGGAGAGCGATGCTGACATTGAGGCTTGTGTAGAAGTCCGCAAAGCCGTCAGCAAAGAGGGCATCGATTGCCGGGTGCTGCCTGGAGGTACTGCTGCAAGCATACTGCACCATGGACCGTATGAGGAGCTTGGTCGTTCCTACAAGAAGCTCTTTGATTTCTGTAATGAGCACGGACACAACAAGCTGCTGCCGAGCCGGGAAATCTATATCAGAGGGCCGGGAATGATTTTTCCCCGCAACCCGAAACGCTTTGTTACCGAAATTCAGTTCATGATCAGGTGATTTCTGCCGCGGAATATTCATCGAGAAGCCGCCCGAGTTCAGCAGCATCGATTCCCCATGTTCTGTCAAAATGACGGAAAAGATATCTGCTGAGTTCCAGAAAGCGGTAGAATGCCCTGGCACCGACGGGAATTAGATTTTGAACCTGTCGGGGATAGCGGCCCCTGTTCACCACCAGCTCCCAGAATTTGGCAGCGGCCTTCAGATCGTTCATGAGTTCCCGGGAGATTACTCCGGTTTCCAGTATTTCGTAAGGTGGATCGGGGCTGTAGACCATGCCGTACTCTGCATCATGACGATGCAGAGTGGTACCGGGCAGGGCCTTGAGCACACCAAGTTGAATCTCACCGGGCTGCATTTCCCACAAGCGGTCAAACCCGGCTGCAAAACTCGCGAGATCTTCTCCGGGTAAGCCGATTATGAGATCGGCATGCAGCACAGCCTCTGTTTCACGGCTCAGGAAGGCCAGATTATCCAGCGTTCGCTGCTGATCCTGACGTCGGTTAATGCGGGCTGCAACATCATTATTGAAAGTCTGAATACCGATCTCCAGCCGCAGGCTGCCTGCCGGGAACTGCTGGATAATCTCCCGCAGTTCATGCGGCATGCGGTCCGGAACAACCTCAAACTGCACATAGGCCCCAGGCTGATCCTGCCTGGAAAACAATTCGAGAAAAAACTGTAAGGTCCGCCTGGCTCTGGCGATATCTATATTGAATGTGCGGTCGATCAGCTTGAAGTAGCGCCCCCCGCGCTCATACATATCCCGCACTGAATCCAGCACCGGCTCAAGAGGAAATGTGCGTACCCTCCCCTGCACACTGGAAAGACAGAATTCGCATGAAAAGGGACAGCCCCGGCTGGTCTCAACATAAATAAGCCGATTCTTCAGATCGCTGTCACTCAGGAGACTGTAGGGAAGACTTATATTCTTCAGATCTGGGGGACCTGCTTCAATGACCTGGAGGGACCTGCCGGCCTCGCCGGCCTCACCGACCCAGCCAGGCCCACTCGCTGCTAAATACTCCCGGCAGAGCTCCGTGAAGGATAGTTCTGCCTCACCCCGAATAAGCACATCGGCATTCACAAACAATTCATGGCTCTCATCCAGGTAGCTGGCCTCGGGTCCGCCGACTACCATCAGAACATCCGGAAGCTCCTTGCGAATCAATTCCATAAGCTCCTGGCTCTCCCGGTGATTCCAGATACTGACCGAGATGCCGATAATCCGAGGCTTCAGCGAAGTTGCCGCAGCCGCCAGATTGAGGACTCCCGAGCGTCGGGTACCCTCAAGAATTCCAGCCCTGCCCTGCAGCTCACCCAGGTTGGCAAGCAGATAGCGTAGACCTATATGTGCATGAATGTAGCCAGCGTTCACGCTGAGCAGGAGAATATCAGGATCATTTATGTTTCCGCAGGCTGGAATGCCGCGATACTGCAGTTCCGGGCTATTCACTGAAGTAGTTACTGAGGTAGTCATGGATAGGGTAGACAATCAATTTCCTCCTCCTGAGCATTTTGCAGAATTACATCTGCTTGAGCATTCACAGGATAATAAACTACCACATTAAGCCTGAATGTCAATTTTCCTGTCAGCCCGAAAATATTTCCCTTGCACATCCATACAAGAAGGTATATTGTACTATTTGTACTGTATATGTAGTACAATGATACAAGAAAATATCATCGAGCAGAATGACCAGAATAAGGAGGATGGATTGGCAGACAAAATTCGTTTTTCCATCGATCACAGCAGCGGGGTCCCCTATTACAAGCAGGTGATCCTGCAGGTAGAGCTCGCGATTGCTGACCGACGACTCAAGAAGGGCGATCAGCTGCCGACTGTTCGCAGTCTGGCTGTTGATCTGCAGATCAACCCGAACACTGTGGCGAAGGCCTACAGTCAGCTGGAAATCAGGGGGATTGTTAATACCCAGCAAGGAACCGGCACCTTTATTTCAGAACGCGATGTTCTGCTCTCGGATATCGAACGCGAGCGGATACTGACCGAGATCTGTCAGAACACCTTGAGTCAGGCCAGTGCCTACGGCTTCCAGACCGAAGAAATCATTGCACAGCTGCGCGAGATGGCAGCTAATCTGTAAGGAGGAACCATGCAGTTCATGGAACAGTTTTCAATCAGGAATACAACCAGCAGGATCAAGAACCAGCCCAGGCGGCGGCTGCAGACTGACTTCCGTTTTTCAACCTTTTCACTGCTGCTTATGGCGATTATTGCCGCAGCGGCAGCGGGAATCGGTCAGCTGAGCGGTACAATCAGTCCTGAAGAGCTTGAGGGCATTACCTACGGGCTTATTGCCGCAGCTATTATTCTCCTGATTCTACCAACCTGGGGCATGCTGGTAATCTCACTACTGGCAGCGGCGGCGGCGCTCTTCTATACATCCGAGAGCTACTCGCCACTGGCGCACGCGGTACCGGTTCTGGCTCTGGTCCCGGCCGCAATGCTGCAGATGCTGGATCACTGGGACAAGGCAGTAATCCTGCGTTTCGGCAGATTCAGAAAGATCCGTGGTGCCGGCCTTTTCACGCTCCTGCCCTTCGCCGACCGCATTGCAGCCAGGGTTGATACCCGTATCCGGGTCACTGATTTCTCGGCAGAGCGCACCCTGAGCCGTGACAATGTTCCGGTTCACATTGATGCAGTCTGTTTCTGGATGATCTGGGACAGCCAGAAGGCAATCCTCGAGGTGGAGAACTTCCTTGAAGCCGTTACCGTATCCGCACAGACTGCCCTGCGCGATGCCATCGGCACCCACGATTTGAGCACCCTGCTTTCGGAACGCGATCGAATCGGCCTCGACTTGCAGAAACAACTGGATGCCAAAACTGATCCCTGGGGGATTACCGTACTTTCAGTTGAGTTCACCGACATAATTATCCCCAAGGAACTGGAAGACGCCATGAGCAAGAAGGCACAGGCTGACCGTGAACACCAAGCGCGGATAATCCTTGGAGACACCGAAATCGAACTGGCAGAGAAAATGCAGCGGGCAGCGCAATACTATGCAAACAACCCCGAGGCCTTCCAGCTACGGGCAATGAACATGGTCTACGACGGTCTGCGCCAGAGCAAGGGATCCATGGTGCTAGTTCCGTCTTCAGCTGCAGAACAGATGAATCTCGGCAGTCCGCTGGGAATGGTCGCCTTGCAGAAACACCAGAATCCAACTGCGGGGGGAACAAAATGATCCGAATCCAGAATGTCCACAAGAAATATATAGACGGCGACACCGAAGTCCATGCCCTGCGTGGCGTTTCCCTGGAGATTGCAGCCGGGGAGTTTATCTCGATTGCCGGCCCTTCGGGATCCGGAAAAACAACCCTGCTGAATCTGATCGGCTGCATAGATGAACTGGACAGCGGAGAAATATTTATTGAGGAAACGCCTCTTTCACTGCTTCCGGCCAAGGCATTGACCGAGATCAGACGTGAAAAAATCGGCTTTGTGTTTCAGAGTTTCAATCTGATTCCGGTTCTCACGGCCTTCGAAAACGTCTCCCTGACACTTTCACTGCTTGAGATTCCTGCCCCGGAAATCCGTGAGCGGACCATGAACCTGCTCAAGGAAGTAGGTCTGGAGGGCATGGAACATCGCCGTCCGGCAAAACTTTCCGGAGGACAGCAGCAGCGGGTAGCCGTTGCGCGCGCCCTGGCCAAGGATCCGCTGATCGTACTGGCTGACGAGCCAACAGCAAACCTGGACTCTGAAACAGGAGAATCAATCCTGAAGCTCATGAAAGATATCAACCTGAGCCGAGGAACTACTTTTATCTTCTCAACCCATGATCCAATGGTCATGGAATATGCGAACCGGCTGTGCAGACTACATGACGGGCTGATAGAGAGTGACAGTTTGTCCGGAAACAATGCACATATCCATACTGCTGCTGTGGCTGCAGGCGGAACTACAGGCCAGCGATCATGAATAAAAAACCGGCACGGAAACATAAGGCTCCTGTGCGGTTCTTCTTTGCCATGGCAATGAGGAATCTCGCCAGGCATACACGACGCAGCATAATAACTGCAATAGCAATCGGCGCCGGGGTAGCTATGTTTATCGCCCTGAGTTCCATAATGTCGGGATTTGCAGGCGATTCGAACCGGAATCTTCAGCTCTATGAACTCAGCAGCGCTGGTATTTTTGCCCGGGGATATTATGAAACCATGGACAGCTACCGGCTTGAACGGCTTGTCGAGGATGCCAATATTCTGCTCGAGGAACTTGAAGATGCTGGTTTCCAGGCAGCAGCCAGAACCAGCTTCCGCGGTGAACTCATTGTCCACTACGATCCCTTCCCTGAAGACGGGTCTATCCCGATGGTATTCACCGGAGTTGATCCTGTGCGGGATCCGCAAGTTTTTCTGCTCGCAGACAACATGCTACAGGGAAGATTTCTGGAAGGTGATGAAGAATTGATTATGGGCCGTTGGCTGGCTGAACGACTTGGCGCCGAGACAGGATACACCGTCAATGTGAGCACCCGTACCCGTGACGGCTACCGGCAGCTTCTGGACATGGAAATTGTCGGAATTTATGAAACACCAAACCCAATAGTCGACCGGAATATGGTGTTCATTCCCCTGGCTACTGCTGACGAATACCTGGAAATGCGGGGCGCAGTTACAGCAGTCCATGTAAAACTCCCGACCATGTTTGCCGGGCCTGAGGATACAGAAGCGATACGCACTATTACCACCCGGGTCAATGGGGATCAGCTTGAAGTCCTGAGCTTTGCAGAAATGAACCGTGAAATGGATGAGATGATGGGAATGGCAGACGCCTACACCGGCCTTTTCTCATTCCTGCTGGCGATCATTGCGATTGTGGGAGTCTCCAACACCATGCTCATGTCTGTGCTCGAACGGCAAAAGGAAATCGGCATGCTTCGTTCTCTGGGATTCCGCACCTCAGATATCCGCGATATGTTCGCCTTTGAAGCAGCCGGAATCGGAATTATAGGAGCCGTATTCGGACTGATTCTTGGTACCCTGCTCCAGCTTTTTCTCGTGAATGTCGGACTGGACTATGGTTTCCTTCTTGACGAGATCGATTTAGGATACCGGATGTCCAGCATTCTCTATGGCGAGTGGAACATTCCCTTAATGTTCATCGCTGCAGGAACGGCCATCGTCATTGCCGGACTTGTTTCCTGGCTTCCAACCCGGAAAATCCTGAAAAAGAACATTACAGAATGCATGCGCCAGTAAGGAGAGCATTATGAAACTTCGCACAATAGCAACAAGAAACATCTTCCGGAATACCCGCCGCAGTGTACTCTCCATAGTTGCGATCTCGATTGCCGCCATGACAATAACTATACTGTTCTCACTCCTGGCAGGGATTTACCGGGACATCGAACATAATGCATGGAACTACGATGCCGGGGAAATCAGAATCCGCAACCTCAGCTATGATCAGTACGAGCATCTGAATCCGATCCAGCATACCGTCGAGGATTATCGAGAACTCAGCAATCTGCTGCTACAGCAGCCAGGTGTACGCGCAATAAGTCCCCGGATCCAGGTGCCAAGCGCTTACTTTCAGGACGACAAACAGGTTGCCGCCATCGGTTTCGGCCTGGACATGGAACAAGAGCATGACTACCAGGACCTGGAGATGCTTGTCCACAGCGGCCGTCTACCTGAAGCCGGAAGTAATGAAATAATAATAGGCACTCGACTGGCAGAGGAAATCGGTGTCGGTATCGGGGATATGGTGACATTTATGACCCAGACCAGATACCGCAGCAGCAACGCCTTCAGTGTAGATGTCGTGGGACTTGCAGAATTTCCCGTGGGCATCCTTAACAGCCGTGCATATATACTACCGATAGAGAGTGCAGAGCGCTTCATGCTCATGGATGGTGGAGCGAGCGAGATCCTGATCAAAAGCACCCGCGGACAGACGGCTGCGCTCACAAAGGAAATCAATACAGTCCTCAGTAAACTTGGCAGGAATGAGATTTCAGCCCGCCCATGGACAGAAATAAGCCCGAGTTATGCCTATCTGCAGATGGCCCAGGCAGCCTACGGATCGATGGCCCTGATGTTTTTCCTGCTAGCCTCGACTGTGGTGATCAGCACAACCATGATGGTCATTCATGAACGCACAAGGGAGATCGGGACATTATCCGCGCTCGGCATGAGCAAAAAGGAACTGATCCGCTTGTTCTTCACTGAGGCCGCTATACTTGGATTCGTCGGCTCATTACTCGGCGTGCTGCTTGGCATTGGCATTACCATTCCCCTAAGCATCTATGGAATAAATTTTGGAGAGTACCTGGACAGTATGGACATGGACATATCATCCACCCTGTATCCGGTACTGAATCTTGTCACGACCTTTGGTGTATTTCTGTATTCTTTCGTCGTGTCCATGATTGCAACCTACCCGTCATCACGCCGAGCCGCCAAACTCCGGCCCGTAGAAGCCCTGCGGGCTGAATAGAATGAGAATATTGGAATTTCCGGGGGGTTCAGCTACTCATTCTGATCGTAGAGTTTGTAGCCCTCACTGAATCCGTAATAGTCGATTATGCGGTTGATGAGGGCCCCCTGGCCTGCAGGCTTGCGGGTTACCCGACAGCCCACCATAAGAATCTCGGGATTCACGTCCGGTTTCTGCCAGCGGGTTTCTATTTCCAGTTCCAGGCTTTGTCCTGAAAATTCCGGAGTATCAGGAAGGCGTACTGCCACGGAATACAGCTTTGCCATAGGCAGTGCTGCAGTTACAAGCAGCAGCAATCCATCCGGCGAAATATCACCTATCCGGCCGAGCATTTTCCCACTGGCCAGATCATCAACCTCCAGATAATAAAATACCTTGCGCCGCGCGCTCTGTCTGTGATGTTCCATACCTGAAGTGTAATTCATTCAGAGAAAATTGCAAAATCCCCGGAGATCATTTCAGAATATAGCGGTACAGTGCCTCAGCAACTCCAGCAATGTTGTTGTCGTTTTCAGTTACTGCATCTGCAGCTTCTTTAGCCTCAGCCGTGGCATTGGCCATTGCAACCGAAAAACCTGCCCACTTGAGCATGCCGATGTCGTTCTGGGCATCGCCCATCGCCATTACACGGTCCTGGGGTACCTGCAGAATTTCGCAGAGACTTGCCAGACCAAAACCCTTGTCGGCTCGCGGGGCAAGCACTTCAAGAAAATAGGGCTTGCTGAAAATTATATTCGCGCGCTCCCCCAGCAGTGACTTCAATTCAATCTGATAAGCCTGAAGAATTTCAGGATCACCGGGAAGAACATACTTGACCGGCTTCATGGCCAGCATCTCTTCAGGACTTGCCTGAACACGCTGAAGCCCTGTCAGCTTGCTGTCCATATGACTGTGGCTGTTACTCCGGTTGTAATAGATTATATTCTCACGGTAGGTCTGCAATGTGGCAGACCTGCTTTCGGCCCATTCCATAACCTCGGCCGCAATGTCGACTGCCAGGCCCTCATACACGAGTTCTTCAGCATTATCACTGCGCATAACCAGGGCTCCGTTGGAACAGACAGCATAGCCTTCCCTGCAGTCCATCTCCAGCTGTTTCAGATAGGGTGCCATCGCAAAAGGTCCCCTGCCGGAAGCCAGAACCACACGGATTCCCCTGTCTTCAGCCGCAATAATGGCATCATGATTCTCACGGGAGAGCTGCTGCTGATCATCCAGCAATGTATCATCAAGGTCGAGCGCAATCAGTTCAATATTCATACCATATTCATACCTTGCCGGCAGGGAAACTGCAAGCTCGGAACACTGATTGCGTGAGCGAAAAACTTAATCCGGGCTCTGCTTGTCCCGATACATTGCTGCATCAGCATTTGACAGCAGACTACCGATATCGCTCGTGTCTGCAGGGTACCGGGAGAAACCGGAGGAAATACTCAGGGATATGGTTCCGTTGTCGAGCTTGAAGGGCTCCTTGAATGCCGAAAAAATCTTGTCCTGAATAAGTATGCAATCCTCCTCCTTCTCTACATCCACTACAACAGCAACGAATTCATCTCCACCGACACGACACAGGCGGTCACTTGAACGAAACAATCCCTTGAGTCGCTCGGCAGCCATGACGAGCACCCGGTCTCCGATCTCATGTCCATATTGATCATTGACCGGCTTGAAGCCGTCCAGGTCCATGTAGAACAGGGCAAATGTCTTGTTATTGCTGACTTTATCTTCGAGGAATTTATCCAGAAACCTGCGGTTGGCCAGCCTGGTCAGTCCGTCATGATCAGCAAGCCAGGCCGTTTGTGCTGCCTGCTTCTGGATACGCACCTTCTCGGACAGAACCTTCCGGTGGCGACTCTCCATTCTGCCCATATTCCAGGCATTTTCTACTGCAACCCCGGCGAACACAGCAATTGCCTCCAGCATCTCGACAATATCCTGACTGAAGACATCAACTTCCAGACTCTGAATTGTCAGCACTCCGCTGACCTCATCCCTTGAATACATTGGTATAAACAGCATTGACTGGGATGTTTGTGCTCCAGGTGTTTCTGCTACCTCAGGACGATTTATATAACGCCTCGCTTCATCGGAATTCCGGAAATACTGCGTTTTTCCCTTGCGGATACAATATGCAGCCAGACTCTGCTCATCACTCATATACACCGTAAAACTGGACTGCAGCTGACCATCATCAATCAGCAAAGGGAATTCAACGGTTTCGTTATCACGGTTATAGACACCGATTGCCAGACTGAACAGGGGAAAAATAACGCTGAGTTCACGCCACATGCGCGTCAGAATTTCTTCCGGCTGCAGGGTGCTGGTGAGGACAACGCCGATTCGCGTAACGGCCTGCAGATGAGCATTAGCCCGCTCCAGGGATTGCCTCCGCTGCCGTTCAAGCTCTGCTTCATGGCGCATGCCGTCCAGATGGTAGGCAGTTTCCAGCTGTTCCAGGCGTGTACTGGATTCTGCACGAAGCCAGTCCCGGCTCAGGCCCATAGCCTTGGTCATATCATCGTAAGCCTCGGCATAACAACCGAGACGCTTGTTGATTTCCGCGCGCTGCTCGTAAGCATCGGCCAGCAGATGACTCACCTCGTATTTCTTGATCTGCCTCATGGAAGCATTATAGGCAGCCCTGGCATCCTTGAACTTGCCTTCACCGGCCAGTGCACTTCCAATCAAAAGAAGGCACTTGATCTTCAATTCCTTGAAGCCTCTGTTCTCAGCCAGCAACAGGGCCTGACGGGCAATGGAAACTGCAGCATCGAAATCTCCGCTATCTGCAGAAATATGACCCAGCCTGACCATATCCGTAATCTCGTTGCTCAGTACTCCATGTTCACGTGCATATTCCAGTGACCTTAGGGTCAATTCCCTGGCTTTCTTCAACTGATTATTTTTTAGATATGCTTCGCCAAGATTGCTGTAGAGCACGGAGGCAAGGAATGGTGGATCATCGTCCTCCAGACAGCTCTCTGCCTCAAGATACAGACGCAGGGCCTCTTCCTCCCGTGAGGTTTTCAAACTGATTCTTCCGAGATTGATGAGCAGACGGCATATATCCTGACGGAGATTATAAAGCCTCGCCTTGCGAAGGCCCTCGCTGTACTCCGAAATCGCATCTGCGAATGTGCCAAGCTGAAAATGCATGGTGCCGAAGGCATTGTGAAACTTGACCTCTAGCTCATGCAGCCCCTGCTCCGAAGAGAATCGTGAACCGGTATCGAAGGCATGCAGGGCATCGGGATACTCGCCCAGTCCGAGATGACAGAATCCGCCAATGTACAGCGCAAGGGCCTGGTACTCCAGGTTTCCATTCTCCCGGGCACGCTCCGAGAGTTCGCCAACAAGCTCAAGCCCACGGCGGGGATCATTGCCCGACAGGGCGTATGCCTGATCATAGAGCTGCTCAAATGATTGTTGCTTGTTCCTGGTGTTAGTATCCATATATACACATTATACTGAAATTACTGAGGGCTGACAGTTTTTCTGAACTGCAGCGCGATCAGCAGCAGAACTCCGCTCAGACTGAGAATCATCATACCAAAAAAAGCATCGGCCGCACTCGTACGGATGAAGGCCCGCCCGAGGTTGCCGGATGCAAAGAGCCCTGCGCTGAACAGCATATTGAATACCGAGCTCATCCGCCCCCTGAAATGCGATGGAGAACGGTCCAGGAGATGCCCCATAATAGCCGGGAACATTACCCCGTGAGAAACTCCATAGCAGAAACCGGAAAACGCTATCCAGGCGATACCCGGGGCATAAAACACGGCAAACTGGCTGGCAGGAATCAGAATCAGGGGAATCAGCACAACCCACCGCAGGGGAAAACGATCAAACCAGCGGCCGAAACCGATCCGTACTACCGCTGTCGTTACAGGATAAGCAATGTAGAAGGGCCGAACCATTCCCAGCCCCCGCTCCAGCACCACATCCGGCAGAAAAGCCTGAATAGTCCCGAAAGCACTGCCCAGAATAAATATCCAGAACAAGGGAGGAATCATGGATCGCCGTCCCAGAACGGTTGCAAAATCGCTCAGTTTCGGCTGTTCTCCGACATGAATTTTGCGTTCCTCCGGAAACAGACGGATACTGATAAGAGCCAGGGCAGACAGACTGAAAGAAAAAATGTAAAGCCAGCGCAGGCCTCCGGCATCAAAGATCGGCTCACCCAGGGCCACGGCTGTCAGCCCTCCAGCCTGACCCATGAGCCCGAAGAGAGCCAGACCGTGCGAACGTTTTCCCTCCGGCAGACTGTGGCTTACAGCTGCGGTAAAGCTCACCATCAATATGGAGAACATTGCTCCCTGAATACCACGCGGTATAGCATAGAGCTCGACCGCCGGCACCGGCAGGAAATACAGCAAGGGAGTCAGGATAATAAACAGCAACGCGACCGTCAGAATTGTTCGTGCCCTGAAATGATCGATAAAAAAAGCCAGGAATGGAAGCACAATTATACCGCCAAGACCCGAAAAGCTCATAACGAAACCCGAAGCCGATGGATGCACTCCCTGCAGCGAGAAATGCTTCGGAAGGAGATTATAGGATTCGTTGCTGCTGACCGCCAGGAAAAGAGCCGCTGCCAGAAATACAAACGGCCCCACGAAACGCTTCATGAGTTGTCCTTTCAGATAGTGTGTTCGCTCTACAAAGCTCTATAGATAATTGAATACCGCCATAAGCGCAGCAATGCCGGCAAAACCAAGGCCCATGACCCACTGCATTATGACAAACCTCTTGTCGACCTGTTCAAAACGTTTGTCCATGTAGTGCAGTATATCCTCGAAGCGCTTGTCAATATAGTGCATCTGCTCTTCGAAGCGCTTGTCGACCTGCGCAAAGCGCTGATTCATTTGGCCCAGCAGCTCCTCGAAACGCTTATCCACCTGTTCAAAACGCTTATCTACTTGTTCAAAGCGCTGGTTCATGCTGCCCAGCATTTCCTCAAAACGCTTGTCCATCTGCTCAAAGCGCTTATCGATCTGCTCGAAACGCTTTTCAACCTGTTCAAAGCGTTGGTTCATATTGTCCAGCAGTTCTTCAAAGCGTCGGTCAATCAGCTCGAAACGCTTTTCGATGAAGACAAGACGTTCTTCCAGGGATGCCGCTCGAAGCTCCATGCTGTCGTGAATAGCCTTAATGCCTTCCTCTACCCGAACAATGCGCTCAATCAGTGAAACATCGAGGGTTGCAGGCAGCTCAGACTTTCGAATATTCAAATAGTCCTCAGCCCATTGCGGAAACTGCTTCCTGATATATTCTCCGATTAGCTGCAACTCTTTATCACCCAGATTCATTGCGGTACTCTCCACTATATCTCCTTCTACTGTACCCCTATATACAGCAGAGGTGTAGCACTTTGCATTAAAAAACAGTGTTTTTCCCAAAAAAAGACCGCCCCCTCAGGGACGGCCTTCGTATGTTTGCACATAAGCTGCGCAAGCTGTGCTCAGCAGATTTCCTAGAAGCGGAAGCTGATGCCGAAGTTCAGGCTATTGAGAATAGTCGCTGGATTAAATCCTGCAGCATTTCCTCCACGGCCGAACAGATCCATATTCAGTGCTGTCATGACACTCGCACCTGACATATCAACGGTAAGACTCTCATTAGGTGTCCAACGAACCATCCAGTCCATTTGACCAGCCCATGGGGCGGCAGCAGAAGTCTTTTCGATTCGCGGTGCGCTTGTGGTTTCACTTGCTATTGGACCATCTGTGACAGTCACGTTCCCATCGGCTGTGGTCATGGCAGCAGAATTAGTGGTAGTTGAAGTTCTGTCATCCTTGTTTGTGGTCCAGGACTGAGTGTGGCTGATGTTGTAGCCACCAATCAGGCTCAGGGTCCCTTCGCGGAAGTCCATGCGCACACTGGTCGGAATAACCAGATCCAGGCTGAGGGTGGTACTTGCGTCTGCACCTTCCCACTCTGTAGTCTGAGTCAGAACAGATCGACCATCAATATTTTCATCTACCAGAGCCGCTGCAGCTACTGGACCGCCGGCTGCTTCAACCGCAGCTTCAGTCAGATCATTTCCGGTTCCATCATTGCGTCGTTCGGTTACAGTGGTGGTGGTCTTGGGTGTTGTAGAATCGCGGTTGTACCCGGGACGCAGGAAGAGTCCGGTAGACAGGGTCAGGAAGCCGCTTTCATCTGTAAATGCCAGACGTCCACCAAGTTCAGACTGCAGGTCGATCTCGAGATTCGATTCTTCACTAATTTCGGAATAGCTTGATTGCCAGTCAGTTTCTGCTGCAGAATTACGAACACGCAGTTCCTCACGCTCGGCTGTGTTGTTGCTTCCAAAATTCATGCCGAACAACATGTGCGCCTTGGTGAATGCAGTAACTCGTTCATCCAGGGCAATTACCGGATCGATTCCACCGCCCAGTTCAAAACCGAACTTACCATTGCGGATGTTATCGAGGTCGAAATATGTGGCTCCACCTGCGTCATCTCCAGCCGCAACTGCGCCACTTCCGGGGAGATTTGCTTCAAGATTCGGATTGCCACTCAGGTTTTCACCATAGGTGCGGGTAATTCGCACGGTTTCATTTTCTTCCCAGTCCGTCATGGTAGTCTGGGCAAAAACGGTTCGTACACCAGTAAGCAGGTTATCATAATCGCTTTCAGCTCCAACCCTCAGGAATGCTGTAAGCGGAGAGCTTTCACCGATCAGTGCAAGTGGCAGCTGTCCAAGTAATGTTACACTCCAGTCAGAGTCGGAAGGATAGCTCCTGGCCTTTCCTTCATCGTCACGACCAAGTATATATGATTCCAGCGTCAGCTGATTCCCAGGATCAAAATCATTGTCCCGTCGGGCATATTCATAGGTATATGTACCACCAACTGTGCGGGCATCATTATTCATACCGACAAACAGCGAAGCGGCAAAGGGGCCCATATTCAGCCCGGTACCAAAGATATGGTTTCGGGTATTGGTGCTGACCGTAAAATTGTAGGCTGTTGTCTCGGTGGATTCGTGGATTACCTCTTCAGGATCCGTGGTATCTCTGGTCTGCTCGACTTCACCATCCTCTATAAAGGAAAGCCCACCAGCCAGACCCGGTGTCGTGGTGTTCCAGTAACGACCGACAAATCCGCCCCGCATACCTTCACCCAGGGGCATGGTTGCGCCGAATTGGTATAGCTGAACATTGACTCCTCCGGTATTGAAAGGATTATTGTATCCTGTTATACCCCAATGAGCGGAATGATTCCCGTACAGGGTAAAAATCCCGTAGCCATCATAGTTGGCCAGCTCAAGGGGAGAGCGCAGTAGAATATCGATTTCATCGGTATATGCACCGTCAGAAACCTCCGAAATCATGGAAGTCGGGAACAGCATATTGGCCCCATTGGTTGAATCAATCCATGTTGACCCTACATCCTGTGCGGGCAGCACAGCAGCTGCTATAACAAGCACAACAGCTGTCATAAAAATACGTTTCATACATCCTCCTGATCTATAGTGTATGTTCATAAGCATAGCCCATCGGGAAGCCGAATTCAAATTGAAACCTGTATTCACGGGTGAAACTGGAATAAAACTCGATTTTTATGAATAACACCTCTATATTACATTTAGTATGAAACAGATATCACTTCTTACGGTATGTATATTGCTATTTCTCCTGCCGCTGTCGGCAGCAGCTGACAGCAGAGTTGATGCTCTTCTGTCGCAGGCTGGCCGCTTGCTGGCAGAGGAATCCGGGACAGATAATCCTGCACGCCGCAGTCTGATCCAGGAACTTCGCAGCAATGGCGCAGTCAGGGAAAGCCTGGAAATTATCCCTTCAGCAGATCCGGATGGTAAGGCGGTGTTCCTGCTGAACGGGAAACCGGTTGATCCCGAAATCGATTCATTGGGTCGCTTTGACAGCTTTGCTTCAATGCTGGAATCAGAATCAGCTGATCAGGATGAGGAAAGCGATGATGGAAGTGACAACAATAGCAGCGGAGGCGGAGGAAGGGGATTCGGAAGTCCTGTTTACGAGAGCCTTCGCGGCAGGGCTAGCGGAAAATCCCGCAGTATTCAGGGACGCAGGGCAGATGGATATGAAATCGAATTCGAGACGGACACCGGGGACACACTGAAGGGTGAACTCTGGCTGGCTGCCGACAGCGGCTACCCTCTGGAGCTGAGCTATAATGCCGACAGCACATGGATAATCCGCGAGGCACGTACCGAAATCAGCTTCAGACTTACTGATTCCGGAAACAGCCTGCCGATTCAGCGCGACCGACTGGACATCTTTTTCAGGATCGGGGCCTTGTTTCTGCAACGCAGCTACCGCATGCTGATCGAATTCTGAGATCTAAAAGTTCGAAATTATTCCTCGTCTTCTTCCTCCACGGGCAAACGCTCGGCGGCAGATTTCACAGCCCCGGAAAAAGAAAACCTGGGAACCATGGTCGGGGGTTTAGCAGAGATGAGCATGTCCTCCCCGGTTGATGGATTGCGCCCCATGTAGGCCTTGCGGGCAGGCTGCTTCTGGACATGAGCCCGGCCGAGTCGGCCTACCGGAACCCTCTCACCCATCATCATTCCGGCACGGATCATGGCAATATAATCATCTATGACTTCCCGGGTCTTGGCCTGGGTCAGGCCGCTGCGTTTGGCAATAAACTGCACCATGTTCTGGGTGGTAAAATGATCGATTGCTGCATTGACCTGGGTCAGCTGCCGGTTGAGTTTGGCAAATCCGTTGGTCAGGAAGAGCATCGCCTCTCGCAGCCGCCGGTTCTGCTCGCCCGGACTCACATCAGCGGGAAAGCTGGCGATATGCAGTATCTCGGAACTCCTGGCAACCGGAGAACCGCGAAAGGTGACGACCTCATCCAGCCGGACTTCCGAGCTCAGCTGCACCGCATCGGCCTGAATGGTATCCGGAACATCATGACGCAGCTTGATGCTGGCGTACTCGAATTTCCGGGCCGGCGGCTTCGGTGCGGCAACCGCAGCCCCTGCTGCCGGGGCGGCTTCCAGCGCTGGTTCCGAGGCTTCTTCCGATGGACTCACTGCTTCCAGACTCATCAATGAGCCGGAGTAGCTCAGCAGGAGCACCGCCCTGCAGTCCGTGGGATCATAGCTGGCCAGTTCAATCATATCCAGCGCCTGAACCTGACCGGCAAAAAGCTCACGCTTCTTGATCCAGTTGGACGCCAGAGCCTGCAGGGATTCATCTCCCGGCGGCAGGCCTGAACTTGCGGTAATACCCCTCAGGTGATTCTGTATGCGCTCGGGCAATTCCTGGAATGTCTGCTTCATGCTGTACCTCTATTTTACTAACTATACTGCTCATATTCCAATCAGAAAAAGGATTCAGAATTATCAACGACTCAAGAGATCGATAATCTTTTACATTTCTAGTAACAAGGATCAGATTATGATACTGAGCCGTCGACGCAATTATATTGTCAGCCATCTTGATCCGTTTATTTCTTCTATTTTCCACGGCAAGTTCTGATATCCCTTGATTTAAATCATGTGCACGAAAACTATGGAGAAATTTCTTCACAACTGCTTCTTCTGATGGAGAAAAGTTAAAGGACATAACCTCAATATAAGTAATTCTGGAAATGCTGCAAGCACTTCGATTCGCAGTAAGAAATTCAGTGACCTGCATGTTTCCATTTAAATGATAAATCAGAATGTTCGAGTCAATAAGATATTTATCGCTCATATTCTTCCCTGAGCTGACGTTGCCAGGCGGCTGGATCGACAACCTTTCCGCCAAGAATGCCAGCTGATTCATTCAAATGTACATCTGAAGGTATATCATTATCTGGATATGAAAATGGGAGAATCAAAATTTCAATCTCGGTATTTAAATATTCTTTTGGAATATGAAGCTTGTAAATCTCTTCCTGAGGCTTGATTATTTCTCTTATCATACAGAATCTCCTTCAATACTCACACTTTCCATTATGTACCTGTTCCAGCCGTCCTGCAACTGCACTGCGGCACGCTGCCGAAGCAATATTCCATAGCTTGCATAAAGGACATTTTGGCTCTATCTTGGTCTTATATGGCCAAGAAAAAAATTCAGCAGTACACAGATCGATTGTACAGAGACTTCCGCGTTAAGGTTATGGTGTCGGTGATTGGAGTGGTATTTGTCACCCTGCTTGTGCAGAACATTCTGCTGCTCTACCCGCCATTTGCAATGCTCGGTTTACCGAATTTTTTCCAGGTTCTGCTGGGCGGTATGCTCATCCTCGTTATAATCGGAATCCCGACCATAGCTGTCCTGGCCTGGTTTATTACACGGAAACTGGGACCTCTGCACAGAGCAGTCAAGAAAATCGACATGGGAGAAACTCCGGATGAGGAAGAGTACTTCGCAGCCAGACACTCCATCTCCAGACTCTGGAAAAACATCTACGCAGCTAATCTCGTCGGTTTCTTTCTGGCCTGGGCGGCCGGGGTAGTACTGAATATCAGTGAGCTGCTGAACGTAGCTGGTATAATCCAGCTGCTTTTTATACTCTCGACTGCCGGCCTGGCAGCCCTCATGCAGCACAGTATTATCACCCTGATTATTGCTGAACCACGGGCGATGCTGAAGATCTACGCGATCGACGCGGATAAGGATGTGCGCGGTGCGAAGATCACCATGAAATCGGTTCTGCAGACCCGTATTATCGCTCTGTTCCTGATTATGACCATGAGCTTCGGCTTCCTGCAGATTTTTACCATTGAACATCGATTCAGAAGCCTGGTCACCAGAGCCGCGACCGGTGAAATAAGCCTGCAGCAGGCAGAGGACAGCTACTACGCACAGCTCAGTTCTTTCGGTGGATTCGATGTTCCCAGGAACGAATTTTCACTGACTGATTACGCTCCGCATCCGCAGCGTTTCACTCTGATTCTGATTGTCTACGTCATTATTCTCATGAGCATCGCCACGGGTGTCCACATGCTCGGCTCGAAATCGATGCTGGGACAGGTCCTGCTGATCCGCAAAAAACTGGCAGAACTGGTGCAGGGTGATGCCGAACTGACGCGTAAAATCGAGATAATCGAATTTGATGAGGTCGGGGACATTGTGTCCAGCCTGAACACCTTCATGGATCAGATCAGTGAACTGCTGCAGACGGTAATGCAGGCCAGCAGCCAGACGGCTGAGTCATCGACAAAACTTCAGGAAGTAATTTTCAGCACGGGCAGTGCCGCCGGCCGCATGGTAGCCGCCATTGAGCAGGTGTCCAGCAATGCCGATGAGCAGCTGAAAGCGGTGGAGGAAACCGGAAACGACATCCGGGGGATTCTTGGTTCACTCGAGACAATCGCCGACCAGGTCAACACGCAGGCCAGCTTTGTCGAACAGACATCGAGCTCCGTAAATGAGATGGCTGCCAGCATCGATTCTGTTACCCAGGCAGCGGAAAAGACCAACAAGGTCAGTGAGGAGCTGACCAAGGTTGCCGGACAGGGCAGTGACGCCGTTAAAAAGGCGATTGAGGCTATCCGCGAGATCGAGGGCAGCTCGAAGCAGATCAACGATATTGTCACGGTTATTTCCAAGATATCTGCCCAGACCAATATGCTGGCCATGAATGCTGCTATCGAAGCCGCCCATGCCGGCGATGCCGGGCGGGGCTTTGCGGTTGTTGCCGAGGAAGTCCGGAACCTTGCAGAAAACAGCTCCAGGAGTGCCAAGGGAATCACCTCTCAGATCAAGGGAATGCTGGAACTTATTGATAACGGGGTACAGCTTTCCGAGAATGCAGGGGTTTCGCTGGACCGAATCTCCAGTGATATCCAGCAGACCAACCAGCTGGTTGCCGAGATATCGCTTGCCATGCGTGAGCAGAATGCAGGAACTACCGAGATTCTGCAAAGCATCAGCTCACTGGTTGAATCGACCCAGACCATCAGTCAGGTGGTGCATACCCAGCGTGAGCGGAGTGAGGCCATGAAGCAGTCTGTCACCGAACTGATCGAGGCTTTCAGCCAGATTCAGGCGGCTACTGCCCAGCAGGCACAGGACAACACCGAGATCGCGGGTTCAGTCGACAACATGCAGAATGTAGCCAAAGAAAACGAAGAGATTGTGGCCCGGCTCAAAAAGGTACTCGAGCGTTACTCCGGGCAGCTCAACTAAATCAAGTGAGCTGATACTACGAAAAAATGATTCTTTGCTGAAATTCAGGCTTGCCATGTGCAAGCCTGTTTTTTTTGCATTAGACTGATTCTATGTCCACACAGGAACTCAACCACGATCTGTTTCATAAGAGTCCGAATGCTATAGCCATCTGCCGCAAGGATATCAGAACCAGTCCAGCGGTATTCCGGTTTGAAGAAGTCAACCACAGTTTCGCCTCTATTTTCAGCAGCTCGCCCGGAAATCTGAACGGCCGGGATGTCCTGGATATTCTGCCGGAGACATGCACGGAAAACTCGTTTTTTGAGAGCGAAACCGAAAGCGAACGATATATTGCCGAGACCGGGCAATGGCTTCGAATCTGCCTCCGGAAGCTGAACGAGTCGCAAACCGCTATATTCCTGCATGACATAAGTAATCAGCACACCGTTGCCGAACTCCTGCAGGACTTCTTTCATACACATACGAGTAAGATGGATTACCAGGAGATAGCCGATCGCTTCAGAAAGGTGACTGGTGCACAGGTGGCTGCCTTTCATGTGAAGGGTTCCTGTGAGTACTTTTCCCACACTGCGGCGATATCTGCAGAATCAGAAATTCTTGAACAGCTTGTGACCCTGACAGGCACCCCCTTGATCCACAGCCGTGCTGCCCTGAACGGTTTGCTCCGCATGTTCGATTTCCGGGATATTATCGAGGTAGAGTCACTGGCGGGACTGATAGGTCATAGACACCCCTACTACAAGCTTCTGTCCCGTGTAGAATGCACCCACCTGACAGGACAGAAACTGGTCTGTCTGATTCGTGCTGCCGACCAATATGTAGGTCACTTCAGCCTCGTCATGCCGCCGGGAGAACGATTCTCGAACCTGAGTCTGGCAGAAATCTTTGCCAGAGAGGTCGGCATCCTGCTGACCCGGGTTACTGAGGATGAGGCAGAAAGCAATACCCTCAGTGAACTGGTCAAGTTCTCCGCACAGGTACCGGGAGGCATTTTCCGTCTGCAACGCAGCAGAGACGGCATGTACAACTTCCCCTTTTTTACTCCGCATCTTACCGAACTGCTGCCTGTATACCTGAGCGAAGTAAGTGAAGACGCCAACAGTCTTTTCTCGTTTATCCGGCCGGATGAGGAACGCGAGCGCTTTGTGGCTGCCCTGGAGAAATCAGCTTCCCGACTGCATACCCTGGATTTTGATTTTCAGGCAGAGCACTCACAACAGAGGAAACGCTGGCTGCATGTTCTCGCGCAGCCGGAGAAAAAAAGCAGCGGCAAGATAATCTGGAGCGGGCATATAAGTGACGTCAGTGAGCGCAAGGAGCAGGAACAGGCACTTCGGGAAGCCAAACAGGCAGCAGAAGATGCCAACAAAGCCAAGGATCAGTTCATAGCTAACGTCAGCCACGAACTGCGCACACCACTCAACGGAATCATGGGAATGACCTATCTTATTCTCAAGAGCCCCCTGAACGATGAACAGCTCGAGTATGCCCTGCTCGCCCAGCAAAGCCTGCAGCGCATGACGAACATTGTAGACGACCTGCTTGACTTTTCACGCATTGCCAATAATACCATGAGAATAAGCAGCCGAAGTTTCACGCTGTCTGATACCCTGCAGAGCATGGTTCAGCCCTACCAACTGCTGGCTGAACAGAAAGCTGTAGAGCTACTGCACATGATAGATCCTTCGGTTCCCGCCTCAATCTGTGGAGATCCAGACAGAATTGCCCAGATCATCGGCAACCTTCTGAACAATGCGGTCAAATTTACCAAAGAAGGCTCGATCATGCTCATGACCGACATTGAACAGACAGATGGCTACGAGCAGATCGTGTTCACTGTCAGTGATACCGGCTGCGGCTTCGACCCGGCACTGAGCGATACCCTCTTCGAAGCATTCCAGCAGGCCGACGGCTCGCTGACTCGAGCCTATGAAGGAGCCGGCCTGGGCCTCACCATCGCCCGTGATCTTGCCATGCGCATGGGAGGCAGCATTAGCTGTAGCAGCACGCCGGGTGAAGGAAGCACATTCAGATTCATGCTGCCCCTGGAGGCTGGAGACTGTGATCAGGCTGGCTGCAGAGATGAAGACAATCCGCATATAGCAATAATGAGCGACTGCCTGGAATACCCCGACGGTGAAGCTGTCATAAGTCAGAATGACTGGAATCAGTTGAAAATTCTGATCGCCGAAGACGACCGCATCAACCGCAAAATCATTCAGCGGGCAATTGAAAGCATGGGCCATGAACCCGTGCTGGCAGAAACCGGCGCCGAAGCGATTGCGGCCCTCAAGCAGGACAAAGATATAAACCTCATACTTATGGACGTACAGATGCCAGACATGGACGGCAGCGAGGCGGTCCGCCGCATCCGCAAGGGAGAATGCGGTGCCGCCTACACGGATATACCCGTCATTGCAGTCACTGCCCACGCCCACAGTGACGAAACCGAGGAATTTCTGAAAGCAGGCATGAATGCGGTTGCCACAAAACCTGTTGACCTCAAGAAGCTCGAACAGACAATACAGGAGTTTTTCAGGTAATCAACTTGGATTCTCATGTACTTCGAGCTATACTTATGTATACAGGGTGAAGCCCCTTTGCAAAGGGAATATCCCGAGGAGACGACCATGAGAAAAATATATGTAATCCTGATCGGATCTGCCATCATGGCACTGATCGCATCCTGCGGTTGGGTCATGCCGGAAGAGGTCCAGATAATCGGTAAACCATCAGTTGAACTACCGGCAGGTTCAACAACACTTGATCTTACCGAGTTCTTCGATATGCGAGCCATGCTCGAGGACGCGCTCACAGCTGACTTCGGCGAACCAAGCATTTATCTCAATGATGATGGGGCCTTCACCTTTGAAGTATCCCAGGATTTGATCGAGTTCAACCCCAACGACTTCGCCGATGATGGATTGAGCCTTGATGCAGTCAACCAGGACATAGACCCGCAGGAGTTTGTAGTTCCTGATATGGATATCGACAGTGAGATAAAAATTAATGTCGATCCGATAGATCTGCCAGGTAGTATAGAAATTGACCCAGTAAGTGTCACTGCACTAGAGCCTGACGGTAATGGTGTAGTCAACTTCGATAGTGATTTCCCACAGAATCCAATACATATAGAAACCGATGGTTATAGTAGTATTACCTTTTCAGAAGGGTTCCTCAATATTGTCATTACCACTACAGGAACGTCTCCAGGTATGGAGCTCAGTATTCATAACGCACAGCTCCTGGATTCAAACAATGATCCTATTGCAACAGCAGAGGGGAATGCTGGTACCGCGTTAGGTGCTGTTATTGATCCAGATATAACTCTGGAGTTTGACCTTTCAGAGGCTGCTTTCACCAGCAATATCTACCTTTCATTTTACCTGGAGATTGAAAATGGAGATGGAGCAACTTTTGAACTAACTGCAACACCTGGTTTTGTAGGCACCAAGATACAGGCAGCCGAGGGAGTTGATTTTTCAACAGATCCAGATAGCATAACAGAAGAATTGGAAAATCCACTGCCAGACAATATTCGAAAGGTAATCATTGGCACTGGAGAAATGGAGATTACGCTTGAAATTCCCGGAGATTGGGAGGGAGTATCTCTGGATACTACAGCCAATCTCCTGATAAATGGTACCAGTGTATCTACTGATGCAGGTACCGGCGACTTGATTACCTTAATACTTGATCTGGACGGAATTACTATTGAGGAAGATGATGAGCTTGAGGTGGAGTTCATATATAATGTCATTGGCAACAACGCCAGTTTCGAGCTCACCGATACTCCGGAAATCACCGCAACAACAACCCTGACCATATCGAATTTCTCCGAGATAGAAATGGATGCTGAGGACCTGAACTTCAGCCAGAACATTGGTATAATCTTTGATCAGGATACACTGGATTTTATAGAGGCTATCAATCTGGTAGGAGGAACCGAGAACCTGGAGTTCTCCATAATTAATGGTTTACCAACTGATATTGTTGTCACCCTGGTTTCACAGGCACTGTTGTTTACTATAGACGATCCATACACAGTAACACTGAATTTTCCAGGAGACAGAAGCACAGCAGATGAAAAGTCTATTACCCTGGATTCCAGCATAGTGTTCGATAATCTCAGAGACGATGTTGAGGATGACGAAGGGAATATCGGTACCGGTATAGACCTGGAGCTGCGGATAGAAATGACAGGTTATGATGAAGCTACCAATACCCTGACACTTACAAATGTCACCCCTGGTGAAGACTACAACTTCTCCGGATCCATTAACTTTGCTCCGGAAATATACAGCATTCATCTCAAGGATCTGGAAATGAACAGCAGTACTGAAGGTGACCCACAGGAGCCAATGGACTTCTCGATGATTGCAGACTTTCTGCCTCCCGGTGTTACTATCGACGGTATTGAAGGATATCTAACAATACGCGGGGCTGATTTCAACGGCGAACTGGTAATGATCGGTCACTACAACGAAGGTGAGGATGTGATCGTGCTGGCAGGTGGAGAGTTGACAGACGGAGGTGATCGCACAAATCCTGCCGACTATGCTGCTGTCACCTTCGAAACAGGCGATGATATTGCAATTGACCTGGAGACCGTCATAAATACCGGCCCTTCAGATCTTGTGATTGAGTACTACATAAACGTAGTAGGTTACGAGCTGATACTGGCAGACATCGAAGACAGCGAACCCATCTCCATCGGTATGCGCCTGGTTGTGCCGCTGCAGCTGAACGTTCCTGATGGCGGTGTGGTCTGGACTCCTCTCGACGAGGACGGGAATCCGATGATCGCTTTCGATGAAGATCTCTTCGGTCGGGAATCGATTGAAGCCGAGGATGACGAGGTTGCTAAACTGTTGCAGCAGGTTGAATCGGTTGCCCTGAACTATGGACTGGTAAACGACAGCGGACTGAATATGACGATCAGAATGAAGCAGGGTGATTTCGAGAAGCAGATTGGATTTGCTACTGCTCCTGATCACAAGCTGGAATTCACAGCCGCTGATTTCCTCTTTCTCAGGGAGAACTTTTTCATGCCGGACATCGATATTCTGCTGCCGGGAGGATCTATGCCGATAAACCCTGATGTTGAAGTCACAGTGAGTCTATGGATGTCCCTCAAGACTGATATCGATTATACATTCCCTATAACCGGGAATTTCTAAGGAGTACGTTATGACACAGAAAAACCGTATACTATTCGGCGGCGTGATAATGTTCATGCTGCTGGCAGGCGGGGTCATGGCGACTCCGAACAGCACATGGAACCACCGGGCAAATCCGAGCCTGCTTTCTGCAGGGGGCCGACCCTTCTTCGAACTTGGTGTATCCGGCACTGCCGGTGTCCAGAACAGCTATCTTTCTGCAGGAAGAATTCTCCAGCAGACTATAGTTCTGGATCTGGATGAGCTGAACAGGAATGTGGGGAATGCCGGCTACAGAATCGGTTCAACCCTCGATCTGGGAACCCACTTCAGTGCCCACCTCTTCGGACTTGGTGTAGGTATCTACGCGGACAACTACAATCTCGTTGAGACCCGCATTCCCAAGGGGTTTTTCGAAGTTCTGGCAGAAGGCATAGAGATGGACAAGCAGTATGCTTCATCCAGCCAGTCTTTTATAAAAAGCTATATTGATTACGGAGTCTACAGCAGTCTGCGCTGGAATCAGTATACTTTCGGTGGCAAACTCGGCATCTACATACCGCTAGCCCACAGCCGTAATGCAGAATTCGGCTACGAATTCCTGGCCAAGAGTGGCGGTGAGCTCAGTGGATCAGCTGGCCTTACCGCCGAACTCTACTCAGCCTTTGACCTGGAAAACAGCGATACAATCGGTCCTGAAGCACTTGAGGCTGCCAACAAGGGGCTTAAAATTGACTTTGGTGTGATTCACAACCCGAACAAGCGCCGTCCGGACTGGGGACTCTCTGTAATCAATGTTCCACTGTATGCACCACCGGCTAACTATGGCTGGAATTTCACTGCAGACACATCAGCAGAGATTGAAAGTCTGCTCGATCTGTTTCTGAATGAGGACAGTGACGTGGACCCGGATGCTGAAGAAGGAGGCGGTTTTCAGGAACCTGAACTCGATTTTGGTGCTCTGGATGGAGAACTTCCCCGCATCTATATGCCGCTGAGCGTCGGCGGTTTCTACCGCTACACCGGCTTGCCCCTGATTGATCTCATTGGTCATGGTGCACTTGTATTTTCAGAGCCCTTCAGGGTGAATGCAGGTGTCCACGTCGAGGGTTCAGTATGGCCTCTAACCGGCATATCCTTTGGTATCGCTCACCAGGATATAGCGTGGAGGAGCACACTGGGTCTCCGCTTGAATATCCGCGTACTCGAGCTTGGGCTGCAGGTCAGCACCAGCAGCCCGCAGTTCTGGGGTGTATTCTCTACTCGTGGAGCAGCAGCCCGCCTGAATATCGCCATGGGTTTCTGATATAGACACAGTATAGAATCTATTGTACTGATTTCAGGGCTGTTCGGACTATTGTTCGAACAGCCCTTTTTTTGAGGCCAACACCGGAACTACTACACATCTACAGACCAGAGCTGTTTGGTCCGGATGTTCAGGGCAGTCAGGCTGTGTCCGCCGCCGCAATTGGTATCCAGTCCGTAATACGGGTGTTCATGCAGTCCGCCGAGGCGTGCCCAGTGACCGAAGCAGACAGCAGCCTGAAGACCGGGCTGTCTGCGGCTGTACATGCGAAACCAGGGCAGAATCTCCTGGTTTTTGCCTCCTCCGAGCAGATAGGTCTGTATTATTTCTTCTGAATTGCTGCCCGGGAACACATCACCCCGGCTGTTGGTGAATCGTAGATGAGTAAAGGCCTGAATCGTATACGCCGCTGCATCCTCCTGTAGATACTGCCAGGGACAGTAAGGGAAGGGCTGTTCGGGGGCATTGATTCGACGGTCGCGGCTTATGCGCTGCAGGAGACTCTGTCGTTTGCGGGTATTGGATCCATGCAGAATTGATTCGGCAGCGCCGGCTCTGAGACTTGCTTCCTTGATATTCCACTGTGGAGGTATGCCGGCATGCACGAGTACCAGACGCCGGCGGCGCTGATAGATAAGCAGGGGCTGTTTTCCAAGCCAGTCCAGGGCAGCATCTGCTGAGCTGTGATCCAGCATCGCCTTGAAGCCGTCAGACTGGCGGGGCTGCAGCAGTCCTTCCCTGTATGCCAGTGCATAGAGATCATGATTACCGAGTACTGTCACCGCTGAACTGCCCAGACTACGGACGTAGTTCAGCACCTCAATGGATTGTCCCCCCCGGTTTACCAGATCGCCTACAAAGAGCAGTTCATCGCTCCTGCTGCTGTAATGGAATTTCTCCAGCAGCCGATGCAGGGCATCCAGATTGCCGTGCACATCGCCGATTACATAGCAGGGCATGACGCTTCCTCAAACCATGAACGGATAGTCTCCGCATCCTCAGCGGCTATGCTGCGCACAATACTGCCGCTCATGGGAGTGAAGCGCAGAATACCGGTGACCGCCGAAAGCCGGACGGTTCCAAGCTTCATCCGCCGCTCGAGCGGTCCATACTGCAGCTCCGCTGCCTGAACCCGTCGATGGAGAATTCTTACCGTTCTGCGGGCCCAGAACCGTCCACGAAATACCGCTATACCCTGCTCAACCAGGCTGCCGCTGTCGCGGTGCATCAGCACGGCCCAGGCCGCTGGTATACCCGTCAGCAGAAGCAGCCAGGGCAGCGAAAAATACCAGGCCGCTGCCGCGATACACATAAAAACCGGCACTGCAGCGCGTAATATATAAAGCCAGACAGCGGAGGCCGGGGGCCGTTGAGGTTCACCGCTATGAATATATTCGGGAAGCAGGGATGCAAGCGCAGAATCCAGTTCCCTGCGTCTGATCATCGGAAAGAGCTTGGCGCTGTCCATACCATCGTTGCTGCTCTGCCCGACAACCGAAGCTTTTACCACTGCCCTGCCGAACAGAGCACGCACCGGGCTTTCAACTATCGTCAGGGTATGAATACGGCTCACCTCAAGCTCGGTACTGCGTCTGGTGAGCAGACCCCGGCTGATGCTGATGTGCTTGCCGTTCCGAACTGCGGAGAATCCCCAGAATGATTCGATATGCAGCAGACTGGAGGTGATCCAGGAAATAACAAGCATTCCTCCAAAAATGGCCGCAAACATGACAATTACATTGGGAAACAGATCGTAAAAACGATCCTGCAGTTCACTATCTATAATGCTGCTGAGTTCACCGTAGATCGCAACCCAGAAAATCAGACCAGCAAATATGCCACCGGAAGTCACACCCGCGATAATCATATCAGAAATCCGCATGGTGAAGCGCGAGCCAATAGTACTGTCCATGCTGTCCGGACCTGGACTTGATGCTCGCTCCGCTGCATCCTGAGAAGGCTCTCCTGAACGCTCGCCTACAGCAGGGTTCAGCAGCTGCTGCAGGCGCTCAGCCTCCTGGAGATTTACTGCAGGCAGATAGATTTCAGGTTCATCGCTACCGCCGGCAGTCTCGATACGCAGGGCATTCAGCCCCAGTATGCGCATAAATGGACCCGCCTGGGTAGTTATGCGCTGCACACGGGAAAGCGAAGCGAAGCGATGACGCTTGATCAGTATTCCCCAGTTCAGGCTCAATCCGGAATCATCGGCCTGATAGCTGAAGCAACGCCACCAGATAAGGTTGTAGACCGCGGCAGCTGCCCATAGCAGCACTATACCCAGCAATGTAAGCAATATTCTCAGGAAGCTGAAATCCGAAGTTCTGGTCAGTACAAGCACAAACAGAATCGGCACAGCAATACCACGGATAGCAGAAAAACTGCGGCTGAATACAGTATAGGGATGCAGCTTGCGGAGATCAGACATCGTCCCCGCTCCTGTTCGTCAATTCAACGATCTGGGCGCGTATGCTGTGAGCGCGCTCTATCGGCAGCACCGGAATGACATGCACACTGCTGGCAGTGTATACCTGGACATGAGCCAGCCTGAAAAGCCTCAGCAGCGGCCCCTGATTGGTATCCGCATGCTGAATTCTGGCAAAGGGAACGCTGGTAAAGGTCCGGAACAGCAAGCCCCTGCGGGTTTCTATGCGGTCATCAGTGATTCTGTAACGCCAGATCCGGTAGCGGATCTGCGGGAGCAGGGCACAGAAAACAAGCAGAAAAACCACCAGCAGGGAAATGCCGGAAACAATCGCTGTTGTCAAACCAAGCCAGCCGAACAGGACTGCGGCAATCACCCCGGATGGAAAAATGACCAGACCAGTCAGCGCTGCCCGCACGGCCCAGATAAGCCTGGCCTGTCCAGCAAGTTTTTCTCCCCATTCTTCCTGCACCATGTCATACTCCTATTGCTTTTATAGCTCTTTTTTACCACAGTAGTATACTGTGAAATATTATCCACGAAAACACTGCCATATATACCGCACAGCTTCCCTACTATTCGCTTTTATTGCCATTCTGACAATACAGCCCTTATATGCCCTTGATCCGGATGACAGCGATCGGAATGTGTCTGACTGGACGCTTTCCACCAGCGTCTACACTGCCCTGGTCTACGGACAGCTCGGTGAATACGTCTTCTCTGAACAGCAATCATACCGCGACGACGACATGTTAAGCCACCTTACCTGGGATCTGAAGCCGGCTCTCATGCAGGGTTTCCGCCTGGAACTCCAATATACCAATACCAGAGACGACAGAATGCAGAGCGGAGCAGAATTCGGTGTGGATTTTTCCGGCGCAGTACCTTTGGCATCAGGAAAGATGACCGACCGCGACTGGATGAACCAGCATTCTTTCCGGACGGATCCCGACGATCCCTTTTCGCCAAGCCATTACTCTGAACATGATTTGTTTCTCCTTGGAGGTTACCGGGCAGATGTATGGGCAAACCTGCACCTGGGAACCGATCTGCAGTTCCTGCCTGGAATCGGCTTCCGCAGCCATTATTACACTTTTGACGGCAGAGACGGCTTCGCCATTTATCCAACCGGCGAAGTCGAGTTTCATGGAACCGTTATCTCATACCGTCAGTACCACCGAATTCCCTATCTCTCAATGGGACTGCTTGTTCCGGTTCGCAATAAGGGAGAAGTCCGGCTGAAGGGCGATATTGGGTGGCCAATACAGGTAGATGCCATTGACCACCATTACAAAACAGGCCGGGAGTATTACGATCTCCCCAGAGGGGGGCTGTATGCCGGTATACATCTCGATGGAAAACTGAGAATAAGCGAGGGAATAGAAGTGACCGCATCCAGTGCTGCCGAGTATGTTCCTGTATTCAAGGGTGATTCATACGAGCTCAATGTACTGACTGGTCTGATCAAAGGCCCATTCACTGATGCAGGTGGAGCTTCCAAAATCCTCACCCGCATCAGCCTGGGCCTGCGGATCAGTTCCGGGTTGTAGACAGGGCTGCCCGATCTACCCGCTGTTCTGCGCCAATTCCGGATACGAGCTTTGCAATGTCCAGAATGAAGGATATTCCGCCATCTCCGAGGATGGTTGTTCCGCTCAGCTCCGGGGCAGTGCGAAGGGCGGTATTAAGCGGCTTGATAACCGCCTGATACTGTCCGATGATTTCATCCACCACAATTCCGACTGGCTGTCCCCCGGCTGCCGACACCACAACATTGGAAATCTGCGGTGTTTCACCCTCAATCTTCAGGTGCTGTCTGAGATCAACATACGCCATGGCAGCTCCATTGTAGTTCTTCAGGCACTTACGATTCCTGAGCACCTCGGGAGCATCCCGTAGAATAAAGCATTCATCGACATCGCTGAGGTGAATGGTAAAATGATCCTTGCCGACACGCACCAGCAGGCTGTCGATTATAGCCAGAGTGAGAGGCAGACGTATCCGGAAACTGCTACCCTGCCCCTTCCGGCTGTCCATGCTTAGAGTGCCGGAGAGCGCTTCGACCTCCATGAGTACGGCGTCCATACCGACGCCACGGCCGGAGACGCTGGAGACCTCATCACTGGTCGAGAAACCCGGGGCAGTCAGGAGCGAGAGAACATCAATCTCATCGGGATTGCTGTCGGCACTGATTAATCCCCGGGACACCGCTTTTTCCCATACCTTCTGATTGTTGACCCCGGCCCCGTCATCCGATATTTCGATTTCTACCTGTGAGCCGATGTAGCGTGCCTGCAGATAGATGGTACCGGTAGCAGGCTTGTTTGCTGCCAGGCGTTCTTCCCGTGTTTCAAGGCCATGGTCTGCAGAGTTGCGGATCAGATGTACGAATGCCCCTTTCAGTCGATCGATTACGATCTTGTCGAGCTCGGTCTCCCCGCCGCTGATGCTCAGCTCGATCTCCTTGCCTGTTTCACGGCTCAGATCTCTGACCAGGCGCTTGAAACTGATAAAGGTGTCATTGAGCGGCACAAGGCGCATGCTCATGACACCCTGCCGGAGATCACCGACCAGCAGCTCAAGGGCTTCGACAATTCCAGTGAGCTGCTGATCCTTGAGGGTTTTCATCCGCCGACTAAGCCGGGCCTGCAGGGTGACCAGCTCACCAACCAGATTGACCGCGGTATCTACCTTTTTGCCCGGGATTCTGAGACTGGCCTGGGAGTCGTGACGTTTGCTGAACTGCTCCTTGATAAAATCCTGTTCATTCAGGGCCTCATCCACCAGTTCTTTGTTTACAAAGCCGCGTTGCACCGCGATCTCACCCAACCGGAGGTACTTCTTCTGTTCCTCAAGAATCAACTCCATCTGATATCTACTCAGGTGCTTCCGGTTCAGCAGTATTTCCCCCAGTTTTGGAAGCGTACTCTCATCGTCTTCATTGATCGAAATTCTACGGACAGAAAGCTCGGCGTTGTGCTCTGCAAATATGAAAACATCCCGTATCTGTTCCTCTGTGGTTTCTCCAGCAAGCAGAATATCGAAACGCGTATAACACACCCCTGGATCCAGGTTCATATTTCCCGGGAGCTGACTGACATCCGCAGTAATCCGGATCTCACCGAGTTCCGAGAGTTCACGGAACAATAAATCGGGACGCCCACCTGTCATGAGAAAATTCATGTCCGGCCTGAAGAAGATGTGATACATGGCGAAATCGCCTTCCTGGGCAGCATCCTCCACCTTCATTTGCGCTTCAGTGGCCGACCGGGAATCTGTCCCTGTTCCCTGAGGAATTATAGCTTCCCATTCTGCAGTGTCTGCCGGAATTGTGGAATCCTGAAGCATCCTCCGAAGGAAATCGACCCCTTGCAGGCCGAGATCGATTATTTTCCTGGAAGGCTCCAGGGTCTTTTCCCGTATCTGATCGAATACATTCTCCATTACATGAGCCTGCTCGGATAGATTACTGAACCCGAACATTCCTGCGGACCCCTTGATGGTATGTACACCGCGGAATATTCTGTTGATCAGTTCATCATCCCCGGGATTCTTTTCCAGCTTGATCAGATCGAGTTCAAACTGCTCGAGAATTTCAGTGGTCTCGTCAATAAATACATTGTTGGGAACATTCATAGCTGCATTTCCTTTATACCTGCAGAACGTGATTCAAGCCGCAGAGCCTGATCAGCTCCCTGACCGGAGTTGCCATTGATGATGAGTAATCAAGCTTGATATTATGCCCGGCTGCGTATTTCTGCATGGCAGCAAGAAGCTGTACAAAGGAGAAATCCGTTTCCACCAGCCCGCTTGAGTCTATGACGATTTCCTTTTCAGTGCGGCTCATTTCCCGAAGCAGTTCATGTATTTCGCCACAGTCCGCAACCTGTACATCTCCACTAACTACGAGCTTGGTCCCCTGTTTCTCTACTGCCAAATTATGTCTCCTCTTACTCATTATAAGCGGAATTAAATTCCAGCTCTGCTGCTGCTTGCTGCGTACCAGCAGCCAGCTTGAAATAAGCCACGATATCCTCGAGGTGATCAGCCTGCGCCGCCAGTTCTTCAGCCGTTGCAGCTACTTCCTGAACCTGTGATGATTGCTCCTCACTGGTGCTTGCAAGTTCTTCAGCCGAGGCTGAATTCCGCTGCACAACCTGATCCAGCTGACTGATTGCCTGACTTACCTGCTGTGCACCGGAGCTCATTTCGCGGTTCGATGAGGAAATCTCCTGAATCAGATCGGCTGTCTTACGGATGCTTGGCACCAGCCGCTCCAGCATAGCTCCTGCTTCTTCAGCCACCTGTACCGAACTGGTAGAGAGTTTACTGATCTCCCTGGCTGCCACGCTTGAATTCTCGGCCAGTTTGCGTACCTGGGCCGCGACCACCGCAAAGCCTTTGCCGTGCTCACCGGCACGGGCAGCTTCAATGGCAGCATTCAGCGAGAGCATGTTTGTCTCACGGGCGATATCTTCAATAATACCGATCTTTTCGGCAATCTGCTTCATTGCCGTCAGGGTCTCGGCAACTGATTTCCCACCTTCCTCGGCCTCGCCGGCGGCCTGCAGGGCAATCTGTTCTGTCGTCTGAGCGTTGTCCGCACTCTGCTGAATATTGGCAGCCATCTCTTCCATGGAAGAGGATATCTGCTCTGCAGAGGTTGCCTGCTGACTGGAGCCCTCACTCAGCTGCTGGGCCGTGGTCGCAAGCTGTTCGGATCCATTGGACAGATTCTCCGATGCATCCTTTAGCTCCAGGCTTCCTGAACTCACGGCTGAAGCAGATTCCTTGATGGCCTGAACAACCTGACTCAGCTTCTGCTGCATGTCCACAAATGACCCTGCCAATCTGCCTACCTCATCCTTCCGCCGGACAAGACTCTCGGACAGGCTGCTTCCAAGGTCACCAGAGGCAATTGCACTGGCCTGTCTCGCCGCTGCCTTGATAGGTGAAGCAATCCTTATCGAGATGAAAATCGAAAACAGCACGAAAGCAGAGCCGAACAGCAGACTTCCGATCAGAATCAGAACAGCAATAGAGGAAAAGCGATTGACATTATCTGTCAATGCATTCTGAAAGGCCACCAGACCAGTCTCGGCATTATTGAGGAACCCGCCGATGGTATCATCAAGCACATCCTTCCATCGATCGTATTCAGCAGAGGTGACAGTCTCATAGGCCTCATCAAACTGTCCATCCAAAGCTAGTTCTATAGCCTGGTCCTCCAACTCGAACAGATAGGCGTTCGCCTCTTCCTGTCTGCTGAAAATCGCGATACTTGCTTCTTCACGCACCTCTGCCATTGCATTTTCAACAACTTCATCCAGCAGATCGGCGTGATCAAAGTATCTGTCCAGCCACTCCTCGTCCTGAGTAAGCAGATAATTCCGCAAAGACTGAGTCAGAACCTCATCCAGCCAGCGGATCTCCTGGGCCCTGGAAAACTGTCCCTGGTAGTACGATGTGTTTGCAAGATCACGGGATATAATAGAAATGATGATAGCCATGGTAATGCCCACGGCTATCATCATTATAGATACACTGAAAATAGAAAGAAAAATCCTGAGTCCAATGCTTTTCTGCCATTGAACATCTTTATCTGGAGTTACTTCCATATGCTCCTCCTGTGTCCATTCTAAGCCCTCAACACAGGAAAAACAAATTTTGGATGGAATGGCACTGCGCTATGGCACAGTACCATTCATGTCAGTACAAAATGGAATCTAACAGACTCTAGAACTCCGTAAAGTCGTTATCGTCCAGGTTTATGACCGGTATACCCTTCCCTGAGGAGCCGCCCTGACCCTTCTGACCATCACCTGCAAGGGTTATGCCCGTACTCCGGCTCTGCCTGGGAGGACTGGCCGGGGGCGTATGTGCCGTCTTGCCTTGACCACTCTGGCCGGAATGGCCTGAATTGCCGGAGCTGTACTGTTTGGGAGCTGCCAGCGGGGCGCGGTAGGCATTTCCTTCCACCCTGAAGAAACTCATGGTCTGTTTGAGCTGCTCAGCCTGTGCAGACAGCTCCTCAGCAGTGGAAGCTATTTCTTCGCTGGAACCGGCATTCTGCTGGGTTACCTGATCCAGCTGGATCAGGGCTGTATTGATCTGCTCTGCACCCGAGTTCTGTTCATTGCTGGATGCGCTGATTTCCTGCACCAGCTCGGCGGTCTTGCTGATGTCGGCAACCACACCGCTAATGGTCTTACCGGCTTCTTCTGCAATTGAAACACTGCGGCGGGAAACGTCACTGATTTCGACAGCTGCCTTCTGGCTGCGCTCTGCCAGTTTACGGACCTCGCTGGCTACCACTGCAAAACCCTTGCCGTGCTCACCGGCTCGGGCTGCTTCGATAGCGGCATTCAGTGCCAGCAGATTGGTGTTGCGGGCAATTTCTTCAATGATTCCGATGCGTTCGGCAATGTCCTTCATGGCTTCCACGGTGGCGCTGACCGCCTGTCCGCCGCTTGAGGCATCCTTGGCGGCTTTCTGGGCCAGCTGATCGGTGGTCATGGCATTGTCCGAGTTCTGGCGGATAGATGCAGACATTTCTTCCATGGAGCTGCTGACCTCTTCGCCGGATGAGGCCTGCTCGGCTGCACCCTGACTCAGCTGCTGCGCGGCTGAACTGAGCTGCTCGCTGCCGCTGCTGACATTGTCGGTAGCGCTCTGCACTTCACGTACAACCTCGGTCAGCTTGTTCTTCATGTTGCGCAGTGCGTCAGCAAGCACGCCGATTTCATCCTTCTGATTCACCGAGAGATCTGCGGTCATGTCGCCGTTCGCCAGGGTCTTGGCAAATGCCACGCCGAGGGCTACCGGCTTGGTGATCATTCTGGTCAGAATAATGCCCAGAATGAGTGCCAGGAGTACACCGATGGCCATACCAATGCTGACAGTCAGTATTACACGCTGTGCATTGACTACTGCTGCAGCAGCAGATTCTGATGCAATTCGGTCGTTGATAGCAACCAGACTGTCCAGTACAGCCATAACATCGTACATTTCATCAGTAATCTGCCCCATTACCAGTGCTGCAATCTCCTCACGCAGGGAATTCGCACGGTTCGCAAGGGCAAGCATCTGGTCAAAATAATCAAATACCTCGTCAGAGGCCGGCATCATGGTATTCTCGAACAGATCCATGGCTTCGGCCCGGTTTCCGGCCCGCAGCTCGGCCCGGAGCAGACCGGTTGCCTGATGGAAAAGGTTATGAGGACCTTGAATATCTCTGAGCAGCTGGCGCAATTCAGGGTTTGCGGTTTCAAAGGTCGGAAGCCAGCGCCCGAAATTACAGGCTGTCGGATCATCACCACCCTGAAAATCCTGCCCGGACAGAAGCAGCATGGCTACTTCAAGCTCCAGGGCATAGTGATCCCCTTTAAAACGTTCCAGATTTCCGACAAGTTCATTAGGATCGAGAATACCAAGGGCTTCAAATTCAGCATTCAGTTCAAGCCAACGGGTATTGGAAGCACGATATTCCTCGGCTTCCCGCAAAAATTCGGCACTGAGTCTGAGTTCTTCTTCATTTGCAGGCAGGGCTTCAAAAATTGCCCAATACTGCCAGAATTCATCTCGAGCCACATTGAATTCCTGCATATACGAATTGCGTTCTGCCATATCAAGCTGTTCTGACATGAGGGTGCGCTGGGAAAGCAACAACTGCTCAGCAGCGATTTCCACCCGCAACAGATTTTCTATGCTCGGCAGGCGTACCTGCCCGATTTCAGTAATATCGTCACTGAGCTGCATGGAACCGATAAGTCCAATTACGCCCACAACGAGCACAATGGCAGCTACCAGCGAAAAACCCCCGATAAGTTTAACTCCGAGGCGAAGATTCTTCATGAGTTACCTCCTGTAATCAGAATTCTATCCTAAAGCATGAATCACCTGTTTGCCATGCCTATAACAGAAAAAAAAAGAATGATAGTATTTTTTCATGAAATTCCTGCGCTCATTGCGGCTTACCCTGCTTGTCCTGACGGCTTTTGTTCCGCTTTTCTTCCTGCAGTCATTTGAACTGATTTCGACCGGGACTGCATCCGTCCTGCTTGTCACCTTGTTTTCCCTGCTGGCGATAAACACTGCAGCCTGTACCCTGTACTCCCTCTGGCATCGGCCTCCACTGCGGCTCATGAGCTGGGCTCCACACTTGATTCATATCGGTCTGCTGTTTCTGATTATCGGTCTGGCCCTGAGCAGCCTGCTCCGCTATGAGGAGACAGCCTACCTGGAGCCTGGGGAACAGCATCAGTTCAGTGCCGGCATTGCGATTCAGCTGCAGAGCAGCGAGACCCTCAGGAACCAGCGGAATGATCTGGTAAACTGGGAAAGCAGCCTGTTGATCCGGGAGCCTGGCCAGGATATCCGTGAGGGTCATACCGCTGTCAACCGTCCCCTGAAGATCTCTGCCTATCGCCTCTACCAGACCGACTGGGAGGAGCGACCTGCCCTGCGTATCGCCTCTGCAGACAGCGGAGATGAATCCCTGCTGCTGGCCCTGGGCGAGGGCTTCCGGGTGGATGGGGATCTCTGGATTCTCTCTCAGGATGAAAGCGGATATTACTTCTCGAGATTCGCGGAAAACGAGGGCGAAGTGGCTGCACCTGGCCGCATGGAAGCAGTCGAGGGACTTGCACGAATCGAGCATAAGCTGATCGGTGAGGGCAGCAAGGTAATAAGCGGTCTGCGTCTGGCCTGGGACCCCGGGGCACTGCCTGCAGGAATCGGGGGAATACTTATGACAACAGGTCTTCTGCTCTACTCCCTGAAGCGCCTGAGACTACATCCGGAAAGCGGCAGCATGAAAGGAACAAAAACATGAACACCATGATTTCGGCAGCCATCGGACTGTCAGCACTTCTTCTATTGATTCGCGGGATTCGCCTGTTCAGACCGGCCTTTGCCGGCTGGATGCCTGACTGGCTGGATCTACTGGTCTGTCTGCCTGTCGCCGGATACCTGCTGCAGCGGAGTCTTGCAGCCGGCTTTCCGGCCTTCTCGGGAACGACAGCTGTTCTGTCCCTGCTGGTGCTGCTGCTGATTCCGGGAGGATTTTTCCTGGCCGGATCCGCTGGAAAGACAGCAAAAACGACAAAGACAGCGAACGCCCTGCGCTTCCAGCTGCTGGCGGCAGCGGCCGGTCTGCTGCTGGCGGGGCAGTTTCCGGGGGTGCTGCGGGATCCGGCAGCACCGGTTCCTGCGCTGCGCTCGGGTTGGCTGCTGCTGCATGTCGGGGCGGTTGTCGCCGGCGAGGCTCTGTTTCTGCTGGCGGCGATTGCGGCGGCAGGAAGCCTGGCTGCGTCGAGACGGGGAGCGCGCAGCGGCTCTCATAAACGGGCCGGAGGGACGGAGTCTGCGCTTCGGCCGGAGGGAGCCGGCTCGCGCGATTACTCCACGCAGCATAACAAGGATCGTCCGGAGGCGGACGGCCCGGGGGGCCGGTCGGGGGAGGACGCGGCACAAATCCACGAAGCGCAGTTATTCCGGATTTCCCGGGCGGCGGTATATGCGGGATATCCTTTGTTTACGCTGGGAGCTCTGGTCTTTGGAGCGCTGTGGGCCTACCAGGCCTGGGGGCGATACTGGGCCTGGGATCCGAAGGAGGTCTGGGCGCTGGCGACCTGGATGCTGTATTCCCTGTATCTGCATGCGGATATTGCGGGGGCACGGAGGCTTGGTGCGGCCGGGAAACGTCGTTTGCTCAATGTGCTGGCACTGCTGGGGATTCTGTTGGCGGCTTTCACATTTTTTGGGGTAAATTTGCTTTTTAACAGTGTACATGCGTATTAAAGAGATTATAATCATGGGTATGAAGAGAAAATTAAGCGGCGGCTTGCGTGTGAGAGATATGAATTTCGGGGCTCGGATTGTGTTTGTGGTGGTTGTGCTCTTTGCGCTGACGGTGGGGATTACCCTGATTCTGTCGGCGCGTGAGGTGCAGCGGCAGGCGATGCTGGGGATTACCGAGCAGGCCCGCGGGATTTCTCTGGTGAGTGAGGAGATCCGGGACTCTGTTTCCGATTTATGGGAGTTCGGGGTTGTTGATCAGGAGCGGATGTTTGCCGAGGCCCGACAGGCGATGGCCGGGGTCCGGACGAATGCGGAGCGGCTACGGGTGGCGCAGGGTCTTACTATGTACCCGGCGATTCCGATTGTGGCAAGCTGGCAGTCGATTGAACGCAATGCCGAGGAGCTGGGTTTTGAATTCCGGGTGATTTCGGATGCGCCGAGGAATCCGCGGAATCTGGCTGAGGGCCGGGAGCTTGAAATTCTACGCGAGATGGATGCCCGGGGGGATGAGAGTTTTTTCGAGGTTGATTCCGAGCTGAATGCAGTGCGCTTTGTGCGCCTGATTTCGGTGCAGGATGGTTGTTTGATCTGCCATGGGGACGGCGATGTGGATGTACTGGGTTTCCCGATGGAGGGGATGCGGGCCGGAGATCTGCGGGGCGGGTTTCAGTTCCTGTTTCCACTGGATCAGATGCAGGCGGATGTGCAGATGACGGTGGCGTCGATCAGCGGGGTGTCGTTGTTGATTCTGCTGCTGGCTTCGACTTTTATGTATGTACTGGTAAAGCGGCTGGCTATTCTCCCGGTGCGGGGACTGCGGGCTTATGCTGAGGAGATTGCGCAGGGGAATCTTGATGCTGATATTGCAGTTTCGGATTCGCGCGATGATATTGGTCTGCTGCAGGACAGCATGCTGCGGATGGTTGCTGCGCTGCGGGATATTGTGGGTCGCGTGAAGCAGGCCAGCCATCAGGTGAATCTTGAAGGTGTGGACATTCGCAACAGCTCCCAGGAGCTCTCCACCGGCTCAACCGAGCAGGCTGCTTCGGTCGAGGAGATTTCGGCATCGATGGAAGAGACAGCGGCAGGGATTCAGCATAATTCGGACAATGCCCTGCAGACACGTGAGATTGCAGTGAAGGTAGCCGGCAAGGCTGAAGAGGGCGGCCAGGCAGTTGCCGAGACAGTGGCGGCTATGCGTGAAATTGTCGAGAAAATCAATGTGATTCAGGAGATTGCGCGGCAGACGGATCTTCTGGCTCTGAATGCGGCGGTTGAGGCGGCACGGGCCGGGACAGAAGGACGCGGATTCGCGGTTGTGGCCAACGAGGTTCGCAAGCTGGCTGACCGTTCACGCGGAGCGGCTGCTGAAATCAGCGCGTTATCAATCGGGAACATGAAGAAAGCTGACCGGGCCGGGGAGATTCTGAAGGAGATTGTGCCTGAGATTCAGATGACAGCGAATCTGGTGGAAGAGATTTCCTCGGGCAGCAACGAGCAGTCACGGGGTGTTCAGGAGATCAATCTCTCGATTCAGCAGCTGGACAGTGTGGTACAGTCGAATGCAGCAGCGGCCGAGCAGTTGGCGGCGGCCTCCGATGCCCTGTCGCAGCAGGCCCGGGAGCTTGAAGAGGCGATGAGCTTTTTCCGGCTGGGGGAATGAACAGGGCAGCTGTGGTTCTGCTACAGGCCCTGATATATCCGTAATTCCGGATAGACCCTGCTTATCTTGTCATAGTCCGCATCATTATGGAGCAGGTATAGCTGGTGTTCTATGGCTGATTCTGCGATGAGCAGGTCTATAGTACTGCGTATAGTGTAGCCCTGCTTTCGACACTGGAAATACAGCAGGGCCGCATTTTTATGGGATTCTTTTCCATTACGAAGATTGTAGAATGGCAGATTTTCCAGGTATTCATTGAGCTGTGTGAACTCTTCTGTGGTTCTTGCTCCCTGCAGTAGCTCCTGATATATAAAATCATTAATTCCGTAGCGAATTCCCTGTTCCAGTATTTGATCAAACAACTGTACCGGCTGCGAATTATTTCCCTTGAAATAGTCAATGAGAACGGAAGTATCAACCAGAATCATTGCTCGGTCCGCATCTTCTTGTAATCATAGTCATCGGCAAACTGGATTTTACCCTTCAGATCCTGAAGATTCTTCATTTTCCTCGTCTGCACAAACTCCCTGAGTGCCGTTTCAATCAGTTCACGTTTGGTATGGATCCTTTCAGCACAGCTAAAAGCCTCGCTCACAAGATTATCATCAAGCACAATATTCGTTCGCATAACAATACACCTTCCTATGTGTATAGTAATACACATTCGAGCTTCCGGCAAGTTCACGCTGTTTCCATGCAAATTGAAAGTTGAACTTGCAATTTGCAGGAAATTCCAGCAATTCAAGATGTGCGCCCAAAAAATAGCACAATACCAAACATCTCCATGTCAAAAATCTCTAAGCGACTTGGAACTTCCTACGCCAACATGGCAGATCTGCCATGTTGGCGTAGTTGCTCACACAGGACATGGAGATTTTTGATCTTTTACAAAATAACCTCTCATGTACAGGTGCACATCTTGAATTGCTCTGTGAATCCATGATCGGGAAATGATCAAATAGCGCCGTCGGCGAGAAATTCGCGAATACTGCGGATAGATTTGAAGATGGAAGCAGTCTGGCGGATGCCGAGGCTGCCGCTGTCCTTGAGTTTATATGCGGTATACAGCCCGACGAGGGCGAGGATGAAGCCGAATATGAAGGTCAGGCTGTACTGATGCGGCAGGATTTGTGAGAGCTGGCCGAGGGCCAGACCTGTTTCGGCCAGCTGACCGGCCAGCAATCCAATGGCAAGCGCGATGACCGCGCTGGAAAAGTGCATCATCGAGGTGAATGAGATTCGGCTGTCCCCGGGGAGATTGCGGATTATGAGCCGGCTGACAAGGAGAATTTCCAGTCTGAGAAAGAAATAACTGAATGATCCCAGGAGATAATACAGGGGCCAGGCCAGATTGGTGGGGATTAAGATCCAGACTACTGCCCCCAGGCTGATGCTGGCATAGGCAATGGCAAGCAGCGGGCGGCTGCCGACGCGGTCCACGAAAGGACGCAGGAAAAAGCTGGCCAGAATTGCTGCGCCGGCGGTTGAAATCGAATAGAGAAAGGTCATGTTGGTGGGCATGCCGACTTCGCGGCGCAGGAAGGCGATGCCGAAGGTGAATACGATGAGCGATGACATTCCGAGCCAGTGCAGTAGCAGGACCTGGCGGCGTTCGGGATGGGCCATGGTTTCGCGGAATATCTGCAGGACATTACGGCCGGGGTGATACTCGACGCGCTCGCGGCTGGGGATTTTCGAGACGTAGTATGCCGCGGCGGTGTTGCAGCCGGCACCGATAATCGGTATGAGAATGAGGCCGGTGCTTCCGGCGAAAATCTGCAGGGAGAGGAATACAAAGCTGAAAATCTGTGAGGCGAGCTGGGAGATGCTCAGGCGGAAGCTGAATCGGCTGACAAAGCTGCCCTCCTCGAATGGCTGTACGAGTTCTTTCTGAAGGGGATGATGCATGGGAATGCCGACGCTGCGCATCATGGCAAATACGGTGTAGATCAGCATTATTACAATGACTGCTGCCTGGCCGGAAAGAAAGAACAATGATCCGTAGAACAGACAGATTACTCCACGGACATACCAGGCTCTGGCAAATACATTGCGGATGCCTGCCCCCTGCAGCAGCCGAGGTAGAAAAATCAGGATAAATCCCGAGAGGTGGAAAGCGCTGGAGATGTAGCCCAGCTGGAGGTTGCTGGCCCCGTAGCTTATTGCCAGCAGGCTGATAATGTTTACATTCAGCAGGTAGATGCCGAGTCCGTTCCAGCTGGCGTGGCGCAGGTAGTTGCGGATGCCTCTTTCCTGCTCACTGCGGCTGAGGGGCTCTTGAGGGATGGACGCGTTTTTGCTGCTTCGTGGGTCTTGACCTGTCGGGGTTTGGCCGCCTGTCGGGGTTTGGCCGCCTGTCGGGGTTTGGCCGCCTGTCGGGGTTTGGCCGCCTGCCGGGGAGCTTTCGATTTCTGTTGCTGCATCCGGAGCGGGTTCGGGACCGCGCCTGCGGAATGGGGGGCGTCTGAGAAATGGACCGTGTCGTTTTGAGGATCTCATAAGACAGTATAATATAGCAGATTTTCAGCCTGGCGGACAGGTACATGACGAGTGTTTCGAAGAAGCTCGAAAATCTCCATGTCCTGTGTGTGTAACTACAGCAACATGGCAGATCTGCCATGTTAGTGCAGTTGATTCCAAGTCACTTAGAGATTTTTGACATTAAGACCTCCCGGCTATAGCTCAAGTCCCGTCGAGGCTGCTGCTCAGCAGACGCGACAGCTTTTCGTAATCATACTGCCGTGCGAGTGCAAGCAGGGCTCTGGCAATACCGGACTCGTCGATTTGAGCAATGAGGTCTTTCAGCTCGGAGATATTGCCCATTTCTACTGCTTCATACATAGCGATTCTGCTCGACTCTGGTATGACCTTTAGCGTATCGGCTGTCAGCATAATCTCTTCCGGATCCGCACAGCCTTCATTGTCCTCGGCCATAATAAATTCCAGCCCGAGATGTTCGCCGATAATCCTGTATATTTCTCCTGATCTGAACGGTTTTCTGACATAGTCATTTACTTCGGTTGCCCTGATTACCGCCTCATTCTCTTCAAAGGCGCTCGCGGTAACAGCTACCACACAGGTTTCTTTACCCCCTTCTGATTGTTTGATTATTCTGGTTGCCTCGTAACCATCCATAACCGGCATTCCCATGTCCAGAAGGATCAGATCAGGGTTCCAGACCTTGAACAGCTCAACTGCTTCTCTTCCGTTTTCAGCCTGGCGCAATGAGAAGCCGCAGGGTTCAAGAAGCGCCTGCAGAAGTTCACGGTTGTCCTCGCGGTCATCGACTATCATTATGCGGATAGTCCTGTCTCCAGTCTCCAGACCGATAATCCGACATCCCGGATCTGTCTTTTTGAAATCTGCAGAATCAGCCAGGCCAGCCGGAATCGCGAATCTAAAAATACTGCCTGTTTCCTCAGTACTTTTTACAGATAGCTCTCCACCCAGCAATTCTACCAGTTTCCTGGAAATTGCCAGTCCGAGACCGGTACCTCCAGCTCGAATTCCTTCTCTCGATTGCTGGAAGGACTGAAAGATTCGCTCTATATCCGCTTTATTGATTCCCGGGCCGGAATCCTCGATCTCGACTATAAGAAGCAGTGGCCTCTCCGTGGAATCCAGATGATTCTGATCAGCCCGGATTCTTACCGCAACTCCCCCGGATTCAGTGAATTTTACTGCATTACTCAGAAGGTTCACAAAAATCTGCCGAAGTTTGGATTCATCGCAATGAATATACTGAGGCACGCTTTCATGGAGATCGAAAAGGAAACGCAGGCCCTGTGATTCTGCCCTGAGTCTGAACATGAGATCCAGATCATCCAGAAGAGAGAATAGATTAAAATCACTGGTATTCAGGCTCAGCTGCCCAGCTTCTATTCGGGATAGATCAAGAATATCATTGATAAGGTTAAGCAGATGCTCACCGCTCCTGGTAATAGCACGAAGATGACGGAGCTGAAGTTCATTCATGTGGACATCCCGTTCGAGAATATGGGAAAATCCGATAATTGCATTGAGCGGTGTACGGATTTCATGACTCATATTTGCCAGGAACACGCTCTTGGCAGAATTGGAGGCCTCTGCTGTCTTCCTGGCGATTTCTTCTTGTATCGCATGTTTTTTTTCATTTATGTCCAGACACATAACAACCCATTTCAATATGCGACCGGATGAATCGGTCATTTTACTTGCAATTAATCTGACCCAACGCCACCTGTCTTCTGCGGTATGAAGCCTGAATTCGGCATCGGGTATTGTATTTTCGGCTATGGCTTTCTGCCAGGTTTCTCTGGCAAAAGGGCGGTCATCCGGATGAACTGCATTCAGCCAGCCGTCCCCCAATTCCTCTCCTGGTTTTTGCCCGGAGAAGGCCTGCCAGTTCCTGGACTCCTCTACTATTATACCCCTTGCATCCGCCTCCCAGACAGCAAATGAGGATGCAGTAGCTTCAACAAGGAGACGATAGCGTTTTTCTCTGTATTCCAGCGCATCCCAGGCAGCCTTGCTTTCGGATATGTCCAGAAATGTTCCAGATATTTTTTCTGCCTTTCCCTCTGGGTCATGAAGAACCTCACCCTGACTTCTAACCCAACGGATTTCGCCATCCGGACGAACGATCCGCTTTTCGATTTTATAGGGCTCTCCCTTGTAGCGGGCTCCGTTCACTGCCTCGACTGCCTTCTCCTGATCCTCTGGATGAATCATCGCAAATCCTGCCTCGGCACTTGGGAGACAGCTTCCCGGTTCCAGGCCGCAGATGCGGTAGAATTCATCTGACCAATACGCTTCATTGGTAAGAAAATTCCACTCCCAGCTACCGAGATGAGCTATGGATTGAGCACGTTCAAACTGCTCTTTTTCTGCAGACAGTTCATCCTCAATCAGTTTCTGCTCGTGAATGTCCTGTACGATTCCATACAGCCAGAGACACTCTCCATCAAGAAATTCGGCCTTGATACGCAATCTGAGCCAGCGCTCCTGCCCTGAACCGGAAACAAATAGTGCGTCCAGAGAGGATTCCTGCCCTTCATGCTCGGCCAGCTGGAAGGCCTCATGAACCTGTTCACGTGATACTCCTTCCCTGAAACACCCGGCATATTCCTGCCAGGTATCTATCTGATTCTGGAATTCATGAATAGACATGGCAACCTCAGACCAGAATGCTGATTTATTCAGCAGGTTCAACTCATAGATCCCCACCCTGGTCATGCCGCATACGCACTCCAAAAGTTCATGATGGCGCTTGTACTGATTAATTGCCAGAACTTTTTCCGTGCTGTCCGAGAAACTGCTTATGCATTGATTGTTGGTCCGGTTAACCGTGACAATGAAATATCTGAATGCGCCATTACTGCACCTGAATCGCACGTCATAGGAGACGGTCCCGCGTTTCCAGGATTTCACAAATTGACGGCGGTACTCTGTATCCGGAAATGCTGCCCGGCATAATTTCTGCCAGGTATCATGCATTGAACCATCGTAACCGGTCAGCTCGGAAAATCTCCCGTTTGCATATGTAATTCTGCCGTCCGCATTCGTTACAAGCACTCCAGCCGCTGTAGACTCGAGGACATCTATGGTCTTCAGATCTTTCAATTCCGATTGTGTATTCATGCTGGACTCCTTATGCCATCGGGATATCTGCAAAGATCACCCCTGAGTTCCCGCTGTCCTTGCGTATACCAAGCTCACCACCAAAGGCGTTAAGTATTTTTCTAGCGACTACTGGAGCCAGGCCGAGCTCCTGGGCATACGAAGCCCCCCTGACACTGGACTCCAGATTGAAGAACTCAGCTGCATGTCCGGACTGCAGGGAAAAAGGCTCAAGCTGAATTTCCAGATTCAGCTTGCCTGATTCCTGACAGGAGATGGTCAGAGTTCTGTGCTCGGAAAAACAGGCAGCGAGAGACAGGATTATGCTGAGAGACTTCTGAAGCAGCGACCTGTCAGCCAGAATGAGCACTTCATCCCTTTCAGGAATTTCTATGCATTGAATGTGAATGTGTGGGTCGGATTCCTTGATGTACTGAATGGACTCAGACAGGGAATAGCCGTAATCAACGGTACCTGAGCGGATGTTATCCTCCATAATCAATTGAGAATCTTCAATAAGCTGCAGCAGTCTATTGCCACTTTGACGGAACATATCTCTGTAGAGCTTGCCTGATTCAGACAGGTCGCTCTCGGCGATTATCAGTTCACCCATTCCAAGCAATCCGTTGGCAGGAGTACGAATTTCGTGGGAAATCATACTCATGAACTCGTCCTTCAGACGGCCAAGCTCACGCAATCGTTCATTCGCAATGCTGAGTTCCCGGGTTCTCTGACTGACCAGCTCTTCCAGACGGGAATTGTGCTCCTGGAGCTCTTTCTGCAGGGATGCTATGGTGAGCTGCGCATTCACCCTGGCCAGTACCTCCGCCTCCTGGAAAGGCTTGGTAACATAATCAACCCCGCCCGCAGAAAAGCCCTTGATCTTGCTTTCTGTGTCCCCGAGTGCACTTATAAACAGAACAGGAATATGTATTGTGTACTGTTGTTCCTTGATCTTCCGGCAGACCGTGTATCCGTCCATGCCAGGCATCATGACATCCAGCAGAATCACGTCAGGTAATTTTTTTTCCATTGAAGCCAGGGCCCGTTCTCCACTGGGAAAGGCCTTGATGATGTAGCCGGATGCTGAAAGTATTTCTTCAAGAACCTCAAGGTTAGCCGGTGTGTCATCAACGATCATAATTACTGCTGTGTTTCGCTCATCTGCCATAATTCAATACCCTATTCCTGTGTTTATTTTCTCCATTATTTGCTATTTATTCCGTATAATCAGAAGCATTACTTCCAATATAATAAGAAAAATCAGAATTATCAGTTCATTCAGCAAAAAAAGCGATGTGAACCTTGATTTTATATTTGATTTTATATTTTGAAGACCTGCCGCACAGGCTGATGCGCGGCAGTCTGTAGAGATTCGCTCAGGTCCTGCCGAGACTGTTGGATAGAAGAAACAATAGCTTATCGTAATCGTACTGCCGTGCGAGTACAAGCAGCGCTCTGGCAATACCGGACTCGTCGATTTGAGCAATGAGGTTTTTCAGCTCGGAGATATTGCCCATTTCTACTGCTTCATACATAGCGATTCTGCTCGACTCTGGTATGACCTTTAGCGTATCGGCTGTCAACATAATCTCTTCCGGATCCGCACAGTCTTCATTGTCCTCGGCTATAATAAATTTCAGACCCAGGTGTTCCCCGATAACCTTGTATATTTCCCCTGGCCTGAAAGGTTTCCTGATATAGTCATTTACTTCGGTGGATCTGATTACCGCCTCGTTTTCTTCGAATGCGCTCGCGGTAACAGCTATCACACAGATTTCTTTCCCCCGTTCTGATTGTTTGATTATTCTGGTCGCCTCGTAGCCATTCATAACCGGCATTCCCATGTCCAGAAGGATCAGATCAGGGTTCCAGACCTCGAATAGCTCAACCGCTTCCTTTCCATTTTCGGCCTGGCGCAACGAGAAGCCGCAAGGTTCAAGAAGCGCCTGCAGAAGTTCACGGTTGTCTTTGCGATCATCGACTATCATTATGCGGAGGGTCCTGTCGCCAACCTCCAGACCAATAATATTACTATACATAATTGTCTTTTTCTGATCTGCAGAATCAGCCAGACCAGCCGGAATAGAAAATCGAAAAATACTGCCAGTTCCAGACCTGCTTTTTACTGATAGTTCTCCACCCATTAATTCTACCAGCCTCCTGGATATTGCCAGCCCTAGACCGGTACCTCCGGCCCGAATCCCTTCACTCGATTGCTGGAAAGACTCAAAAATACGCTCCATATCCGATTGATCGATTCCCGGGCCGGAATCCTCAATCTCGACTATAAGCAGAAGAGGTCTTTCCGTGGTGTCCAGATGATTCTGATCAGCCCGGATTCTTACCGCAACTCCCCCGGATTCAGTGAATTTAACTGCATTACTCAGAATATTCACAAATACCTGCCTGAGCTTGGCTTCATCGCAATGAATATATCGAGGTACGCTTTCATGGAGTTCGAAAAGGAAACGCAGGCCCTGTGATTCTGCCCTGAGTCTGAACATGAGATCCAGATCATCCAGGAATGCGAACAGACTGAAATCTCTCATCATCAGGCTGAGTTGACCGGCCTCTATACGGGACAGGTCAAGAATATCATTGATAAGGTTAAGCAGATGCTCCCCGCTTCTGGTAATAGCACGAAGATGACGGAGCTGGGTTTCATTCATGCGGACATCACGCTCGAGAATATGGGAAAATCCGATAATTGCATTCAGCGGTGTCCGGATTTCGTGACTCATATTTGCCAGGAACACACTCTTGGCAGAATTGGAGGCCTCTGCTGTCTTTCTGGCAATTTCTTCCTCCATGGCATGTTTTTTATCATCTATGTCTATGCACATGACGATCCATCTCAATATCCGCTCAGATGGATCAGTCAAGAGGTTCCCAGTCATTCTGAACCAACGCCACCTGCCTTCTGATGTCCGGAGCCTGAATTCAGCATCAGGGTTTCTGTTATCAGCTATGGCTTCATGCCAGTTTTCAATGATTGAAACGCGATCATCCGGATGAAGGGCATTCAGCCAACCGTCCCCCAGTTCTTCACCGGGATTCTGCCCGGAAAGTGCCCGCCAGCTACGGGATGATTCTATCATATTGCCTTCTTTATCTGCATCCCAGACAACGAATGAGGCTGCGGTAGCCTCAACAAGCAGCCGGTAGCGTTTTTCACTTGATTTCAAGGCCTCCCAGGCAGCCTTGCTTTCAGTAATGTCGAGGAATGTGCCCACTATTTTTTCTGCAATTCCCTCTGGGTTATGTATTACCTCTCCCTGGCTTCTTACCCAACGAACTTCGCCATCCGGACGAACGATCCGCTTCTCGATTTCATACGGCTTTTCATTGAATCGAGCCTCATTCACTGCCTCAACGGCACTTTCCTGATCATCTGGATGAATCATCGCAAATCCTGCTTCTGCACTTGGTGGACAGCTTCCCGGCTCCAGACCGCAGATACGATAAAATTCATCTGACCAGAATGTTTCACCAGTCAAGAAATTTAATTCCCAGCTACCCAGATGAGCAATAAACTGGGCCTGTTCAAACTGCGTTTTTTCAACTGACAGATCATTCTCGATCTGCTTCTGTTCATCTATATCCTGTACAATCCCATACAGCCACAGACATTCTCCATCGAGAAAATCAGCTTCTACGAATACTCTGACCCAGCGATCGCGTCCTTCTCCCAATGATAGCTGGGCATCAACAGAGAATTCTCTCCCTTCATTGACGACCAGATCGAAGGCATTATAAACTTGCGTACGCGATTCACCTTCCTTGAAATATTCTACATATTCCTGCCAGGTATCGACCCGCTCCCGGAAATTATGGATTTCCATAGCTTCGTCAGACCAGTACCCCGATTTCTTCAATAAGTTCAGCTCATAGAAGCCAACAGAGGTTATGCTATGAACCCGATCCATAATGTCTCGGTATCGTTTGTTCTGATTAAACGCGAGTACTTTTTCCGTGCTGTCCGAGAAACTGCTTATACATAGATTGTTAATGCGTTTAACTGTAACTTCAAAATATCTGAGAGCGCCATTACTGCACTTGAATTCTACATCGTAGGGCACATTCTCAAGTTTCCATGATTTCACAAATTGACGGCGGTACTCTGTATCCGGAAATGCCACCCGGCATAATTTCTGCCAGGTATTTTGTGTCGAAATTTCATAACCGGTCAGCTCACGAAATTTCGAGTTTGAATGTACTATATTATTGTCAGAATCTATAACAAGTACTGCGGCTGCGCTGGATTCAAGCACATCCACCAAATTAATATCTGCCAAGGTTATCGCTTTATTCATGCATGTCTCCTGCTGCCATGGGGATATCAACGTAGATTACACCGGATTTCTCACTGTGCTTGCGCATTCCAAGCTCTCCACCTGAGGCTTTCAGAATTTTTCTGGCAACTACTGGAGCCAGGCCAAGCTCCTGGGCATAAGAAGCACCCCGGACACTGGATTCGAGATTAAAAAAATCAGCCGCCTGCTCATCACGGAGTGTAAGCGGATCGAGCGGAATTTCCAGACTCAGCAATCCGGGTTTATGCTGATAAAAAATGAGAACTCTATTGTCAGTAAAACAGGCCGCGAGTGATAGAACAATATTGAGTGACTTCTGCAGCAAGGGCCTGTCAGCCAGCAGACGAACCTTATTTTCTTCGGGCAAATCCCTGAAATGAATCTGGATATGGGGATCAGATTTTCTCAGGAACAGAATGCAGTCTGACAGAGAACAGCCATAGTCTTTGGCATTCAGACTGATGTTATCTTCCATAATCATTTGAGAATCTTCAATAAGCTGCAGAAGTCTATTGCCACTTTGACGGAACATATCTCTGTATAGCTTGCCGGATTCAGATAGTTTGCTCTCGGCGATTATAAGTTCACCCATTCCAAGCAGGCCGTTAGCTGGAGTACGAATTTCATGGGAGATCATACTCATGAACTCGTCCTTCAGACGGCCAAGTTCAAGCAATCGTTCATTCGCGATACTGAGTTCCCGGGTTCTCTGACTGACCAGCTCTTCCAGCCGGGAGTTGTGCTTGTGCAGCTCTTTCTGTAAGGATGCTATGGTGAGTTGTGCGTTTACCCTGGCCAGTACCTCTGCTTCCTGAAATGGTTTTGAGACATAGTCGATGCCGCCTGCGGCAAAGCCCTTGATCTTGCTTTCGGTGTCGCCGAGTGCACTTATAAACAAAATCGGGATATCCTTTTTATCCTGCTGCTCCTTGATTTTCCGGCAGACCGTGTATCCGTCCATACCAGGCATCATTACATCGAGCAGGATTACATCGGGTAATTCTTTCTCCATTGAAGCCAGGGCCCGTTCACCACTGGGAAAGGCCTTGATGATGTAGCCGTGCACCGAAAGTATCTCATTGAGAAGCTCCAGGTTGGCCGGTGTATCATCAACGACCATGATAATTGCCTTGTCTTGCGTAATTCCCATTAGCGACTCCTTACAAAAATTAAATATCTGCATAATGTAAAAAAGAATACAGTTACTGCAAAGAACTCCATGTGCCAGATGAAAATCTAATACAAAAGAAGGACAAAATCACGAGAAAAATATGTTATTATTAATTTAATCAACAAAAAAAAGGAGACGCGGTTTAAATGCGACATTGAAATGAGTTATATGCGGTGGATTGGTACCCTGGCCTGGCGATAGTCCAGGCCAGGTAATATCTACGCCAGTTTTGCTGCCAGTTCGGTTATGTAGCGGGCCTGGTAACGCGCTCCGGCGAGATCGGTTTCACTTGGCATCCGGCTGCCATCGGGGCCAGAGATTGTGCTTGCTCCGTATGGGCTGCCACCGAGGATTTCATCCATGCCGAACATTCCCTGGAATGTGCTGGGCAATCCTGCAACAACCATGCCCATGTGCAGGAAGAATCTATGCAGGGTAAGGGCTGCTGATTCCTGACCGCCGTGCTGAGTCCCGGTTCCGACTATTGCTCCGCCGACCTTTCCACGAAGCAGCTGTTTGGCCCAGGTGGCTCCGGTCTGGTCAAGAATGTTGGCTACCTGACCGGGAATGTTGCTGTAGCGTGTAGCAGTCACAATAATAAGTCCGTCAAGATCCTTGAAATCCTCAGCACTTGCCTCGGGAATATCACTGAAGGCCTTCTGCGCTTCAAGTGCGCCCATCTTTTCAAGCCGATCGGCGGGAATTATTTCCGGGAAGCGTTTCAGCTCCACATCGGCACCTGCGGCTTCGGCTTCCTCAGCAGCTGCTTTGGCCATTGCGAACATATGCCCATAGGTTGAATAGAAAAGTACTTTTATCTTTGGTCCTTTTGATCCTGTTTGTGTGCTCATTGAGAACTCCTCTTGTATATGATTTTTCTAATATAATAATCATGACTATATTAGTCAAATTTAATACTAAGGAGAAGAATCAACTACGAGATATCGCTCGGGGATCTCCCAGATTACCAGGGAAGGAGGTGCTTCCAGCAGGGTGTCGCTCTGCAGGTACTCCTGCATGGGCTGAAAGGGTCCGCGTCCCTCCATGGCGAGGTTAAGCACTTCAGCCTGCAGCTGTTCCTGCAGGAAAGCAGCAAAGCCCCATTGCTCACCTGCACTGTAGCTGGTACCGATCAGAACCACCGGAACCGAGGCCGAATCAAACAGTCCCAGGATGGGTGCCGGCCCTGCCTCAATATGCAGTTCAGGGATACTGTCACGGCTGTGTTCAAGCATGTCCTGAAATGGCCCGAGGGGCAGGAAGTTCAGTAGATCTCCGGCATAGTCCTGCAGTTCACCCCGCTGAACCCGATATTCCCGGTTTTCCAGCTGCGGAGATGTGCTCATATCGTGGAGGTAGGCAGCAGTTGCAGCTGCAGCCGCCTCTGCTGCATCGGGGGTCCAGTGGGTATCGCTGCGCAGAAAAACCTGCACCGAGGAATCCACCAGATCCTGAAAGAGAGATGCGAGATCAACGGTGTAAAGACCACGTGTATTCAAGTCCTGCAGAAAACCTTCATAACGGGGTTTTGCTGCCCAGGGGAATACATGCCTTCCAAGCTTCTGCGGATATATCCGCGCCTTGGCAGGAATCGGGATCAACAGAAGTTCGGCTCCATGCAGCTGCAGCTGCGTGCTGACCTGTTCAATACTTTCTACGATTTCGATGATCCGCTGCTGTTCCTTTTCCGGACTGCCGGGAGTTATGAACTCCTCGCTGGAGAAAAGCCAACCATCCCGTCCGACCAGGACACCCTGCAATCCTTCCCGGAAAAATGCGTAGCGGAAGGCTGTCCAGATCCACAGCGAGGGCTCCTGCAGGGGAAGTGATTCATCGTATTGATTCTGAAAATCAGCACTTACCTGACCTGACAGGACAGCTTCCAGTTTCTCTCGGTATTGCCTGGCAGACCCGATTGGCTGTTCTGTCCTCATTACCGCAATAACTGCAGGAATAGAAACGGCAAAGCCAGTCAGCAGTATAAAAATCATGACAACAGCAAAGATCCCTCGGATGAACTTCTGACCTGGATCAGTCGGATGCTGTGTCCGACCACTGCTCTGTTTTGTTGTGTTTTGAGTTTGTCTGTGGTTTTTACTCATACTTACCCTGCCCTGCCTAAAACTGGAAATAGAGAAATGGTGAATGCGATTCGGCCAGTAACTTGATTATACCGAGCAGGAAAAAGGGAATCATAAAAAGTCGTCCATAGCTGAAGGCTGTAGCGGGTGTTGCAGATATATCCGCTTGCCTATTCAGAAATGAGCCCTTCCAGATCAGGGTCCTGAACATGAGTATAAAGCTGACAAACAGCACCAGCGGAGCCAGCAAACCAATCTCTGCAAGCAGACTTTCAAACTGACCGACACCCTGCATGCCCAGCATCCCGGCATACATGCGCCCTGCTCCTGCCAGATCAGCTGCACGGAACACAACCCATCCAATAACTACCAGAAAAAAGGTGCGGAAGACTGCAATGGTTCCAGGAGTACTGCGTGGTTTTTTATCACCTAAAGCATTGTCGCTTCTCAAGCGTTCTATCATGAGAAGCAGGCCATGCCACAGACCCCAGAGAACGAAATTCCAGGCTGCCCCATGCCAGAGTCCGCCCAACAGCATAACCAGGAGCATATTCCGGTAGGTTTTAATTCGTCCTCGGCGGTTTCCGCCAAGTGGTATATACAGATAATCCCTGAGCCAGGTCGAGAGACTGATATGCCAGCGCCTCCAGAACTCGGCGATACTCCGGGATATATAGGGATGATTGAAATTCTCCATGAATCGGAAGCCCATCATGAGGCCGAGTCCGATTGCCATATCCGAGTAGGCCGAAAAATCAAAATAAAGCTGGGCAGTGTATGCCAGGCTACCCAGCCAGGCAGCAGCAAAGCCAGGACTCTCCAGCGCAAAGGCCGTATCTGCAATGACCGCAACGGTATCGGCAATGAGTACTTTCTTGGCGAATCCGTACATGAATCGGTATGATCCCCGCGAAAAAAGATCAAAACCATGCCGACGCTGAACAAACTGATCAGCTAGATCCTTGTAGCGCAGGATAGGGCCGGCAATCAGCTGGGGAAAGAGTGCAATATATGCCGACAAATCAATAAAGCTCCGCGCAGCGGGGGCATCACTGCGGTAGACATCTACGAGATAGCTGCTTGCCTGAAATATGTAGAACGAGATCCCTATCGGCAGGATTACCGACCATGTCTGCAGGGATTCGGCGCCAGCGGCTGTCAGTACCGCGTTCAGACTGTCGACTGCAAAATTGAAATACTTGAAATAAGCCAGACTGCCAATGTTGAGTATGAGCCCGACAGCTAATGCGGCGGTCGCTCCGGCTCCTGTTGCGGGGGGTGCTTTGTGCTGTGACTTATGGATCAGCTTACCCAGGAAATAATTCCAGACACATGTAAGAATCAGCAGGAAAAGAAAATCCAGTCTCCACCAACCGTAAAAGATCCAGCTCCCGCATAAAATCCAGGCTGACCTGGCCCTGGCAGGAATCAGATAGTAGATACCAAGGAATAGAGGAAGGAATAGAAACAGGAAAATCGCTGTGCTGAAGACCACCTATTGTACCCCGCTGACCATTTGACCGGGACTACTCAGCCAGCACTTCTGCTTGCTGTACAATTACAAGGAGCTCAGCATTCTGCGTGCCGGAATTCTGCATGCCGGCGAACAGTGCATAGGACTGCCCTCTGCTCAAACCTATATCTCCAAGATTTACTGATGATCCGGATTCAGTGAAGACGGCCAGATCGACGGCGACCGGATTAACCGAGACAAGTGCCGATTCACCAGGGGCGACCCCGGGGATTACTGCCATGCTGCCATCGGCAGTTCGCAGTTCAAGAGTTTCTGAATCAGTCCCGTTATAAAGGATTATCTGCGCCTGATCCGCCCGGTTATGACGGCTGTCCTCGATAACAGAGGGTCCTTCCAGACCCAGGATTACGGTATAGAATCTGCCGTCACGGGCAATCAGTTCAGCGAAATTATTACCGACAAACACCGCATGCACACCCGGATTAACCGGCCGGTATGCTGTACCTGTCCAGGGCTCAATCTCCGGGAACTGAACCGATCCCGCCCAGACGCTGTGAATGTGCCGGGTCATATTAAAAACACGGACAAAGGCCGCGTCGTCCGGAGCCGAAGACCCATACAGACTGGCTGATTGTGCAGCTGCCTGAATGGTAAAGAGTATGGCAAATCCTGTGAGACCTGTAAGCCAGAGACATTTTCGCAGCATATTCCTGTTCATATATACACTCCCCTTGACAGTACGACCATCCATACGCATTTATAACATACTATGCTTGTAAAAAATACCCGGGTTTTTCAGCGGATTCCATCTGCGTCCCGAAGAACTACAGTAATAATTCTCTTCCTGCTTCTGACTGTTACCAGCTGCCGGGCGGAATCGGTGAACAGCGCAGAACCCGAGCCCGCGGAGCCTGAAATTTCGGAATCCCCGGAGCCTGCAGAGCCTGTTGAGCCGGCAGTGCCCCAGCCCCCGGAGGGATCCGGCAGGATTCTCGACATTCAGCATGAGGTCACCTATTCCACAGCCCAGATCAACAGCATGGCAGCTCAGCTCTTCGGCGGCGATCGCCCCTCTGCTGAATACGCTGTAGATGTCTACCGCATCGAATTTGAAAGCCTGGGAATGGACGAAGAAGTTACCAGGGTATTCTCACAGCTCTTTGTTCCCCGGAGTCTTGAATCCATGGAGGCACCGCTGTATGTCTTCGCAGCCGGAACCACCGGTTTGAGCGATCTCTGCCGCACCTCAAGAGAACATGAAATCGGCATCAACTGGGGTTTGTACCGTAACCACATGCTCGCGCACGCCGGACAAGGGAGCATTGGCATGCTGCCGGATTACATGTATTTCGGTGATCCTTCCAGACTACAGCCTTATTTTGTGCCTCAGGCAGAAGCCCGTGTGCTCCTGGATTCTGTCCGTGCTGCCAGGAGCTTCTTTTTCGGTGCAGAGCATGCCGTAAGGCCGGATCCCAGACCTTTTCTGGCCGGCTTTTCCCAGGGCGGACACGCGATTTTTGCTGCTGCTGACCAGGCCGCCGACTACGCAGCCGACATCGAGATTGCAGGTCTGATTGGCTACGGAGCATCTACCGATATCGAGAATCTGTTCCGGGAATTCACCCTCGTTGCCGCCCCGATAATCTACACGTACGCCGAGCTCTACGGTGAGGATAGATTTGACCCGGCCGTAATGATACAGGACCGCTGGCTGGAGTCTCTGTTCATAGACGTCCGGCGACTCTGTATTCTCGGCCTGCAGGACTACTATCCATGGGGACCGGATAACTTCTTCCGTCCGGATTTTCTGCGTTCCCTGAGAAGACGGACACTTGAGGCTGATTTCCCGGAAATACATGCCATCCTGCAGGAGAACAGCAGCGGACTCAGCGGCCACGGTATCCCGGCTCTGATACTGCAGGGCGGAAATGATGTAGTAATTGACCTGGCAGACATGGAGCACTTCGTCAGTCAGCTGCGTGACAATGGCAGCGAAGTCGAGTATCTTGTCTACCCGGGATCGCGGCATGATACCCGGCAGATCGGATTTTCCGATGCGCGCCGCTGGATGCAGCAGCGTATGTCAACCGAGGAGTAATACATGAAAAAATCAGCAGTACACACAGCAGTTTTCCTGATGGCGGCTGTAGTCATGATCAGTCTTACTATTGCCCATCTAAGCGCTCAGCAGAATCAGGCAAGCCGGGGAAACCAGGGGAATTCCATGATCTATCCGCCGGAAGATCTGGTCATGCTCGAGCCGGGAGATATTCTGTATGTCGAATTCCTGGAGAGTTTCTCGGCTTCAGAGATTGAAGCGCGCGGCGATTGGCTGTTCGGGAATGCCGGTATTCCCGAAGCCCATAATGCTGCAGATCTATATCTGATTCATTTCCGCAGTACAGATGTGGATGGAACTCCGGTTCCTGTCCGCGCACAGCTGTTTATTCCCGTGCTTGATAATTCTGATTCCGGCAGTTCCGGTTCCGGCGCTCCTGCAGCGCGGCCGGTACATGTATTCGGTGCCGGCACAACCGGCCTCAGCGAGAAATGTGCACCTATAATCGAAGTACCCGTAGAAAACCGCTGGGGTGACTTCCGCAGCAACATGCTTGCCTATGCCGGACGTGAAATAATTTCAATCTTCCCTGAGTACCTTGGATTTGGAATTCCCGACATGCCCCAACGTTACTTCAGCAAGGTCGCTGAAGCCCATGTCATGCTGGATGCAGCACGAGCTGTCCGGAACTTCTACGCCGATGCAGCCGCTGAAGGCAATGCTCCAGGCGTAATCCCTTCAGGGGATCTGTTCCTCTCCGGATTTTCCCAGGGTGGTCATGCAGCCCATGCAGCGGCAGACCTCCAACCCGAATATGCCCCGGAAATCGAGATTACCGGCCTGATCGGTTTCGGTCAGACCAATGATGTAGCCATGCTGATGCGGGAGATGGCCTACTACAGTCCCTATATTATTCATACCTATGCCGAAATCTATGGCAAGGACCGGATTGATCCGGCTGATTACCTGCTCCCCCGCTGGATGGACAGCTTCGAGCAGGACATAATGGGACTCTGCGTCGAGGAATTCCAGTTTCACTACCCACGGGACGGCAAAACCCTGTTTACCCCGGAGTTTTATGAGGCACTGCACAATGACCTTGAACACGAACTCATGAGCGAGACTTTCCCTGAAATGGCGGAAGTACTGAGGGAGAACCGGGCCGGATTCGATGGCCACGGCCTGCCGACCCTGGTGATCCACGGAACGGATGATATTATTGTCAGCACAGCCGCACAGGATCGCTTCGTCGAGGCTTTACGCCACGGCGGCAGTGAGGTCAGCTATATAATAATTTCCGGAGCCAGACACCGCGATGTCAGAACCATGGGCTTTGAGGATTCAGTAGACTGGATGCTTGAGATGGCCGGCCTGCGGTAATGCGGCGGCAGACTGCGGCACACGCGTAATCGGCTCAGAGAAACCTGATATTTGAGCCGATTAAGTGGTATAATCGGCTCATGGCAACTGGGCGATCGGCACATCCAAGGCAACAGCGACTCGTGATCTGCAGCAGCTCGTTGCCATTGGAGTTCTAAAACCCAGAGCAGGCGCTGGCGGACGGAGTACCAGTTACGATATCAGATTACACAGGGAATAGCCCGGAATTTCTACCTCAACAAACGCCGCAGGAGCTTCATGCTGATATGCCGATGAGGGTATGCCAGCTTGATGTCCGGACGCAGCGGCTGTCTAAGTACCGCTTTGAGGTGGGTGAAGGTATCGAAACTGGCCTTCCCATGGTACGCGCCCATGCCGCTGTTGCCGATGCCACCAAAAGGCAGACGATGTGATGCGACATGAAGAATGGTAGTGTTGATCGCTCCTCCGCCGAAGGGGAGGGTACTTGTAAGCCAGCGCTGTTCTTTTTTGCTGTTCGAGAATACATAGAGCGCCAAGGGCCGTGGCCGGGAGCGTACTTCAGCAGCGGCTTCATTCAGATCATCATATTCGATTACCGGCAGCAGAGGACCGAATATCTCGTCCTTCATGCTCTCGCTGTCCCAGTCGGCAGGGTAGAGAATGCTCGGTTCCATATAGCGCTCTTGATGATTCACCGCTCCGCCACTGAGTATCTCAGAGGCATTGAGAATATCCTGTAATCTCAGAAAGTTCCGTTCGTTGATAATTCTCCCGTAATTTTCCGAGCTGCGGGCATCCTCCCCGTAAAACTCGCGGATTGAAGCCTCAAGGGCTGTCAGGAATTTGCTGCTGACCTTGCGATCCACCAGCACATAATCCGGGGCAACACAGGTCTGTCCGGCATTGTTGAACTTACCCCAGGCGATTCTACGAGCGGCTGTTTCGATGTCTGCCTCGGAGGTAACAAAGGCCGGACTTTTCCCTCCAAGCTCAAGGGTGACAGGAGTCAGATGCGGTGCAGCAGCAGCCATTACCTTGCGGCCGACCGGTACGCTGCCGGTAAAAAACAGATAGTCAAATGCCTGATCAATCAATGCCTGACTTTCCTCGGGTCCTCCCTGAACCACTGCAACATACTCCTGTGGAAATGTTTCTTCGATAAGCCTGGTCGTTACTTCTGCAGTAGCAACAGCCAGTTCGGAGGGCTTGAGCACTGCGGTGTTACCGGCGGCTATAGCCCCGACGAAGGGCATAAAAAGAAGCTGCATCGGATAGTTCCAGGGACCAATAATCAATGCTGACCCATAGGGTTCGGGTTGTACCCAGGCACTTGAGGGCAACAAATGCAGATCCGGGCGGACGAACCTGGGCATGGACCAACGCCGCAGCCGGCGCATCATCAACCGGATCTCGCTGTATACCAGTCCGATCTCATTGGAATAGGCCTCGAACTCTGATTTGCCCAGATCTGCTGCCAGAGCTGCCAGGAAATCATTCTCATATCTTTTAATTGCATTCAGAAGCTGCTTCAACATCGCAATCCGGAAATTCGGAGAACGGGTTCTGCCGCTTGAGAAGAATTCGCCCTGTTTCCGGCGCAGTTCAACTGGATTTAATGTCATAATTGGCCCCCACACCTATAATATAATCCTTGTCATGAGAAAATGACAGCTGCAGGGATTTATACTTTTGCTTTTTAACTTATTCGAAACTATAATTGGGAAATTATGAAATTACTGCATCATCTTATTCATGAAGAAGCCAGACGTGGGGAGCGGATCGCCTATCGATTCAGATGGATCATGATCGGTTTTCTCAGTATTATGACCGTAACCCAGATCCTCAATCCCGAGCAGTCCCAGGCAGGTATATGGGCTTCATTCAGCATAACAGCAGCCTTGCTGTACAATGCGCTGCTTTTCCCGGCTATGCGAGCCGATCGCATTCGTCCATGGATGAAATGGGTATCCTCAAGCCTGGATGTGTTGCTGATAAGCGCCAACGTCCTCAGCACAACCCTGTTTCTTCATCCATCCGGGGCATCTACAACCGCCATAATTCTTATCTACCCCGTTGTGATCCTGATCTCTTCTTTCCGTCATAACCGAATTCTGATTATATACACTAGCCTGCTGGCAGTATTCAGTTTCAATGCGGTCTATTGGCTGACTTACAGCAATATTCCCCCAGAGCTTGTTATGTACGCTCCACATGCAGCAGCAACCGGGCAATTCTATAAAAGCATGTACCTGATTCTCTTCGGAATTGTCCTCCTGATTATTCCCGAAACGGTAAAAGGACTGCTTGTCCGCCAGAGTAACAGCTACGAGACCGCTACATCAGAATACCAGGCGATGGCAGGCAGACTGCACATCCTCATGAATGAGCTCAAGAATTCGGGAAGCAAACTGCATGACGCAGTTCACAGCAATGCAGGATCACTGACAGAAATTAGTTCCAAGTTGTCCGACTCGAGATCGAGAATGGAGTTCCAGGGTCAATCCGTGAACGAAATAGCAGGACTAATGGCAGGGCTGGATGAGTTTTCAGCCGGACTCCAGGACCTTATACAAGGACAAAGTATATCGATTTCACAGGCAGTGTCTGCAACCGAGCAGATGGTGCAGAATATCAGTTCAATACGGGGCAATGTAGCAAGAACCAAAACCGGATCCCAGCAGTTAAAGGAACACAGTAGTGAAGGGCAGCAGAATCTGGATGAGATTCTCGACACCGTGCAGAGCATAGCCGCCAGAAGCCAGGGCATGATGGATGCGGTAGAGGTAATATCCCAGATTGCGGGCACCACAAATCTGTTGGCAATGAATGCAGCTATCGAGGCTGCTCATGCGGGCGATGCCGGCAGGGGCTTCTCCGTGGTTGCAGATGAAATCCGCAAGCTGGCCGAGCAGACTGCCAGCCAGTCCCGCGAGATTGCCGGGTCACTGACATCTATAAAGGAATCAATCGATGCTGCGGTTACCGCCTCCGGCTCCACTGCCAGTTCCTTTTCCAGAATAATTGAAGGCGTACAGGATGCAGCCAACAATATACTGGAAATTGAAGCTGCAATGTCTGAACAGCTATCAGGATCCGAGCAGATCAATACTGCCATGACAGAGATGCAGGAGGCCAGCAGCAAGGTACAGTCTGCTGCACAGGATCTCCAGGCAAAAAGCAGCAACCTGGCAGAATTGACCAGCGAACTATCCGGAGCCAACGGGATTCTGGTTGAAAATATGGTGCAGATATCGAATGAAACGGAGACAATTGAATCCACTTCACGGGATGTACTGACAGCTGCGGAGAAGAATCAGGAATCAGTCAACGAGATCGACAATGAAATCTCGTCTTTCAAGCTGATTGATGTGAACATCGAATAAAATCATCTATGTATGGAATATTCCGATCCTCCTCCCGGTATACGAGATAGAGTTTCTTGTGTATGCCATGCTTTCCGAGGCGGAACCCGCACACGGGCAGCTCCGAGCTATGTCTGAGGATAAGCCAGTCCGGCATGGTACTGACGCCTCTGCCGGCTGCCACGAGCTGCAGCATAATCTCGATTGCTTCCACACTGCTGTGTTCCCCGGGCAGAACGCCAGCCGGCTGAAGAAACTGCGTGTACACATCCAGCCGCTCGATTGCAATTGGATAGGCAAAAAGTACGGCCGTTGACAGGTCTTCTGCTTCGACCCATCCGCGGGCTTCCGCTACGGCTGCCAGGGGATGAGTAATGGCGCTCACCAGCTGAAGCTCGAAATCGTGAATCGCAATATACTGCAGACCCTGACGGGGGATGTAATCCGGACTCACCATGAGATCAATTTCATATTCCTGCAGGGCTGAAAGTCCGTCAAACTGAAAACTGCGGGTGACATCGAGCTCGACATCCGGCCAGGTCGCAAGGAAATGCTCTATACTCCCGACCAGCCACTCATAGCAGGGGTGACATTCTACACCGAGACGCAGCCGGCCCCGGCGTCCCTGCCCGTAGGCCTTGAGATCTGATTCCGCCGATCTGAAGCGGGGCAGTACAATTTCTGCCAGTGAAAGCAGCATACTGCCTGCCTGTGTCAGCTGCAGTCGACGCCCGCGCCGCTCCCAAAGCCGACTGCCACTGAGTGATTCGAGCTTGCGGATACTGTGCGTCAGGGCCGGCTGGGTCAGGTGAAGCTCATCCGCTGCCTTGCTGAGACTGCCGCAGCGTGCCAGGGCTTCAATTATCTGTAAATGCATTCTTTCGATCATATATAAATCCTGCTCATAGATAAATGATAATAAATCATTTTTATTTATATAAGCCCTACAGTAATATACAGCCAGCACATATGCTTAAAAAGGAGCGTAGTATGGCATTTAAGACACACAGCCTCGGTCTACCAAGAATCGGAAAAAACCGTGAGCTGAAATTTGCCCTGGAGTCCTTCTGGAAAGGTGCTTTACCACTTGAAGGCCTGAAGGCCGTTGCTGCAGCGATACAGGAAGAAAATCTGCAGGAGCAGGGAAAACTCGATATAATCACCGTCGGCGACTTCTCCTACTATGACCGAATGCTGGATACAGCCCTCATGTTTGATCTCATTCCAGCCCGCTTCCGCGACTTCAGCGGCAGCAAAGAGTCCATCATGTCTGCCATAGCCCGCGGATCAAAAAATGCCGGCGCAGCTGAAATGAGAAAATGGTTCAATACCAACTATCACTATATCGTCCCTGAGTTCGATGAAAACAGCAGGCCCGGCCTGAATCCGGAATCGCTCGTCGAGGCAGTGAAGTCTGCCGGCCGCCTTGGCAAGGAGGTGAAGGCTGCTCTCATAGGTCCCTTGAGCTTCCTGTTTCTCGGAAAAAGCGATAATACCGATTTTTCACCGCTCGAATTGCTGCCGGAACTGACACAGCAATATGCAGAACTGATTCGCCAGCTGCATGCAGCAGGCGCTGACTGGATCCAGCTGGAAGAGCCGATCCTGGTACAGGATAATCTGGATGATTCCTGGAAAGCTGCTTTCAGAAGCACGTACAGCGTACTGGCTGCGGCGGCCGGTACCGAGCAAGGTCAGCCCCCGCGTATCCTTCTGACGAGCTACTTTGAGCGAATAACGGAGAATCTTGAACTGATTGCAGAGCTGCCAGTTGATGCGGTACACCTGGACTTAAGTCTGTCCGGAAGCTTCGAACTGCTTCAGAAGCAGCGGATAGCCCTGAAGCAGCAGCTTTCACTTGGTATTATTGACGGCCGGAATGTATGGAAGACAGATATTGATGTCCTGCTGCCGCTGCTGAAAACCTTGATCACCCCGGAAGATACCATACTTCTGGCCCCGTCCTGTTCTCTGCTGCATCTCCCATACAGTCTGATCGCAGAGAAGCAGACCCTCCCCCACCAGCTGCTCAACGGCTTATCCTTCGCGCATGAAAAACTGGCCGAGCTTGAACTGACAGCCGAAGCAGCCAATCAGCTTTGCTGCAGCCTGCAGGGAAGCACCGGGGATAGCTGGATGAACGAGGAAACCAGATTCAGACTCAAGCAGCACCGCAGGGCAATCGCCAGTTTTCAGCGTTATCAACGTCAGCATGCTGCGGCGGGACCACATGGTACAAGCGAAGCTGACAGTCCTGCATCCAGCCGGGCCCCCTATGAAGAGCGGAAGAAGGAACAGGATGCCAGACTGAACCTGCCGCTGTTTCCGACAACTACAATCGGATCATTTCCACAGACCGCAGATCTGCGGCGGGTGAGGCGGAATTACAGACAGGGGATTCTGGATGACCAGAGCTATCAGGATATAATCCGTGCAGAAATCCGCCGGGTTATAAGGATACAGGAAGAGATCGGTCTGGATGTGCTGGTTCATGGCGAACCCGAACGCAATGATATGGTTGAATACTTTACCGAGCTGCTTGATGGCTGTATCGGAACAGCAAACGGCTGGGTACAGTCCTACGGCAGCCGCTGTGTCAAACCAGCCATTATCTGGGCCGATATCCAGAGACCGCTGCCAATGACGCTGGACTGGATCGAGTACGCCCAGAGCCTGACCAGCAAACCGGTGAAGGGCATGCTTACCGGGCCGGTAACAATGGTTAAATGGTCTTTTCAGCGGAGCGACATCAGCATGAAGGAACAGGTTTTCCAGATGGCGGATGCAATCGGCAGTGAGGTCAGGGATCTCGAGAAGTCCGGAATCAGCATAATACAGATTGATGAGGCCGCCTTCAAGGAAGCCCAGCCGATTAAAAGCAGGGACTGGCAGGATTACGGGGACTGGGCAGCTGAAGCATTCCGACGCTGTTCAAGGGGAATAGAGAACAGGACCCAGATCCATACCCACATGTGCTATTCCGATTTCTCGACTATCCTGGATGCAGTCTGTGCAATGGATGCTGATGTTCTCAGCATAGAATCCAGCCGCTCGGAAATGTCTGTGCTGCATGAGCTTGCCGATATTCAGGGACTGAATGAGTTCGGTCCAGGGATCTACGATATTCACAGCCCTCAGATTCCCGATGAAGCTCAGCTGGAAGGGCTGATTCGCATAGCTGTCCGGAAGCTCGCTCCGGAGCGGATCTGGGTAAACCCCGACTGTGGATTGAAAACCCGGGGATGGGCCGAGATTGTTCCGTCTCTGCAAGCAATGACTGCAGCTGCGAAACGCATCCGACATGAGTACGCAGAACAGACCCGGAATTTAGCTGCGGCTATATAAACATTACCGGGAAAACTGATGCAGGCGGCTGGCCGGCCGCCGTATTATCTGCCGACGCGGAACTGGACCCGATCAAGCAGGCTGCCGCTGCTGTCCCTGAGTTCGAGAATATGGCGGCCTGACTGAAGCGGCTCGTACACCGCAAGGGGCGGCGAGCCGTTTGCAATCAGCCTGGAATTGAGATAGAGCTCCATGGATGCCGCCTCTCCGATTGCCTCAATGCGCAAGGCCTGGAATCCACCTGCTTCGATATATGGATCAACAAAATACTGGGCCTGGTTGTTCGGATAAACGATTCGTCCCCAGAAATCAGCTGATTCGCCGCCAGCGCTGTTCAGATGCGGGAAGCGATAATCGCGGGCCCAGGGAATGTACTCTGCCGGATATCTGATCTGGCCTGAGGTTCCGCGGTGCCAGGTGTCCTGGGCAGGAAAACTGCCCAGCGGGAATAACTCCTGTATTGCATAGGATGCCGAAGGATCAACAGCCATTCCGCTGATGCTGGAGATCCAGATCTTATGAACATCGGGTATGTCCGGAAAACTGCTCTGCAGGGAGCTGAATCGATCAAGAATTCCAACGGCTACCTGAGCCGGCAGGCTGGAACCGGTAACCCCCTGAACGCTCTGCCCGTGGACATTGCCCATCCAGACCCCTACGGTAATATCCGGACTTACCCCCACTGCCCAGATATTCGAGAACTGATTGGCGGTTCCAGTCTTGAAAAATGAAGGGTACGGGGTCCGAAGCAGCTGATACTGCCCGAAGCCACGGCTGCGGGCGGAGGCATCGCCGAGAATATCCCGGATTATGCCGGCACTATGCGCAGAAATGGGAGGCCCTGGTGTCACGGCACCCTGACTGCGCTGGGCTTCCCGGGCGCTCCCGGCTGCCAAGGCGCTCCCGGTTTTCTGTGCGCTCCGGCTGCTGCGAGTTTCCGGCAAAGGCACAAAACTCAGATCAAGACTCCGTCCGCCATTCACAAAGGCAGTGTAGGCGCGGCTGAGTTCCTCCAGACTGACCTCGACGTTACCGAGGGCTATTCCGGTTCCGACCGAATTTCGCTGACTCTCAAGGTCAAAACCCAGACCCTCAAGCAGCCCGACGAAGGACTGTACACCAAGCCTGGATGCCATCCAGACGGCGGGCACATTCAGACTGGAAGCCAGGGCTTCACGCAAGCGCACCGGACCGGAAAAGCTGCGGTCAAAATTCTGGGGTATATATACCTCCGACCCTCCGAGAGCCAGGGGAATATCGGGCAGAATACTGGCCGCGCTGTAGCCGGAATCCAGTGCCTGCGCATACAGGAAGGGCTTCAGGGTACTTCCCGGCTGACGCCTGATTCTCACCGCATCTATCTGACCGCTTATATCCTCACGGAAAAAATCGGGACTCCCGACATAGGCAAGGATTTCTCCACTGTGATTATCTATGACCAGGACTGCAGCATTCTGCACCCGGTGATCCGCAGCTGTATGAACGGCCTGACTGACCAGGCTTTCTGCGCTCCTTTGGACAACGGGGTCCAGGCTGGTTCTGAGACTGCTCCGCATGGAAGGGTGCATTTCAGTATCCTGCGGATGCTCACGAACAGCCCTGAGTACAAAATGCGCGGCCCTCATGGGATCGCTCACACGCTGCGCCGCGGCACTCTCCTCCACAGCTGTGGATATCTCGCTTCCAAGCTGTGGCGGTTTCATTCGCTCCCCCACAATTTTCGCCGCTGCCTTCAGCCGCTCTGGCTGCCTGACAGGATCATAGGTACTGGGACTGCGGGGTATGACCGAGAGCACCGCAGCCTGCGGCGGCGACATTGACTGCAGCGGAATTGCAAAATAAGCGAGTGCAGCGCTCCCGACTCCCTCATTACCGCGTCCGAAAGGCACACGGTTCAGATAGAGTTCAAGAATCTCATCCTTGGAAAAACGGCTTTCCAGACGGAATGCATTCCACATTTCATGCAGCTTACCCGGAATATCTCCTCGGTGTGGGGAAATAATCCGCGCCAGCTGCATACTGATGGTACTGGCGCCGCTCACCTTTCTGCTGCCTCTCAGGTTCTGCCAGGCAGCCCGGACCACAGAAACAGGATCTATCCCCGGATGCAGATAGAAGCGCCTGTCTTCGCCGGCGATGAATGCCTGTATCACTCCAGACGGAATCTCTTCCAGAGGAACCCACATTCGGCGGGTTCCGTCGGGCAAATGCTCACGATAGAGCAAGCCCCCCCTGCGATCGAGAATTTCTCGGCTGACCGGCTGCCGGATAAACCCTTCCAGCTGGGGGAAGCTGCTGAATCGAGCTGCTCCATAAATCCCTGCCACACAGAGAAAAACGAGAATGAAAAAATAAATAATTCTCCGGCCAGCCTTCCGCGAGGCTGGCGTTTTTTCTTCAGTCATAACTACTGTATTACCGACAGAACCCCGCCTGAGCGGCCGAAGACCTCCGGCTCATCAATCAACTCCGCGTGGGCAGAGGCCAGTGGATACACACCCGGGTACACGGCACGAAACAGGAAGCTTACGGTCTGACTACCGGCATACACGGAACCGAAGTAGTACTGCAGCTCGCCATCATAAATTCGCTGTATAGGCCGGATCCAATGTGTCCACCAGCCGCCGGAGCCAAAACCGAAATATCCCTCACCTGTATATTCCTCGGTATCACCGTAATCAGTCTCGCGGGTCCATGAACGCTGATTCACACCGCCATCAGCGGCATATTGCCCACTGGTCTGCAGACTGCCGTCCACAATTTCTGCTCCGGAGGGTACCGGCACCCTGAGCGCTAGATTGTAGTAGCGGGAAGGTGCCTCAAGGTTAACCACCATCCGGTAGGTCTCACCACGACGAAGCTCGGCTGCAGCAATTATTGTGCCGTCTGTCTTTTCAATCCAGGAGCTGACACCGATTCCTTCATCCCTGGCCGATATGAGTTCATCCGGCAGGGAGTAGTTCATGAGCGCTGTGTATTGCAGGGGATGCACTGCAGTTGAAGCGAAGCCTAATTCAAGCAGCTGATTTCTCGGCAGCTCATTCAGTGGCTCGTCAAACAGGGGCAGTACTGAAACCTCAGCCGGATCATAGAGACCGGGAGCAGTTCCTGCAGCAATCTCCTGTCCATCCAGACTGATTACATAGCGGCCGACTGTACCGGCAGCATCTCCCTGCGTACCGGCCCCGTATCGAGGTGCCATGGCGCGTAAACCCCAGAGCTGGTCATCACGCTGACTCCACTGCCCGCTGTTGATCTCGCGAACCAGGGTGTGGGCTATGCGATCCAGATGATCAGAATCCGGCTCCAGAGTCGAAAGCAGCATATGCAGAAGCGCGAGCCGCCGTGCAGGGGCATCAAAATAAGTTCGTGCTTCATAGGTCTGCAGGAAATCAACTCCCCGGGGACTTATATTTACCATATTCATCATCCGTCTCAGGGAATCCCTGGCGATGCGCTCAGCCTCCGCTGCTTCCGAAGAATTCTGCAGAACTCCCAGGGCAATAAATCCGAGACCATCCATTCCAAGTTCATCGCCGTACTCAAGCAGGCTCCGCGCCGTTCCAAGGTTGCTTCCATACAGCATAGAGCGGACGTAATAGGCATATGCCCGCGTGCCGAAATCAATACGCCGGTCCTGGATTATGCTGTCGATCTTATTTCTGAGGGCCTGAATCTTTAATGATCCAGGCAGTCCACGGGAGCTTTCTGCTTCATACTCAGCCAGGAAATGGGCTGCTCTCAACGTGGTCCACAGAGAAGACTCAGTGCTGCGCTGCAATACGTCACTGAACTCAACAAATCCACCGTCTTCATGCTGCAGAGTAGCGATGCTGCGCACAAAGGCGTCGATTTCTTCGGCATCCGCCCCGGGTCTTCCTGTCAGATCCCTGAATCCGCTGCCAAGCAGCAGAGATGGTGAAAAACGACTGATACGAGAACTCAGTGAAGAATGCCAGATTCTGTCCAGCGCTGCTGCCTGCGCAGCCAGCTGATACAGCCGGCTGCCATGCAGCTGCAATCTCAGCTCGCCGAATCCCTGCGCTGCGCTAGACGGAAACAGAAACTGTTCAAGCGCCTCAGCCTCAGGACCAATGGTACCAAATACCGATACCGTCTCGGGATTCAGACTTCGCTCAACGCGCAGACTGCTCCGCATACGGTCACGGAAGACTGCCCCCTCCCCGGCTGCATCTTCAGCCAGAAGATCGAAGACCAGCTCGTAGCTTCCCTCCTGCATCGCGGCTAACTGGAACGCGAACTCACGGGTTTCCCCCGCTTCCAGCCGCAGCTGAAGCTCAGCACTGCCGTCAATCAGCAAGCCATCTTCCCTACCTGCAATCTCTGCCAGAGAAAGCGTCACATTCTGTGCCCCGGACTGCAGATTTCTGACGACCACACCTGCAATGGCGGTATCCCGCTCTCGCAGCAGCCGTGGCAGGCTTGCCCGCATCGGCATTGGGTTACTGACCAGAATCTCGGATTCCCGCAGCGCAAAGCTGTTGCCGTAGACCCCGACCGCAGTCAGACGATAGGTAGTGAGACTGTCGGGAAGATCGATTTCTAAATCAATAATTCCATTCTCATCGCTCAGCAGATACGGCTCGAAAATAGCAGTAGGCCGGAAATCCTTCCGCTCATCCATTTTCTCCCCGCCAGCATCTCCGCCCTGCAGGTTTTTCACCTCATAGGTTACCGGATCTATCAACAGAGAGCGTGAATCAGCCCCTGCAGTCCCGAGCGGAAATCGGTAGGGGTTGTAGAAAAACGCTACCGGATCCGGCACGCGGTAATTGATCAGATCCAGAACACCGCGATCGACCGCCATAAAACTCACCTCTGCCCCGGCCACGGGTTTACCGTCCCGGCTCAGTTTCATGCGTACCTCTGCTGTTCCACCGGGCTCGAATCCCCCAGCAGCCGGAATAATCTCGATATCGAAGCGCCGCGGTTCAGGATTAACCTCCAGCACTGCAGCCCCGAAATATCCCTGGGGTTTACCCAGATCCGGCTCGAAATAGTTTTTCGGAGTCTCCTGACGCTCGCTGGCAGAACTCAACATGACGTATATGACCGGGACATGGTGATCCTCGATTGGAACATTCAGCACCGTCTGACTGCCCTCGATTGTTATGAGCTCATGCGAAAAAATTCCCTCTCTCTCTATGGTCAGTAGATACTCTCCATGCGGCAGAGGTGTCTGCACAAAAATCTCGGCAGTATCCCCCACCCGGTATTCAGCCCGGTCCGGCTGCATTCCAATCATCTGTGAGTCATCCGCCCACCATCGGGTGAACCCGGAACCGGATGCATACAGCGTCAGCTCGGTGATCAGTTTCCGCCCGGCAGAATCACTGCCCTGTAGTCTGAGCGTATAGGTGCCGGCAGATGGAATCTCGAACTCCAGATCCGCGGCTCCACCCCTGAGGTCTAATTCCTGATTCAGAATGCTGACCTGTTCCCGTTCATAGCGGGTATTCATGCGCCCGCCGATACCCTGCTGCTGCACCAGCTTCCATCTGGTTTCTATAACTTCAAGACTGAAATCTCGGCCAGCACGATAATCCTCAGCGACTGCTCTTCCGTCTATATGCACCAGTTGTGATTCCAGGCTGTAGATCTTGCCGGCTTCGACAAAATAGCCACCCCAGTAGCCCCTGTTCATTCCCGGTATTCTCAATCCGGCGTATATTTCTGCTGGATGCACTACAAAAGCGGCTCTTCCGGCAATCTCCTGACTGTCGGCATCCTGCACCCTGGCCTCGAACTGATACTGCTGCGGCATGCCTTCAATGCTCCCTGCAGATTCTGTCCTGACCTGCTCGACAGCCCGGCCGGTACCATCCAGCTGTCCGGATCCCTGACTGACAAGCCCACGCCCGCTATGCCGATGCAGCGGACCGAAGCGATATCCTGCCCACTCAATTCCTGGAGGCTGATACAGCACCGGCCCACGAATGACATCAAAAAAATACTCAGCGGATGTCATCCCGCCACCGGAGAGATATTCAGCACTGATGCCAATACCAGCATCCTCACCCATAATGACATCAACAGCCGGAGCCTTGACGTCGACAGAAAAGGCTGCATTGCGGAAATGGGCAACCTGCACTGGCACCCGTTCGTAATCATACCTCGCAGCCCCTCGCCGCTGGTACTCCAGATAATACAGGCCAGGCGCCAGATCAGAATCCAGATCAAAACTGCCGTGAAAGCCTCCGTTTTCAGTTGCCCGTGCAGTCTGCGATCCGAATGCCCGGTCCACCCGCCAGTCACTGGATACCAATCTGATCGTATAATAACCGGAATAAACCTCATATTCACCGAGAACCAGATTCCGGTCGATTCCCCGAAAACTCATGGTCTCGCCCGGACGGTACAAACCACGATCGCTGAACATAAAGGTAGCCCGACGCCCATCCTCGATTCTTCCGGGATTTACCGAAGCGCGGATACCATGAGCCCAGGTGTTGTGGCTGTAGTTCGGTTTGAATTCGATAATATCATCAGCATTTTCAACCCTGATGATCAGCTCATCCCGCTGATACTGATCCCGGTACAGTTTCTGGAATTCACCAGGCTCAAGATTGATTACCGCAAGACCATCAGCATCGCTTAGCCCACGGTTCCCGTAATCGGATCCCCGCGATCCCGGCAGCAGACGCACATCCGCGCCGACTACCGGGCTATTGTCAGTCAGACTTCGGATCCAGACCAGCACCTGATTGTAGGCGTATCGTACCGTTACTCCCATGTCGGTTACCTGCAGCTGCAGGTTTGTCTGACTCCAGGTTGGCCGAACACCTCGGTCATTCTTCTCCGCGAAGTTCCAGGAGATACCTACCCATCCCTTGCCGCTTTCGTTCAGGTAAGGACGAAGATCCTTGACATCGAACCAGCGCGTGTTCTCGGGCACTGCACTGAAATCATAGGGATACAGGGAAGAGGCAGAGAAAGCCGAGAAGGGGTCCGTAATTGAATCAATTCGCCAGACACCATCATCCATGTTCTGGTGCTCGAAAATAATCCGGGGTACAAACTGCGCTTCCAGAAAACGGCTGCCTGCATTCGGAAAATAGTAGTACCTGGCAGCCCGTGGAATTTCGATCTCTACTGATTGTTCCTGACCGGTTTCGCGGCCATAGACATCCCGAATTCCAGCCCCGATTTGCAGACTATAGCTTGATTCATAGACTACTGGTAGATTATTCAGCCGGATTACATTCCTGAAGACCTCTATATAATCACTCAGTTTCCGGCCCTCATCCAGTTCCAGGTCGATGTCTATATTCCCCTCAAGGCTCGTCGGATCCAGTTCATGGCTGAATTCCAGAAAGATCGGGTTACTGTCACCTTCCTCACTTCGGGGAAACATATACGACCGGCTTGAATACTCCCGGTATTCAAAGGGAGTAATGCTGTGAAAGCTCCTGACTTCATCCACCAGGCTTTCCATATAGCCCGGGAAGGCACTGGCGCCTGCCCGCAGACCGATACGCAGGGCGGTATTCTCCGGCAGATTATTCGAGAGTTCGAGAATAAGACTGCGCCTGCGCAGATTCTCATCTCCCTCAACCTCCGCTGATTCCGGATGCCGTACTGTGAATTCCACATTTCTCGGTCGGGCAACCGGCCCAAATTCTACATCTATAAAAGAGGAAACATGATCCGCGTCTACCGGAGAGTTGAACCGCAGGCTGAAAATCCTCTGTTCCGGAGGAATCTCACTGTGATCAATCGGCTCGCCTCCCCTGCCGGGAAAAGCCTGCACCAGCTTCAGGCGTTCCCGGAAAAAGCTGAAAGAAAAATCATGGTAATCTTCATGAAGAACCGCGCCGCCTGCTGAACGCAGCCCGGAATCAACAGATATCTGGACCGGCTGCTGGGCATCAATCGGATTATCAGGAATAAATACCAGTGTCCGGGATCCATACCAGCGGTACACACCGGGCAGCTCCGGCTCGATCTGCAGAATCGAGCTTGAATACTGAACCTCCCCCAGCATGGCAAGCGGAACCATAGGGTGGCTGAAGCTTACATACACGCGCGGACGCCGGTTTTCTGCAGGAAGTTCATCAACCGGCCCCCAGTCAATAATCCGGACATCTCCTGCAGGCTCCGTCCCGGTTCCGACAGACAATGCCTTATCCTGAGCGGCATCTGCAGCAGCTTCATAATAGACAATCGAACCCTGTATGAAGCCGGATACTGCAGCCTGGCCGTAAGGAACAACCTCACTGACCGCCCTGCCACCGGATGTAGCCCAGCCCTCCAGGTCCCCCTCACGGGCTGCCCCGCAAGATACCACCAGTCCCAGACATATCAGCAAAAGTACTGCTGAAATTTTCTCAAGATTGCTTTTAATCATCTATTTCCCCCGCTGCATTTCCTCATGAAATATAGCACAGAAAAAACTGCACTGCATGCAGAAACGCGAATCATCACCCTGCTATGGCAGAATCGGTATTCATGCCCTATACTGATCATATATGAGCTTGCAGATTGTGGCCTCAGCAAAGTTATATCTCCGCATCTTCTGCTCTGCAATACTGTATCTATCTGTAGCGCTCCCGACCTTGGCCAACAGCAGTGCTATCACTGATCTCGAACAACAACCCACATTTGCCCAATCCGCAGTTTCGATGATGATCATTGACCCATTTTCCGGCCTCATTCTCTCTGCCAATCAGGCAGCCACCGACTATTACGGATACAGCCAGGAGGAATTCCGCGGCTTGCCGGTCTCAGAACTCAATACCATGCCCGTCGATACTATCGCATCACTGCTGGCCACAGCAGCAGTTAATGAAGCTAATCATTTTACAGTAATCCACCGTCTGGCAGACGGGACAGAGAGAAACGTCGACGTTATCTCCTGGCCGATACAGCACAGAGGCCAGATCTACCTCAGCTCGATTATTCACGATGTCACTGACCGGGAAACAACCAGAATCGATTACCTGAGAAATGCCGAGCAGATGCGGCGCGCCGAAATAATTACCGAAATCGGCTACTGGAGTTTTAATCTTCAGACCGGTCATGTGACAGCCTCGGATGGCGCCAGGCGAATCTACGGTCTCGGAGACAGGCCAATGGAAATGGCAATAGTACAATCCCTGGTTCATGGTGAAGACCGTCCAATGATGGACAGGGCACTCGAGGAACTGCTTGCCGGACACGAATATAATGTGCGCTTCAGAATGTACCGCCTGGAAGACGGCGAACTGCGTTACATCCACTCCATGGCTGAGTACGATGCAGAAACAGCCACCGTCTTCGGCACCATTCACGATATTACCGATCAGACTATGGCCAGCATGAGGCTGCAGAGACAGACCAGAAGATTCTACCTTTCCGTTTTTTTTGCTCTCGCCATTCTACTGCTGATTATTTTCCGTCTCGCCGCTGTCAATCGAGAGAAGCAGAAAGCAGAAAAGCGGATCGGAAAAATGGTTGCGGAGAAGGACATGCTCCTGCGCGAGGTGCACCACCGTATTAAAAACAACATGTCTACTGTCGCTAATCTACTCAGTCTGCAGGCTGACATGGTGGACAATCCGGATGCACGGGAAGCCCTGGAGGAGGCCCAGGGCCGGGTCAGAAGCATGCTGATTATCTACCAGCGCCTGTATCAGTCCGAGGCCTACGGGCAGCTGCAGGTCCGTGAATACATAGAAAGCCTGGCAGAGGAAATTCAGGACAGCTTCAATGAAGGCCACAGGATATCGCTTAATATAGATGTTGAAGATTTTACCATGGATGCAGGACGGCTCTTCTATCTTGGCATACTGATCAACGAACTGCTGACAAACTCCGTTAAGTATGCTTTTCCGGACGAGCGTTACGGCAATATCTACATCCGGTCATATTTTGATGAGACCGAAAAAATGGCGTATCTACAGATAAAAGATGACGGCATCGGATTTCCCGTTGACTTCGACAGGCAGAAGGATGCCGGCTTCGGGCTCACACTTATAGACATAATCAGCAGCCAACTGAATGCCGAATCCAGCTTCGAAACCGAAAACGGCACCAGCTTCAGCATCAGCTTTGTTCCCTGCCTCAAATCCTGAGGCTTACCCTCTGACAAACTCCTATAATTCCTCAAAGTCCGAATCATCCCCGATATCCATATTATTCATATCCGAAAGCGTAATACCCGTGACCCGGGATTTCCGGATGTCCTTCGCAGGACTGTTTTCAGACCGCGGAGGCTTGGCAGAAGCCGTTTTTTCAGGCTGGGTTCTTGCAGGTAGCCTGGTTGCAGATGGCCTTTTCGGAAGCGCAGTTCTGCCTGCTGCTTTCGGCGCAGTCACAGCCGGCCGGACAGCAGCTCTCAGCCCTTCATCATTCTGTATCCGGAAGAATGCAATGACCTCTTCAAGCTGCTGAGCCTGTGAGGACAGTTCTTCGGCTGTTGTTGCGAGATTCTCCGTCTGCGCAGTCTGCTCTTCACTGGTAGCAGCTACCTGCTCGGCTGATGCTGCGGACTGCTGCACAACCTGATCCAGTTGGGACACCGCACTGTTGACCTGGGAAGCACCGCTGCTCATCTCTTTACTGGATGCCGTAATTTCCTGCACCAGGTCTGCTGTCCGTCGTATATTCGGCACCATCTCCGCCAGGAGCTCTCCGGCCCCTTCTGCAACCTTGACCGAATGCGAACTCAGACTGCTTATTTCTCCAGCTGCCACAGCCGAATTCTCGGCCAGTTTCCTCACCTGCTGGGCAACAACTGCAAATCCCTTGCCGTGTTCACCAGCGCGAGCTGCCTCAATAGCCGCATTCAGGGAAAGCATATTCGTTTCCCGTGCAATGTCCTCTATTATGCTGATTTTTTCGGCAATCTGCTTCATGGCCTGCACGGTTTCCCGTACTGCCTCACCGCCCTTCTCGGCATTTTCAGAAGACTGCAATGCGATCTTTTCGGTGGCCTGGGCGTTATCGGCACTCTGCTGGATGTTTGCTGCCATCTGCTCCATTGATGCCGAGACCTGCTCAACCGAAGCAGCCTGCTGGCTTGTTCCCTGACTGAGGCTTTGTGCCGTCGACGAAAGTTGCTCGGACCCCTCGGAAATCTGCTGGGCAGCATCCTTCATTTCTACACTGCCATCACTGACATACCTGGCAGTCGTCTTGATACTTTGCACTACTGAAGTAAGCTGGGTCTGCATCTCATCCAGAGATTGCACGAGTACCCCGATTTCATCCCGACGCTCCCGGTATTTTTCGGGAATAATCCGGGTCAGATCCCCCTGGGCCACCGCCTTGGCCTGCTCCACGGAATCGATTATCGGTCTGGCAGTAAGATTGGCAACAAATATGGCAGCCGCGAGCACCGCAGCCAGGGTTACGAGTACCGAAACTGCAATGAACCAGATCAGCCGGTTTACCTCGGCATTCATATCGCTATCCGGAATAAGGTAGGCCGTTGCCCAGTTCGGTGAGCTTGGAATCGGTGAAAAAACCGCATGCATCCGTGTACCATCCGGGCGCTGATAATCTCCTATGCCGGATTGTCCATTCACTATCATGCGGCCGATTGCATCAAGGCCATCATATTCCCTTGAGTTCAGGAGATTCAGGCGCATGCGCAGGGCAGGGTCGGGGTGAGCAGCAATCAGTCCGCTGCCGTCCACTATCATGCCGACGCCATCCTGACCATAGCGCATGCCATCTATCACCTCAGAAAGAATATCCAGGGTGATAACGGCCCCGATCAGACCCAGACGCTCCCCCTGGAATCCACGGACCTCATGGGCCACCACAATAATGTCCGAATCACTGGAGAGGCTTTCCAGGGCATTGCTGATTGCTTCGGTTTGTCCACCGTTAATAATTTCCTGGAAGTAATCCCTGCTTGAAATATCACCGACAACCCCGAGACTGGTTATGTACCGGCCGCTCGGCTCGGCATAGAAAACAGATTCATATTCAGGATTCAGGGTATCCCTACGGCCTGTGAGGTATTCGGTAGTGGCTTCAAAATCACCTTCCCGTATTATATTGAGATTAGTAATTCCCCGGACCTCGTTTCGATGACCATCCAGCCACCTTCCGACCTCGGAACCGCGTGCATCCACGATTTCCATGGCAAGATCCTCGATTGTCTGCCGCTGGGCATTCCCTACCTGTAGCAGAATGACCAGGGACATTGCAAGAAGAAGCAATGCCGAAACCCCGCCAAATAAAGCAACCATACGCCCGCGAACAGTCCTGAACCCTTTCATAACACCTCCATAGCAATTGTGAAGAATTTAATTCTAATGCATCACAGGTAAAATCACAAAAAAAGTGCGGGAGTTCAGAAATTAAAAATTCAGCGAGGGAGCTTCCCGGAATCCGGAAATTTCTTCGAAGGCATGTGCCAGACAAAGCAGTCCGGCATCCTCATAGGGCCTGGAAATGAACGAAACCCCGACCGGCAAGCCCTTTACCAGACCAGCTGGCACGGTAATATGCGGCCAGCCAGCAACAGCAGGTCCGGACGTGCAGCTGCAGTCCCAGGCAGCAGAATCACCATTCACATGATCGATCATCCAGGCCGGGCCACCGGACAGGGTAAAGATCGCATCAAGATGATGCTTCGAGAATACCCTCGAAAGTCCCTTGTCACCGGCGGCCTTCCTGCTCCGTGCCAGGGCTTTCCGGTACCTGGCATCCGTGAGGGATCCCTTCTTCACTGACATTTCCAGTAATTCCTGTCCGAAATGAGGCATGCAGCTTTCACTCTGCTCGAGATTGAAACGTATAACATCCTCCAGCGTCTGCCCTCGTTCAGCAAGGTATTCATTCACACCGGCCTTGAATTCATAGAGCAGAACAGTGAATTCATCGTCCTGAAATGAATCAGCATGTGGTATCTCGACATCTATCAGGACAGCTCCGGCATCCCGTAATACCGAGACAGCGCGTTCAAAAAGCCCGTCCATTCCCCGGTTACTCTGTTTAATAAGGCCACGGGCAATACCGATCCGCTTGCCCTTCAGAAAGCATTCCTCCATTGCATCGATTGCGCAGGCTAATGCAGTGCCGGCACTGCTCATACCAGCCAGCAGAAGAGCGGCATCCCGGACACTCATGGCGATAGGACCAGCAGTATCCTGACTCCTGGAGATCGGTATAATTCCCTCCCTGCTCACCAGTCCATGTGTCGGTTTCATCCCCACCAGACCATTGCTTTGAGCCGGGTTGATTATTGAACCATCGGTTTCGGTGCCCACAGCGGCGGCACAGAGGCCGGCAGCGACAGCTGCGGCCGATCCGGAACTGGAGCCACCGGGAGACCGCTCAAGGCAATATGGATTTCTGGTCTGTCCTCCGCGCGAGGACCAGCCGCTGCTTGAATTTGTCGAGCGGAAGTTCGCCCATTCACTCAGATTTGTCTTACCCAGCAGCACCGCCCCGTTCTGACGCAGGAGGCCCGCAATAAAGGCATCCTTTTCGGCAGCTGTCCCAAGCAGGGCCCGAGAACCGGCAGTAGTCTGCATGCGGTCGCCGGTGTCGATATTATCCTTCAGAAGTATCGGTATGCCATGCAGGGGGCCCCGCAGATTCCCGGCTGCACGCTCGGCATCCAGCTGTGCTGCAATGTCACCGGCATCAGGATTTAGCTCGATTACCGAATGTATATAAGGATCGATGTGCTCGATTCTTTTGAGATAAGCCTGCACCGCTTCACTGCTGGAGAGATCCCCTTTGCTCATGAGCTGCTGCAGACCCGAAATACCGAGCGCCTGAATGCCTTCCATAGCTATTCGCTGACCACAGCTTCTTTCTGCAGTTCACGGATCAGCTGTTTCTGACGCTCATGCTCACTCCGCTCGCGGGAACTGCCTCCAACGCTTTCTACTGCAGTTGCTCCTGCTTCTGCCGTCTCGCTTTCCGCAGCTATTTCACCAGAGTCATCCAGAAGTTCAGACAGATCCGGGTTCTGCCGGAACCGCAGAACATTCAGCATGAAAATATCCAGCTTACTCTTGATTCCAGCCGGCAGCAGATTGCCGTCAACCTCGACAGAGATAATCGGGTACTTCCGCTCCCGGGCCCATGGCGTGTAGATACCCTCGATTACCCGGCCGATCAGACAGGCAAAGGGAGAGATGTTCACAACCCCGCTGTAACCGCTTTCCATGGCAGTTGCGGCCACCCCGCTTGAGATTGCGATCTCGCTGTTGAGCTCATGGCTCAGAAAATGGTCAGCGGTGTTCTGCATAATTCTATCCATATCGTGAGGCGTCGGCGGAATCAGTTCACAGCTGGAAAGCGCTGTCTTGACCTTTTTCTCGACCCAATGCTTCCAGGCGACTTCAAGGCGGAGCTTCAACAGGCCTTTCGCTGGATCAGAGAACAGCCTCCGCCAGACAGGCAGCATCCGGAGACGCTTCCGCAGATCATAGCGGCGGACAAAATCAAGATAGTGAATCCATTCAGTGGTGCCACTGACCTTACCGATGATCCCCTTGCGGCTGAACAACTCAACCAGCTCATCGACTGCAAAATCATCTCTACGCACATAGATCTCACCAACAATAAGGGCACGCGGAGCTTCAATCATCTTCTGCTTCAAGGGAACCTGTTTGAGTTCATCGCTGATTGTCTGCAGTACCGGCAAACATTTTGTAACGTCAGTACTGGCTACAGCGATCAGCTCATTCCAGTGCTTGTGGAATTCCACCATGGCTGCAGCGGGGTCTTCAGCACAGGCACGCAGGGTATTCTCGATGTCCTTCATATAATCACTGATTACCATGGCCCACCAGACGTGACGGCTGAACATCGGTCCGAGTTCGGTATATGAATTGTCGGCACTCATGGTAAAGACCACCACGTTCTCGATGTGCAGATCGCGGAAGAGATTCTCGTAGAAAACGAAATACTGACCCGTGCGGCAGGGTCCGGTGGTAATCGGAACAAATAACAGATAGATCTCGTCCTTGCGGTATTCCTCGCTGGCCAGGAACTTGAGGGCTCCCCCGAGTACAAGATGCGAGGGCACACATTCCTTGCCCGATGAATGCGAGCGGGCAATCTGCAGGGTCTTATGATCTGCCGGAGGCAGGGCAACGGCATCAATACCGGTAGAGTTGATTACCTCTGCCACCATTCTGGCACCCAGATCGCCCATGTTGGATACCAGAACCTTAACCCGCTTGTTGCCGCGGATCGGTATATCGCGCTTGTTGTGCTCGTCCCGGATATAGATGTTCTCGTTACCGGGGTTCACAAAGCGCAGGCCATTGTCATAGCGTTCCTGCTTCAGATCACCGATCTTGCTGCGGTAGCCTTCTATAATATCCAGAAATGCCTCGACCCGGGTATCTATCCCGGCATCTGCTGAGTGGGAATCAAGCTCGAGAATAAGGAAGGGCTTGGTACCCATAATCCATTTGAGATAATGCAGCATGAAGCTGTCCGGTGCACAGCTGAAGTTGGTAATGAAGGTCACGTAGATGTTTTCCTCATTCTTCAGGAACTGAGCAGCCTTCATATCCTGCTGGCCGTAGTACCAGTACATGTTCGGGAAGATTCCCTCGTCCTCGAAGGGCAGAATATCATATGGAATAATGGTGCAACCGCGGCTGGTAAACTTCCGTGGAATACCCATGTTGGCATCCTTGGTAAAGGCGTTGTAGGGCCGTCCAAGCAGAGCAACTACCGGTCTATCTGCTGCCCGGGCCTCGGCTATCGCCTGCAGTCCCATCTCGCGGGCCTTGAGGAAGTATTCATCCTGTTTGGCATAGGCGGCATCAAAGGCTCGTTCGGCCTCTGCAGCAGATATTCCCAGTCCGGCAGCCATTTCGACGAAATAGGACATGGCTTTTTTCCTGCCGTACTTGAAGCTGACCACTGGCTGCAGCATCCGCTCTTCAGTCAACTCGGGAAAGGCTTTTTTCAGATAATAGGGCAGTCCCTGGGTGATTGGGCAGAAGTTGGCGTGCACGTCCTTTTCATAACTCGGCATGTCGCGGTAATGCGGGAGGAAAATATAATCTGCACCGCGGTTGAGAATATCCTGTACCGTTCCATGGGCAATCTCGGCCGGAAAGCAGTAGGTGCTTTCGACCCGGGCAACCCCTTCAGCACAGATTTCCTCGGAGAGGACAGTCCGGATACCAAGCTCATGAAAGAACCAGCTATAAAGTGGGTACATCGTGTAGACCGAGAAACTTCGCGGAATACCAACGGTAATATCCCGTCTGCCCATAACCGGCGCTTCTGCGCTGTCCAGATCCGGAGGCGCCATCTCGCTGAACATGAGGTCCATGCGTTTTTCCACATAATTTACGATCTCGGAATCGCGGAAATTCTTTTTCTTGCGACTGTTGGCGTAGAGATTACAGCGGCCGCCGAATTTGTACTTGTGGCCGTTTATATTCAGGATCCGGATCGGGCAGAAGTTTTCACAGACCTTACAGGTAAACTCCCGCTCATAGACAATTTCCGTCTGCAGGATCTCATCTATGCGGTAAACCTGTTTCTGCAGAAGGCCGTCTTCCAGCTTCTGCATAGCCAGCAGACCTACCCCGTAGGCGCCCATCAACTCGGGATTCGGTGGAACAAGAATTTCCTTGTCCAGCAGAAGAGCAAAGGCGGGAGCGACAGCGATATTTTTGGCAACCCCGCCCTGCAGCACGATCTTCTTGCCGATAGATCGGTTTCCGACCACACGATTCAGGTAGTTGCTGACAATAGAGGTGACGATACCGGCGGTTATATCCGCCTTGTCTGCACCCTGCTGAATTGCATTTCTAATATCAGAGTTGATGAATGCCGAACAGTGCTCTCCAAACTTCAACGGGGCCGTGGCCTTGAGCGCAACCGGCCCGATCTCGTGGGCATGCTTGATATTCAGATCTCCGGAGGCTGATTCCTCCAGAAATGATCCGGTTCCGGCCGAGCAGGCCTCATTCATGGCATAATCAATCGGTACCTGATTCTTGATGTATACGTATTTTGCATCCTGCCCGCCAATCTCGAAAATCGTATCGACCTCGGGATCGAAGTGGGTTGTGCCGACTGCATGCGCAATAATCTCGTTATAGACAGCCTGGGTTTCCAGGAAAACCCCGAGAATTTCTCGTGAGCTGCCGGTTGTAGCTGCCGTTGAAATCATGATCGGGGCATCACCAATGACAGCCTTGACCTGTTCATCGATTTTTACCAGGCATTCCTTCAATGCATTTACCGGATCGCCATGGGTCCGGCCATAATGTTCGGCAACAATCGTGCCATCCTCAATGTCGATCAGACAGGCCTTGGTGGTTGTCGACCCACCGTCAACTCCAAGAATATATTCACCGCCAACCTTCACGGTTCCGCGGGGACTGTCCAGATAGGTCACCCGTCCGAGCTGGGGCTCAAGACTTTCATAGCGGTCAAACTTGACGCGGTTGGGAAGCAGCAGATCCTTTGGCTCCGGGAGGGGAGTACCGTTTTCAGCCGCCAGAAGAGCGGCGCCGTAGGCTTCGAAAACGGGGGCTGTATCCGGTACATTAAAGCGGATCTCGGGCATTTTTTCCTGCAGGGAGCGCAGCATATGCGGATTCTGGGTAACCCCGCCGGTCAGCAGAACCTCGCCGCTGAGAATCTTCGCCCGACGCAGAAAATCAGCCACCTTGGTGGCCATAACATCACTCATGGAGACCACAATGTCGTGCTTGGTGGCCTCGCCCTTGTTCAGTCTATGGGTACAGTCGCTCTTCATAAACACCGAACAGCGCGCTGACAGCGACATAACCCTGCAGTCTGAGCTGACTCCGGCTACCTGATCGAGCTGCATGTCCATGCGGCCCAGCTGCTGCTTGAAAAACTCTCCGGTACCGGACGCACACTTGCTGCCGGAGAAACTGGTAATAATGCGGCCTGAATCATCCACTGTGTAGAGAACCATGTCCTCGCCACCCAGAGATACAACCGCATTCGGTCGGCTGCCTGAGCCCGCCAGTGCTGCCTCGACACAGACCGGTTCCACGGTATTCTTCAACCTGAACTGTAAGCGGCCCTCTGTTCCTGTAACAAGTGCAGGCACAGAACATGTATTCAGCTCAGCCAGAAGCTTCCGCGCTGTTTCTGCAAATTCGCCATCATGTGGAACTGACTTCTGATATATTATTCTATCGCCCTCAAGCATTACCAATTTCACACTTGATGAACCAACATTCAAACCGATGCTGCGACCGACTGTGTTATTACTATGCATAACCATACCTCATTCCCGGATTATACCGGCCCCTGACTGAAAAGTGAAGAGAGCTGTTACTCTTGAATAGTTCACCGTTCACTCGTCCTGCTGCCAGTTCCTCTGCTGTTTCTGTCTGCCTCGATTTTGCTTCTTTTTCAGCCTGCGTTCGCGCGAGGCTGCGGTGGGCCTGGTCGGCCGGCGCTTCTTTTCCTGCTGCAGGGCAGAACCAATAAGATGAACAGCCCGCTCGAGCGCAATCTCGCGGTTGCGAAGCTGGCTCCGGGTTTCACTGCACTGCAAAACAAGCATTCCCTCTGCATTTATCCTGTTTACAAGAATCCTGTGCAGACGCGCCAGCTGAATCTCACTCAGTTCGAGACGATTCAACTCAATACGAAGAGTTACGCGAGTATTGAGCTTGTTCACATTCTGACCGCCTGGACCGCCCGAACGGGAAAACACTTCCTCGGCTGTCTCACGGATTCTGTATTCGAGCATTTCCTTGTCCATTCTACTATTCTACAATGAAAACAGCTCTGTTGGGAGCTTTTTACAGAATAACCAGCAATTCCAGATCTGCGCATGTACATGAACTGCTTCGGTAGTATATTCTTTGCCTGGAGGGTCACTATGCAGGAACAAGACAGTAAGGAAATGAAAATCCAGTCACGGGCATCGGATTCGGACCGCATGCAGGTTGAAGAACTGCTCAGATCGGCAGCCACAGACGGCCGGATCGATTTCAGTGAGCTCGAAGATCGACTGACGGCGGTATATGAGGCCAGAACCATGAATGAACTTGCCCTGATCACGGCCGACCTTCCTGCTGATGCCGTCCCGGAGCTCAAGCCCCTGGTAATGAAAAACTCCAGTGGCGTAATGAAGAAAAACGGTGTCTGGCAGGTACCCTCGGAAATAACAACAGAATGTAATTCCGGTACAATAACGATCGATTTCAACAAGGCAGTCTGCCGGCATACATCCCTCACGGTGAGAGCAACAGTGAATAGTGGAATCGTAAAGTTGATAGTACCGGAGGGCTGGAATGTGAATATGGATGATGTCAGCATCAACAGTGGTATCAGCCGGAACAAGGCAACAGCTGCCTGGCAGCCAGGCAAGCCGGTAATTACAGTTCAGGGCACGGTAAATTCAGGTGTTTTGAAGGCAGTTCATCCCGGTCCAGGACCTTTTATCAGATTTTTACAGAAACTCTTTGCAAAAAAATGATTTTCTCCACTGTATGTGTCTATATTTTCCGGCATGAAACGAAAACTGATGTTTTGGGGAGTAATAGCGGTCCTGATCCTGAGTGCTGCATGTTACTATGATCCGGTCAACACCAATCATGAGATTCTGATTATCAACTCCAGACCTGGACTGGGAGAGGTCAGAGCCGTAATTGACGGAAAAACACACCTGATCGACGATCTATTCTACAAGGCTTTTTTCAAATCAGCACATATAATTCTTTCCGCAGAAGCAGTTCATGATGACCCCCGCTTCAGTTTCTGGTGGTTTGATAATCAGTATCCCTCAGTAATAATAGCCAATCCAGTTGCTTTTCAGGTATCCAACGAAAACTGGGAAATCGAGGCTGTCTTCAATTGGGAGCAGAATACGACTCCGGTTATTTTATGGGATGATTCGATTCTGTTCACCAATATACATGAGGGCCAACGCAGTCTCAGACGCTGGAACGAAGAGGAAGAGATAAATCTCTATGTCCATGATCCCGGTAGAATAGTTGGCGCAAGCATACATGCCTATTATCCCGCTGAACATGCATTCTACAAAAGCGGTACGCAATGGCTCTTGATTGATTCAGATTTCAGCATAAGCAAGAGTTTTCCTTCGAATACTACCGAAATCTATCCGATTTCCAATGGTACAAGCCTGATCCACACAAAACCGCCCTGGAATGATAATGAGGGAATTCACGATCTGCACTTCGTAAGTAAGGATGGAGGTGTGGCCATGATCGGCAGCTTCAGCAGCGATACCCGCTTTGAAATCTCCAAACCGGGAAGTGCAGAACGATTGTTCGCCGTCGAGCGGCGTCAAAATAGCCATGAAGCCTATGTGTTCCATTCACTGCATACCATAGATATGAGTGTATCATCGCTTGCTGCCGAGAGCAGGCTTCAGGCTGTTGAGAATATTCCAGACTGGTCAAATCCTATGTCGGCATCGCTTGAATCAGGTTACTTTCTATTCAATAAATACTATTCGGACTATTTTCTCCCGGGCCGATATCAGTTCATTGTCAGTGACGGAGAACAGATCCTGAGGTCCCCGAAGGAAGTTGAACCAAACTTCAATGAACTGCACAGAATAAACCGCAATTCTGTTCGCTGGATCAGTGACACTGAATTTATGGCCGAAAAGCATGATGAGAGCTGGCTCCGCTTCAGTATTGAGAATGGTGAATTAAACTTTGCCCCGGATCCTGACTATGAGCTTCCCGAGCGACCGGGTATTGCCTATGCCAGCAGCTCACAGAAGAAGCGGGGAGCTGTGCATTCAAACGAGGATTGGGTTGTAGAGACCATTCCCAATAGCGGCCCTACTGATCTGTTTCTCATACATGAGAATGGAGATACGATTCAGATAACCGGCAGTGAGGAAGGTTGAAATGTATAAAATAATCGCAGTGTGTTTTACGGTAATGCTGCTGAGCAGCTGCGGAAATCTGTTACTTGCTTTGATAGCACAACCGGAAACCGAGGAAATTGACCCATCCAGAATAAAAACAGTCCTGACTATAGAACGATATGACGGAATAAACTGCTCCATAGATGGAAGCCAGGTCACACGCTGGAGTTCAGTAGTTGGCACTCAGAGGGTTTCACATGAAATTAACACACGTGAGGTATTAAAAACCAGAGTCATTGCCTGGCCGGAACTTGAGTATAAAGACCGCAATGTCTATTACATTCTCTATAATCCGGACACCAGCACCCGTATATCCTTAGGCAGCAGCGATGCGCGTCCGGATGGTGTTTTAATCGAAATGGAAAAAACCAGCCTTACTCTGATCCTGAGTCTGGATCCACACTAGGCTCAGGATTACAGTTCCCTTTGAGCTGCCTAAATCAGTCTGGTATGATACTGCGTCGGGGTCATTCGATAGTAACGCTTGCGGTATTCGCTGGGAGGCATGCCGGTGTATTCCCGAAAGCGTTTTGAAAGATGAAAGCTGCTGGAGAATCCCAGTTCATATGCAATCTCCTTCACGCTCAGACTGGTATCAATCAGCATGGCCGAGGCAGCTTCGATCTTCAGTTTATTGTAGTAACGCATGGGGCTGCTGTGCAGATGGCGGTTGAAAATCCGGATCAGATATTCCTTGGACACCCCGAGTTTAATCCGGACCTCGTCGAGACTGATATTTCCGGAGAGATTCTGCTGAAAAAGACTGATTGCCTGCTCAAGCAGAACCGAAATCCCGGGTTCATCCGGCCGGAGGTCACCGCTGGCAGTATAACTGTCAGAGCCGAGCTCATAAATGAGCGACAGCAGTTTGTAGACCCCAGCCTGCTGCTGCATGGCATCGCCGCGGATAAAATCAGTTTTCAGATCATCAAAAATAAAACGCCTGGCCCCACTTATCCGGCAAGGGAAGCGGCTGCGGAAAGCCTGGGAACACAGAAGCTGATTTACCTCATGTTCCGTGGTTGCAGAAAACAGTACGGCATAATAACCAAGCGGCCGCTGCAGGCTTCCGGGGTGAATTTTATGGACCTCATTCGGCAGGGTATAATAGACATAGCCCGGCTGTATTTCCCGTACCGAGGAGTGATCCTCAAAGGTTCCCTCACCATGCAGGAAATAATGAAACTCGAACTGATTCTCGGAATGTGAGTGCCTCCGTGAATGCCAGTGGATAAGCGGTGGCTTGTTCATGGTGTGGACGTAGACCACATCCAGTATCTGTACCTGCTGCATTTCTCAATTATACATAAATAAGTTCACTTTTGTATATTCCCGGACAGTTATTTCCGCTGTAGCATGATTTACAGAACAAGCGGCAACAGGACGGCACCTTGCGTACCTCCTGCACTCCTCTTTCCTAGATTCCGGCAACCTTCGACCATACAGTCAAGGTGCCGTTCTGCTGCCGCTTGGCAAAAAATTCCTATCCAGGAGGATACAATGAGCAAAGACATTTTTTCGGATATTCCGGCAGTCTCGTACGAGGGACCTAAAAGCAGAAACCCGCTGGCTTTCAAGCATTATAAAGCCGACGAAAAGGTCGGTGGTAAAACCATGGCCGAACACCTGCGCTTTTCCATGGCTTACTGGCATACCATGAACGGAGGCGGCACAGATCCCTTCGGTAACCCGACCGTTGTACGCCCATGGGATAACATGAACAATCCAATGGATATCTCGAAAATGAAGATGCAGGGACTTTTTGAACTTGCAGAAAAACTTGGTATACCGTTCTTCTGTTTTCATGATACAGACATCGCGCCTGAAGGTGCAAGCCTGCGCGAGAGCCAGAAAAACCTGGATGAAATCATCTCCCTTACCAAAGATCTTATGAAGGATTCTCCTGTAAAGCTTCTCTGGGGTACAGCTAATCTCTTTTCTCACCCCCGCTATATGCATGGCGCAGCAACCAGCCCGGATGCCCGCGTATTTGCCTATGCTGCCGGTCAGGTACGAAAGGCCATTGAGGTTACCCAGGAACTCGGCGGTGCCAACTATGTATTCTGGGGCGGACGCGAGGGCTACGAAACCCTGCTCAATACCGACATGAAACGTGAATTGGACAACCTTGCCAGATTCATGCACATGGCTGTCGATTATGCAAAGGAAATCGGTTTTACCGGTCAGTTCCTTTTCGAACCAAAACCCAAAGAGCCCACCAAGCATCAGTACGATACAGACAGCGCAACAGTTCTGGGATTCCTGCGGACCTACGATCTGCTTCCTCATGTAAAGCTCAACATTGAAACCAACCACGCAACCCTTGCCGGACACAGCGTTCAGCATGAGCTTCATTTTGCACGTATCAACGGAATCCTCGGTAGCGTTGATGCCAACCAGGGAGACACTCTGCTGGGATGGGACACGGATCAATTCCCCACAGATCTCTACACCACTACTCTCATGATGTACGAAATTCTCAAGAATGGAGGACTGCACAGCGGTGGTCTGAACTTCGATGCCAAGATCCGCCGTCCTTCCTACACCGTACGCGACCTGGTTATCAGCCATGTTGTTGGTATGGACTGCTTTGCCCGCGGACTGAAAGCTGCTCACGGGATGATTGAAGACAAAGCCCTGGATAGCTTCGTAGAAAATCGATACTCATCCTGGACCAAGGGATTGGGTAAGGAAATCAGCGAAGGAAAGGCAAGTCTTAAATCACTTGAACAGGCAATGCTGGATGAACCGGCTTTCTTACCGGAATCAGGACAGCAGGAATATCTGGAAAGCATCCTGAACGACTACCTGTAAACAACTGCGGAGGATGGAAATGGACAACACAAGCAAAAAACTGGTGCTGGGTATCGACTGCAGTACGCAGAGCATGACCGGGGTAATCCTGGAAATACAGAATGAAAAGGTACAGATCCGTGCAGAAAAAAGCATTGTCTTTACTGAAGATCCGCGGACAAACTGTTTCGGAATTCATCCTGAATTGCTGATTCTTCCGTCCTCCGAAGAAGGACAGGCAGAGCAACCGCCGGAAATGTTTCTGGCGGCTCTGGACGCCCTCCTTCATGATTTCATGGAAGAGGGAGCAGAATTGAATTCACTCTCGGCACTGCAGATTTCTGCCCAGCAGCACGGACATGTATACATAAAGGATAGCGCACGACGGGCATTTCAGTCTCTTACCGCTGCTGCATGGGCTGCTGGTGAAGCAGAGCAGGGAAGAAAACTTACAGACATCTTTGAAAACACCTTCTCATACCCGGCATGTCCTATCTGGCTCAGCAGCAACACCAGTGAGGAAGCCGCATCGTTGCGGGACGCCATGGGCGGCTCGGAAGGTATGATACGGGAATCCGGAAGTGACTCCCCGCTGCGGTTCAGCGGAGCCGTAATACGCCGCATCGGAAAAAAGCATCCAGAGGAATATGCCCAGACTGCGGGAATCCGTTTGTTGAGCAGCTTTCTGAGCGGGGTTCTATGTGGACGCATGGATGTTCCGGCAGACTGGGGCAATGCATCCGGCATGAGCCTCATGGCCTACACCCGGAAAAGCTGGTCTCCCGCGCTGCTTGATGCTGCTGCAGAGGGACTGCCCGGTGGTACTGCTGCCCTGTCAGCAAAGCTCGGAGGACTCGCGCATCCGCTCAGCAGAGCAGGCAGCATCGCTGCCTATTTCAGCTATCGCTACGGAATATCTCCTCATTGCCTGATCGGGATAGGCTCCGGCGACAACCCCCAGTCAAAAGCAGCGGTTCAGGGAGAACTACTGAGTCTTGGTACAAGCTTCGTATATATGATTGAACAGGAACAGCCTGGAGTAGATCTACAGGGCTACGCCAACAGTATGTATGACGGACTGGGCAGGCCTTTTATCTTTGCATGCCGAACCAATGGAGCAGCAGTCTGGGATGCCATCTGTAATCATCACAAGGTTCCACGCAAGGACTATGCTGCCCGGGAGCAGGCCCTCCAATCCGTGCCGGCAGGATCAAGCATGGTTCTCTGGCAGCCACGGATGGAATCTTTTCCTCTCAGCAGGGAATTCGAGATTCAGAGAAAAGGAAACGCCGATTTTGCTGCTGACTACAGCGGCCTGATCGACAGCAGCCTGGGCATACTCTACCTCTACAGCCGCAGCCTTTCGGATTCACAGGAGCCCCTTAAAATAACCGGAGGACCAAGCGCCAGTCTCGAGATATGCAGGCGTGCGGCTTCAATCTGGCAGCGCCCGGTAATCAGAATTGCAGGATCAGGGGCAGCATATGGAGTCGCATTGGCCGGCTATGCCGCAATTCTGAACGAGAAGCTTGGCACAAAGGCAGCGCAAGCCGCTGTAAGCGTTCTTCTTGAAGAGAAAGAGCGCATTGATCCGGACCCCGACATGGTCAGAGCGTACCACGGCGGGGAGAAATCCTATCTCAATCAACTTGCAGAAACATTCGAATTAATCGGGAGTATACAATGACAGATGCATCTTTGAGAGCCGCAGCACTTGCTGTACGTTCATTATCCATGGACGCAATTGAAGCAGCGGGTTCAGGACACCCAGGTTTACCTATGGGTCTTGCCGAACTAGGTGTGCTTCTATATGGCGAAACAATGAACTACTATCCGGATCAGCCGAAATGGCCGAACCGAGACCGCTTTATACTATCTGCCGGGCACGGATCAATGCTGCAGTATTCCCTGCTGCATCTGGCTGGTTTTGACCTTCCCATGGATCAAATCCAGAACTTCCGTCAACTTGGTTCACTGACCCCGGGTCACCCTGAGTATGAACACACGGCCGGAGTCGAAACGACAACCGGCCCTCTCGGGCAGGGATTTGCCAATGCAGTAGGTCTGGCTCTGGCCGAGACCATGAGCGCGGCCCGCTTCAACACCTCAGAGCACAGGATATTCGATCATTACACCTACTGTATTGCCGGTGACGGCTGCATGATGGAAGGCGTCACTTCTGAAGCAGCAAGCCTCGCCGGGCACCTGAAACTCGGCAAACTTATTGTGTTTTACGATGACAATCATATTACCATCGACGGCAGTACTGACCTCAGCTTCAGTGAAGACGTACAGGCCAGATTCAGATCATACGGTTGGCATGTTCAGAACGGAAGCGCGTATGATACTGACGATTTGAGAAAGATGATTCAGTCAGCCAAAGATGAAGGCGAAAAACCCTCATTGATCGCCCTGCGTTCAGTAATAGGAAAAGGCGCACCAAATAAGCAGGGCAGTTCATCTGTTCATGGTGCCCCACTCGGCGAAGCCGAAATAAAGGCTGCCAAGAAAGCACTGGGACTTGATCCAGAACTCACCTTTCAGGTACCTCAAGAGGCTTACTGGTTTTTTTCCGGACTGAGGGAAAACCTGAAAGAAAAATACAGCAGCTGGCAGAAAATGTACGATGCCTGGAAAAAAGCCAACCCGGATCTGCACCAGGAATACAGGGCTGCAGAGGCAGGAATTCCGCTCTATAGCCTGAAACTGCCGGATTATTCATCAGGTGATTCCATCGCGACCAGATCTGCAGGACAGAAATCCCTGCAGGCTGTGTCAAAAGCCTACCCCTGTCTCGTAGGTGGTTCCGCTGACCTTGCTGAATCCAATAAAACCAAATTCCAGGGAGTTACGGATTATTCTCCCGAAAACCGGAACGGACGCAGCATCAATTTCGGTGTACGCGAACATGCTATGGGAGCAGTCTCGAATGGAATTGCCCTTTATGGTCTGTTCAAGGTATTCTGCTCCACCTTCCTTGTGTTCTCTGACTACATGCGTCCGGCTATCCGGCTTGCCGGCATTATGAATCTCCCGCTGGTATATGTTTTTACCCATGATTCGATCTATGTTGGTGAGGATGGCCCCACTCATCAGCCAGTTGAGCAGATTGCCGCACTGAGGCTGATACCGGGCCTTCAGCTCTTCCGTCCTGGAGACGCTGAAGAATGCAACCTGGCCTGGCGGCTGGCAATGGAGCGCAGCGACGGACCGGTTGCCCTTGCCCTGACCCGGCAGAATCTGGACGTCTACAGCAAAGCCGATCCTGACTGGGAGAACACTGCGCGGGGTGGTGCCTACATTGTACAGGATTGCGAAGGCACACCGGATATTATATTAGCAGCCAGCGGATCGGAAGTAGGCATGGCCCTCGAGGCAGCAGAATTAGCCAGTAAGGGCAGTGACAAGCCTAGGATACGCGTAGTATCTGTACTTTGCCGCGAACGATTCCTCCAGCAAAATCAGGAATACCGCAGGAAGATTCTTCCTCCCGAAAGTCGTGTCATTACGGTTGAAGCCGGAAGCCGGCTCGGATGGGAATCACTCTGCTGCCCCGATTCAGAAAATCACTTCAGTATTGACCGCTATGGATTGTCCGGCAAGGCAGGAGATGTCAGCAGTGCTCTCGGATTTACCGCCGGGAAACTAGCTGAGCGGTTAAAAGGCAGGTAGTCTTTCCACTTTCCTGCAGTTTTTTTCGGATGCAGGGACATGAATTCTCCTGACAGGTGTTTAATCTGTCAGGAGAATCCCATGAAAAAAACAACTATTATATTACTGTCTGTATTAGCAGTTCTGTTCAGCAGCTGCGTAATGCTTCCAATGGATTATGAAGACAGCTTTTCCAGGCTGTACACTGCAGAAGATTATCAGCTTGTTTCTATCCAGAACATAAGCGGTTCGGTAACAGTGCGGCAAACGGACGATGCCTTTATTACTGTGAGCGGATTGAAATCCTCATACACCAGAGAAGGTCTTGAGGCCATATCCATTCTTGAAGGTAGCCCGATCGATCACCATAGCGGAGAAAAGGAACTGCACATTACCACCATGTTCCATTCAGGTGACTATGGCAACATGCAGGTGCACTATGAAATACGCGTGCCGGAAAACACCAGACTGATCATTAAAAACGACACCGGAAATGTAGTTCTGAGAGGTGGTCTGCAGCTTGATAGCTTACGTATAATCACCGGAAATGCAGACATCCGTGACCTGGTATCTGCCAGAGACATACAGGTCACGACCGGAAAAATCCGGGTCATGGATACAGCCCTTACCGGGAATATGAAAGTACAAACCGGAGATATAGATGCAGAAATCCGTTCGCTCAGCAGCAACAGCCAGCTTTCTGTTTCTACAGGCAAGCTGCATGTGCACCTGCACCGGGAGCTGAATGCCAGTATCCAGACCTCAATCCAGACCGGAAGCACAAACATTCAAGCCGTAACTTCCAACGGCCCATATCAGCTGAGCCTGCAATGTTCGACCGGTGAAATCGTAGTCAGACAACTGGAAACGGACTGAGGCTTCAGAATCATCCCTTCATGACTTATTGCCCCTTTGTCCAATCTGCAATACATTCTGGACAGGGGGCTGCATGTCTTTTGCAACAGGGAAAAAAATTATTATTACCGGAGCCAATTCCGGCATAGGATTTGAAACAGCCAGAAAACTTGCAGCATTCGGTGCAGAAGTTATTATGGTTTGCCGCAGCCAGGAACGGGGTAAGGCTGCTCTGGATGCTATTCAGTCAGAGGATCCCGATGCCGATCTGACCCTGCTTCTGGCCGACCTCAGCAGCAAGCGCTCAACCGAGGAATTAATCGCAAACCTGCATGGTGCCTATAAAAGCATAGATATTCTGATCAATAACGCCGGGGCGATGATCTACGACCGCCGTACCAGCGAAGACGGAATAGAATATACTTTTGCACTGAATCATCTCGGTCCCTTCCGTCTAAGCACCGGAATCATGGATCTCCTCAAGAAAGCTCCGGAAGCTCGAATAATTAATGTCTCGTCCGATGCACATCGCTTCAGCAAGATAGAGAAACCCGAGGATCTCCGCGCACTGCTGAATCCCCTGCGGTACCGAGGTTTCCCGGTATACTGCAACAGCAAACTGGCGAACATCCTTTTCACCAGAGAGCTCGCGCGGCGCACGAAAGGCAGCAATGTTTCCACGGCCGCGCTTCACCCGGGTTTTATCAGGACCAACTTCGGCGGTATCCAGAATAAAAAGAAATTTTCTGCCCTTGTTTTTCAGACCATAGCAGCTCTGTTTGCCGGCAGCCCGGAGCGAGGCGCAGCCACTTCTGTCCATCTTGCAGATACCGATAAGATCAGCTCCGGCCTGTATTATGCCAGGGAAAAACCGGTAATTCCTAGCCGCGCCTCACGTAACGATATCCTGGCAGCAGAGCTGTGGAAAATCAGTGAGGAACTCTGCTGACCAAAATCTTCTGTAACCCAGCACAGCACCCTTGACCCTCACTATACCGATCGGTATAGTGAGGGCATGCTTCAGGAACCGACATACGAACAGGATAACCGCCGGAGAATCATGCACGAGGCTCTTCGTTTATTCACCGACCAGGGCTATGACGCCGTCGGTGTTCAGCTGCTATGCAGTACAGCGGGGATAAGCAAACCAACCCTCTACCATTATTTCGGAAACAAGCGGGGCCTGCTGGATGCTGTTATCCAGGACATCCACGCAAGATGGAGCTCGGAGCTACAGCCAGCCCTCGCCTACGAAGGTGATCTACCCGGAACTCTCAGCAGGATCATCCGGGCAGTTCTTGAACTGGCAGCCTCAGATCCGGAATCTCTGCAGCTTATACTAACATTGCAGTATGCTGCACGGAGCAGTGAGAGCCGCCGGGCAGCGGACAGCCTGCTTGCTGAACTGAGGACCGCGTTTGAACGACTATTTGAGAAAGCATCAGCACAGCACGGAAACATGAAGGGCCGACACAAGGCCTATGCTCTCAGCTTCCTGGCAGTAATCTTCGCATACGCAGAACTGATACTCAATGGCGACCTGCAGATGCAGGACGAGCTGCCGCATCAGATTATGCACCAATTTTCACACGGGATATATTCATGACAGACACACCAAAGACAGAGACATGGCACGATGGTGCCGTTTTTTACCATATCTACCCCCTCGGATTCTGTGGATCGGAAGGCCTGCAGAAAATCATCGATCAGGTTCCTCATATCAAGGACCTCGGCTGTGAAGCGGTCTATCTCGGTCCTGTTTTTGCAAGCAGTAAACATGGCTATGATACTGCAGATTATTTTCGTATCGATCCCAGGCTTGGTACCGAGAGTGATTTTATCCGTCTTGCAGACTCACTGCACGCGGCTGGTATCCGAATCGTACTGGATGGGGTTTTCAACCATGTCGGGAGAGACTTCTGGGCATTCAAAAAGCTGCTGGAGGAAGGATCTGAATCACAGTACAGAGACTGGTTCTGCGATGTGGACTTCTCTGAAAAAAGCCCCTATGGAGATCCCTTCAGCTACAAGGGCTGGGAAGGACACTTCGATCTGGTAACACTGAACCTGCATCATGCCCCGCTTCGAGAGCATCTGTTCCAGGCTGTCGACTGGATGATTGATGTCCTGGGCATAGATGGATTACGGCTGGATGTGGCATATTGTCTCCCCGACTGGTTTCTGAGGGATCTACGTATGCATGTAAACCAGAAGAAAAAGGATTTCTATTTACTTGGTGAAGTCATTCACGGTAACTACGCGGAATATCTGGGTGCTGACATGCTCGACTCGGTTACTAACTACGAATGCTACAAGGGCTTGTGGTCTTCGCTGAACGATGCCAACTATTTCGAGATTGCCTACTCACTGAAACGTCAGTTCGGTACAGAAGGAATCAGCAAAGGGTATCATCTCTACTCATTTGTCGAGAACCATGACGTTGATCGAGCAGCATCCCTGCTCAACACACAGGCACATCTATATCCTCTATACGGTATGCTGATGACCATGCCCGGAAGCCCCGCAATCTATTATGGTGGAGAACTTGCAGCGGGAGGAATAAAAACAAACGGAGACGATTCGCCCCTGCGCCCAGCCTGGTCAGATCTTCCGGATATCAACTCATTAAAGGTTCCGGATAAAGGAATAAATCTCCGGAATTTCATACGCGAGTTAAGCGCTGCCCGCAAGGTCTGTCCGGCCCTTGAGAGCGGTGCCTACAGGGAACTGCACGTGAGTCACCAGGCCATGGCCTTTCTCAGAATCAAGGATTCAGATTCGCCAGGACAGAACTCGGCAGCCGTGGCCGCCTTCAATGCTTCCGGAGATAAAGTTGAAATGGAAATTACCGGCGTTCCCGGCAGCATGGCACGCAGCCTTCTTCAGGATGAAGGCTGCATAGAAATAAGGGAAGGCAGAATGCAGCTTGAGCTGCCTGCATACGGGACTGCAGTTCTGCAGCTATTCAATTAGGAATCATGCTTTCAGCATGAACCCCAGGGGGATTCCAACGCGGTTCTGCCATGCCTGCTCGTCATGACCGGTTCCCTTGAAGATACGCGTAACCCAGTCCTCTCCGCTGCGGTAACCCCGGTCGACGAGTATTTCGTCGGCCTGCATCTGATACTCGGCATATTCCTGATCGAGATCCAGAGTGCCATGGTCGAAATACAGACGGTGCGCACCAGGGTCCGGAAGAAAATGATGCATATACTCCAGCATGCAGCCACCGCCGATTGGCCAGTGTGTTGAAATGCAGGCTGCAGCTGCAAAGATTTGCGGGTACTGACAGAGAGCATACAGGGAGATCAGGCCTCCCATGCTTGAACCCAATATGAAAGTATTGTCCCTGTCAGAGAGGCTACGGAAGCTCGAGTCTATGGTCGGCTTGAGAGCGCTTACCAGCCAGTCGAGATAGGCATCGGATAAGGGCGCTCCGCCATTTTCCAGCACGAACAACTGACGCTCTTCTTCATCAATCAAGGCGGCGTTCGGCATGTAGTCACGACGGCGTTGAGGACCGGAATTCCAGACAGCGACAACAATCGCCTTCTTCCCGAGTTCTGATAATGCACGGTCAATTTCCCAGGAAGTACCAGCAAATGACAGATCAGGAAAAAAGGCATTCTGTCCGTCATGCATGTAGATTACAGGATAGCGTTCCCCGCTCGATTCCGGGTCAGCATAGGAAGGTGGCAGTAATACATCCACATGTCGCTCAGCTATGAGCCCCGTCGTCAGATCAGGCAGCCGTACTATTGAACCAAATGGACCATCTTCCCTCAAAACCTCGAGATCCATTACTTCTGAACCTGTATGTGATGCAAGGCTGCCGGAATAGTCCTGATTCTGAGCTTGCCGTTCTCCTCATACATAACTCTCATCTCGACCCTGGCCTCGCATTTCTTGCCACCTACCTTGATCTGGGCCGGAGCGTCTGCCAGAAGAGCTGCATACAGACTGTCAATTTCAGCTTTCCGCTGTTTGAGAATCTCACTGGTGTTCCGTGTCCGTTTTCTTCTGGATTTTCTGAGTTCCGGGTTAGCATCTATTGTTTCCCGGAGTTGAAGCAGTACCTTCAGCATTTCGTCGGTAACCTCGGTGCGGCCGATCTTGCCGGAGACTGCTTTATCCTTGATCTGTGCAAGGCTTAGGCCATCTGTTTTATTAAGCAAATCGATAAAAACAGATTTTGCGAATTCGATTTTACCTTTTGAATCAGAATTGATTCTTTTCTGATCGACCGCTGTATCTATAACACGATCAATTTTGTCCTGATATTTCATTCGTCACTCCCTTACAGTAATTTTTTTCTTAACTAAATTATACTCATAAAATAGACGTGAATACAATTAAAAAGAAGAATTTTGCGGCTTTAATTCTCAAGTCTGAGAAAGGCATCTCGAGCAGTCCCAAAAGGGCACCATGACTGTTACATAGATACCTTCTTTATCATAATTCAACTCAAAACAACACTAAAAAATAAAAAATAAGGCGCTCTTTTCTGACTACTCAGGAAGGAGCGCCTCATTTTTATACCTGGTCGGCAAATCAGTTGATCAGCTGGTCTTCTTGACCACCATAAGTGTAATATCATCCGAGAAATGATTATCGTGCTTTGCAAGATCGCCATTCAAGGCAAAATTACGGACCGCCTCTCTCAAGGCTTCCACGATCACTTCAGGTTCTGCGTCACAATTGTTCAGTAGAACTTCGGACATTCTTGGTATGCCGAACTGCTCGTTTTTACTGTCCATCGCTTCGATAATACCGTCGGTATACAGAAGCAGGACGTCACCGTCACTCATGTCGACCGCACCGGTTGAACTGGAGGCATCCACATGCTCGGAAATTCCGAGATATCCTGTCCTCTGTACCATTCCACGTATTTCATTAACCTTTTTACTCTTTGCAGAATACAGCAGTGCTATCTCATGAGCACCTGCATGCTCGATCTTTCCATCTTTCTGGAAGAGATAATTGCCGGTCATGAATTTATCGCTGCCAATCCGATCGCGGTTAATGGTACAGAGCACCTGATTGACAATATTATAGAGCGAATCTACCGGAAGCTGTTTCTTGAGCGTGCTTGCAGCCCTGACTGCTCCATGCAGTGAAGCCATCTGAATCAGCGTCATAATACCTGAGGGAAGTCCATGACCGGAAACATCTCCGATCGCCAGATAATTCCCTTCTTCAGTGGGGATCCAGTCATATACATCCCCACCGACTTCGGTGGCAGTCTCCATGGACGCCGCAATGCGGTAACCGGGAATCGAGAATTCCTTCGGTACAATAGATGTCTGAATATTCTTGGCAATTTCCATTTCACCCTGTAAACGGTTCCGCTCTTCCTGTTTCTGCTTACCATCAATAATATTAAAAATAGTACTCAGGTTGTTGGCAAATGTGCGGAGGTTCCGGTCTTCCTGGGGGAATAAATCATGAAAACTGTCCTTGAAAACCATTACACAGCCGGTTATGTTCTCACGGTCAACCACGGGGTAAACGGCAATAAAACTGACCAGGCCCTGGAAACAGGCAGGTATATCATAGATCTTGACCGGCTCCCTGGTCTCCACCAAACTCCGCATATAGCTCATACCGAACTGTTTGCTGGAATCCTCTGACTGGGTTTTCAGTTTGCGTAGATTGAATTTCTGATCCCGTATCTTGTTTACCAGCTGTTCCCTGTTGAGCTTCCGTATGGTGTCGATTTCATACAGCGGGATGCAGTAGCCATAGGTATAATCATCGGACTCGCAGACCAGATCATCGCCAATCCGGCGGTACACGGCGGCTCCGGTAATGCTGTACTGAGGAAGAGTTGCTTCCCTCTGGGTCTGTTCAACCGCAGACTGAAACATGCTTTCTACCACAGTATGATCCTGGTGTACCGGAGTATGGATTATCCTGTCTACGAGTTCATTACGTACCCGAATAGTATCCTGAAGCTTGCTGAACAGATCATTGAGGTGAATAAAGCGTGCGAAGAAGTACTCCTGGAATACGCGGTATAGATACACTACATGTATAATCACAAACCACACGAAGAAATGCTGGCGCCCCATAGCCACTGCCGCAAATACCGCCAGCAGCGAAACCGTACCGACAGCTGTAATGGTAAATGTCTTCCGTCGAATTACGCCGGCCTGAAACTGGAACAGCTCCAGGTATGCCAACATAGCAAACCAGAATAATCCCAGGAGCAGCGCCGCAGCAATCAAGCCTGTAGGCACAAACTGATCCATTCCGAAGAGCAGATGCAGGCCTTCCAGAACAACGGCAAGCAGCACTGCTGCCAGAATAATCATTGCCGGCGGAAAGAGTTTCCTGAATTGATTCGAGGTTTCCTCTTCGAAGAACGAGTCACGTATACGCTGAAAATGGATCGAGTACTCAAGCAGAATTACGGAACAGGCATACAGAGCAGCTGAGGCACCGGACAGAAAAATGAACCAGTTCCCGGTCTTCGGCAGCAGTTCCAGGTACGCTACGAGGCTCAGAAGCCCGGCTGCACCCATACACAAAACAGAATTCCGTAGAAGTTTCGGGCGCTTGCCGAATTCCTCCCTCCTGCGAATCTCCAGCCACAGCGGTAGTACTGCCAGCAGTACAATCGGGTATGAAAGTAGTGCCAGTTCAACAAACCTATACATCCTCAGCCTCCTCTTTATTTCTTACATTATCCTCATTGCACATGACCATCCAGTAATTCACGGATTCTGGAAACAAGATTTCCGGTAGATTCGGTCACCGAAGATTCCGAATCCATGTCCCTGAGTTCATCATCCAGACGATTGTACATATCCTCAATCTGCTGCAGTACATCCGTCTGCTGCTGGATTTTCTCCTTTGACTCTGTGCTCACGGTATGAACCACCTCAACCGCTAGCTGAACTCCCTGCAGGGCACCGGCAACGGACATAAGACTCTTTGTCTCCTCAGCAGCGGCTTGATCAGCCTGCTGTGTATCCAGACTTACGGTGCTTATTGTGCCCTGTATTTCCTTGATCGAGCTGGAAATCTCCTGAAGCGAGTTTTCCGTTTCATGAGAGAGATTCCTGATTTCCTTTGCAACTACCTCAAATCCCTTCCCATGGATTCCGGCTCTGGCAGAAACAATGGATGCATTCATTGAAAGCACCTGAATCTGTGAGGAGATATCTGACATAAGGTCCAGAATCCGGCTGATCTTCTTGGATTGCTCCTCGAGGAAGGCTGTATTCTGCAGGGATTGCTGCAGACTCTGATTAATGTTTTCGATTCCCTTCTGGACCTTGGCCGCCAGGGAAAAGGCATTGGATGCTGTTTTGCTCAGGTTGTCAGAAATATCATAGGATCTGTTCACATTCTGAAGAATCTGTTGGGTATCTTTCTTTAAATTTCCAAGTCTGGGACGCAGCTCATCCTCGGTAATATGCCGAACCCGAACGAGTTGCGGGGAATGGGTATTCCGGGATGCCTCTACCTCTGCCTCCAGCTCTTTCAGCAGTTGCAGAATTTCCGCAACGGAAGCCTCACTCACGGAAGATGTCAAGGCGGCAGGTTCTGCCTCATCAATTTCTTCGATTTCACTGGAAGGAAGTTCACTATCCCCGGTCTCAATTGTTTCTGTACTTGATCCGCTTCCTGCCTGGTCCACTACAGAGGAGCTATGCTGCCTGATTATAAAAAACACAAGCACTGCAAAACCGGCTGTGGAGAATACAGCAAAAAAAACCGGCGGGAGAAGTATTCCCACCGCCAGATTCAGGATCCAGAAACTGATAGTAATAGCTGAAAGAACAGAACGTTTCATTCCGGCTTCACTATTCAGACTATTTCCACTGCACCTGGAACAAGATAGGTGAGTGTCGGAAGGCTGGTAGCCTGCCAGGTTATATCGGGATTATGCTTGAGCTTGATCACATATTTCTGATCATCACCAAGCGCAGCAAGCTGCATGATCCATTTGGATATGGCCTTGATTCCGCTGGAATTCAGGAAATTCAGAGAAGTAACATCGACCTGGATTTCCTTCAGTCCGTTTGCAAGCATCCCCTCATGAGTCTTGGTGAAAAAGGGATCCAGTATAGTACTCGGATCTTCCATATCAATATCACCAATAAATGTCAGTTGTGCAGGGCTGTCCTGTACATCAATTTTCAGCCGTTCAACCTGAACGGCATCTACGCCTAATTTACCCATAACCTAACCTTCCATTTCCACGTCGATGTCCAGCCGAACTGTAACCACGTGATCATCTGATATATCGAGCTGTATGTCTGCTCCCACCTCATGCCGGATTCGCGCAAGCCCGAGCTGACTTTTACCGTCAGTTCGTACGGTTGCTTCACGCATCATTTCAATGTAAACCTGTAAAGGATCACCGGAATTGACACGCTTGTAGATCGCGCGCAATTCTTCTTCACGGCCCGGTTCAGTTTTGTTTGAGACAGCGACAACTATTTTCCCGTCCTCCGGCTTGACTTCCAGTCGAACCCTGGTGTCATCCCCAGCAGAATACTTGACGGCATTCTCCAGAAGCTCACTGACAGCCATTGCGATCTTGTCCGCCTTTACCTGGCCGGCCAGGCCGACTGCGATGAAGTTCTGAACATAGCTTCTGGTAACAGATATATACTTCCAGCAGGGGCCGAACTTGATGTCCACATAGGCATGCTCTGATGTACTCATGTGCTCTCCTTTTTTATATATTCGTCAGTATAACATTAATCCTTAAATCTTGTTAGTGCTGATCTGAAAGAATCATTTATAGATTTCCATGCTTGTTCCAGTCCGTCCTTCATATCCTCGAATGCTTCGGAACTGGCGGACTGAAGATCACGGAGGTCATTACGTGCAGAATCCCGTTGTTTCTTCAAGTCCTGCAGCTGTTCCTGCAGCTTGATTTTCGCATCAGCTTCGACTTTTTCAGCCTGGGCCTCAAGCTCATCTATAGATTTGTTCCACTCATCCAGCCTGGTTTTCAGCTTCTGGATTAATTCTTCTCGCGCTGACATAGCACCTCCTGTTCTTAGTATAGTACTATGTATGCGATATCGCCAAACTTTATTATCGTCCAGGAGGATATATGAACAAACCGCATCACCCCTTTTCTACTGAAGCAGCAGGCGTCCCCTTCCAGAAGGCAGATGGAGCAGTCATTTTGCTGCATGGACGGGGATCCAACGCCCGTGAAATACTCCACCTTCGGGATTATCTCGATGGTGTAGACAATCTGCATTTTGTCGCCCCGCAGGCTGCAGGCAACTCCTGGTATCCAGAAAGCTTTCTATCTCCCCTGGCTGAAAATGCAATCCACCTCGACGATGCGCTGCGTGTAGTAGACAGTCTGGTACACCAGTTCCTGCAGGCAGGCATGACACAGGAAAAAATCTTTCTCGGCGGATTCTCTCAGGGCGCCTGTCTGGCCGCGGAATACCTGTGCCGTAATCCCCGGCGCTTTGGCGGGGTCTTCTGTCTGGCCGGAGGCCTGATCGGCGATGATTCAACTGAATGGAATTCAAGCGGTTCTGCTGTCGGAACACCGGTGTATCTTGCCTGCGCCGAAGAGGATCCATATATACCTCTCAGTCGGGTTCACCGCACAAAAAGCCAGCTTGAACTGCTTGACTGCAGAATTGACATGCATACATTTCCCGGAAAAGAGCACCGCGTTACTGAAGCGGAGCTGCATGCGATAGAATCTATGCTGAATCACCTGGGTTAACCTTTTCAATACGCCTCCTATGCACCTATAATGGAGTATACACAGAAGGAGGAGCTGTACAACATGAAATTTCCCGGCTTTACACACTATTTAACCGGTATAGCAGTGCCCGTTTCGGCACTGCGAAGCCCGGACAGTCTCGGATGCGGAGAATTCGCAGATCTGCCTGCCCTGGCAGAATGGAGCAAGTCCGCAGGACTTGAAGTAATCCAGTTGCTGCCGATCAACGACACCGGCTCACAGAGCTCACCTTATTTCGCACTGAGTGCCTTTGCACTGCACCCCATTTATCTGCGAATACAGGATCTACCGGAGCTTGAAACGGACAAAGAGCTTTCAAAAAAAATCAAGGCTTCTATTTCCCGTTCAAAAAAGAGTCTGAACTCCAGTGAACGCATGGATTACGAAGGAACCCTGACGATCAAGCAGAAACTTGCCCGCAGGATTTTTGATGAGCATTCAGAGCGTATTATTCCTTCCGGCGAGCTTGCAGAATGGATTGAGAACAACTCATGGGTGCGGGAATATGCAGTCTTCCGGGTACTGAAATCACAGAACGAGGAACGTGGCTGGATTGAATGGAAATCCCTGCAGCACCCTGAACCAAAAGACATAAAAAAGCGATGGAACCAGAAAAATCTGCTTAACGAACACATGTATCAGGCATGGTTACAGATGCGTCTTGAACAGCAGATGACAGCAGCAGTCAATCGACTGGATGAGATGGATGTATTTCTCAAGGGAGATCTTCCTATCCTCATGAACGAGGACAGCGCCGATGTTTGGGCCCATCCTGACATCTTCATTACCCGCCTTCGTGCCGGTGCACCACCGGACATGTTTTCTGCAGACGGGCAGAACTGGGGCTTCCCGATCTATGACTGGGACACACTTGCAGAACAGGATTACAGCTGGTGGAAAGACAGGCTGCAGCAAGCCGAAAAATTCTATCATGCCTACAGAATTGATCATGTTCTCGGTTTTTTCCGGATCTGGGCGATTCCAGAGGCCAACCGGCTCGGAACACTCGGGTATTTCTATCCCTCTGCCTTTATTGCACAGGAGGAACTGAGACATCACGGCCTGGACAATGCCAGAATCCGCTGGCTTGCAGAGCCGCACATTACCGGTGACCAGATCAGGGAAGCATTCGGAGAATCAGCAGAAGACATAATCACTACTATATTCACCCGAATCTTCGACCAGGATCTGTTTACCTTCAGCAGTAAGATTCACGGAGAAAAGGTCTTTGATTCTATGCAGATCAGCCCTGAACAGAAGCAGATTCTACGTGACTGGTTCAAGGACCGGGCATTGATCGAAGTTGCTGACGGGGTCTATTCACCATCCTGGACTTTCCGTGAATGCTCACGGTATCAGCTGCTGTCTGACCACGAAAAGAATGCCATGGAGCACCTTGTTTCGAGCCACGCCAATCGATCGGAAGCCCTCTGGGAAGAGACCGGCCGCCGGCTGCTGAGCTTTATGAGTAACAGTGTCCGGATGCTCACCTGTGCGGAGGATCTCGGCGCAATTCCTGACTGTGTTCCGAACGTGCTGGGAGAGCTTGGAATACTGAGCCTCCGGATTCCCCGCTGGAGCCGTAACTGGGATGCCCCCGGCCAGCCCTACTATGCCCTTGAAGACTACCCGGCTCTCAGTGTCTGCACTCCTTCGGTTCATGATACCAGCACCACCAGGGAATGGTGGGAGCGTGAAGGAGACAGGGAGGGATTCTGGTACAGCCTCGGCTTCACCGATCCCTGCCCGAAAAGTTTCGATGCCGAAACAGCAGCATTGGTCTACTCACGCCTGCTTGAAGCAAACTCCCAGCTGTGCATGTTCCAGATCCAGGATCTTTTTGCCCTGGAACCCGGACTCAGGCTGGAAGATGCCGCACAGGAACGTATCAACATTCCCGGAACCCTCAATGATTTCAACTGGACCTACAGGATTCCGGTAGATATAACCAGCCTTCATGAATACGAGCTGCTGAACCAGAGAATCCGAGAACTAACCGGCCCCAGAGCCGAAAGGACAGTCTAATGTTGCGAGCCTACCATATTCACAGAGATTTCCGGCAGGAGTACGATCCGGACGGGAACAGAATCGGTATCTCAAGCGAGGAGTCAATGCTGAGCGGGGTACGTACCCCGGCCCTGCTCGCCTATGAGATGAACAGCCGGAGAAACATTGCGCTGCACCCGGAAAAGGCAGTATCAGCAGGAGAGCTGACTGCAATGTCGCTGCTCGATGAAATCTACTGCTATCTTATTGAACTTTACCAGGATCAGTATGGTGATGAGATCCTGAAAAACTGCATGCAGGAAATCGAGCAGCGGCTCGGCAGCACTGCTATGGAAAGGCTCCTGCTTACTTTTGCCGAAAATCACCCTCCATCGACAGTCTTCAGACAGGGAATCGGTCTCAAGGAATTTTTATCTTCTGTTCCCCGTGGAGCCTTTCCCGAGGAAAATGGCGCTGATCTGCTTCAGAAGGAATTGATGCTGGTGTACCTTGAGCAGGCCAACCCCGCACTGAAAAACTATGCAGAAATTTTCTCTGTTGAACAGGAATTGAATAAAACTTCGTACCAGAGTTTCACCAACCTGCTCCACGAAGTCTTTGCCGAGGTTCCGGAATTCGGACCGGATAATGAATATCTGATTGATATGCTCCGCGCCCCGGCTCTGAAATACCCTGATTCACTCTTCGACCAGCTCAGTTACATCCGTGGGCGTTGGGGATCCATGCTGGGAAGTCTTCTCGAGCGGCTCCTCCGCTCACTGGATAAATTGTCGGAAGAACTGAAGGGACGCGGTTTTGTCGGCGGAGGCAGCTCCGAGGTTCTGCACTTCGGAGATGGAACCGAAGATGAAGCAGAACGCTTCAGCATGGACCGGGACTGGATGCCGCGGGTTGTCCTGATGGCCAAAAGCACCCTTGTCTGGCTTGATCAGCTCAGTCGCTGGTATGGATACAGGATCACCAGGCTTGACCAGATCCCGGATCAGGAACTTGATCAGATGGCAGCGCGGGGAATAACCGGCTTATGGCTGATAGGACTCTGGCAGCGCTCACCTGCATCAAAAGAAATCAAGAGGCTCTGTGGAAATCCGGAAGCAGAAGCCAGTGCCTATTCACTGCTGAACTATGAAATAAGCAATGCCCTGGGAGGCTGGGACGCAGTTGCAAATCTGCGCCAGCGCTGTGCCCAGCGCGGAATCAGGCTCGCCAGCGACATGGTTCCGAATCACACCGGCATAGATTCAGACTGGGTTGAAAGCCATCCTGACTGGTACGTTCAGCTGGATCACTCACCCTTTCCCGGATACAGCTTCAACGGACAGAATCTGAGCCGAAGCCCGCATCTCACAGTACAGATTGAAGATCATTATTTTGACCGCAGCGACGCCAGTGTTGTATTCAAGCGGACAGACAACAACACCGGAGATGTACGCTACATCTACCACGGTAATGACGGCACCCACATGCCCTGGAATGACACAGCACAGCTTGACTTCATCAAACCTGAAGTGCGTGAAGCAGTAATTCAGACCATTCTGCATGTCGCCAGGAACTTTCCGATTATCCGCTTCGATGCTGCAATGACCCTGGCCAAGAAACATATACAGCGTCTGTGGTACCCGGCCCCTGGCAGCGGCGGCGACATTCCTTCACGCGCAGAACATGGACTGACCAGAGAGGAATTCGATGCCAGAATCCCCGAAGAGTTCTGGCGCGAAGTGGTTGACCGCGTAGCCCAGGAACTTCCCGACACCCTGCTGCTCGCTGAAGCATTCTGGATGATGGAAGGATACTTTGTCCGCAGCCTGGGCATGCACCGGGTTTATAACTCGGCTTTCATGCACATGCTCAAGAATGAAGACAACGACAAGTACCGTCAGACCATCAAGAACACCCTGGAATTCGATCCGGATATTCTCAAACGCTTCGTGAATTTCATGAACAACCCGGATGAGGAAACAGCTATAGCCCAATTCGGACGCGATGACAAATACTTCGGTGTCTGTACACTCATGATCACCATGCCGGGACTGCCTATGTTCGGTCATGGACAGATCGAGGGCTTCAGTGAGAAATACGGCATGGAATACAGCAAGGCCTACCACGATGAAGTCCCGGATGAGGGACTGGTGGCCAGACACGAGCATGATATTTTCCCGCTGGTCCGTAAACGCTATCTCTTTGCAGAAGTGGAAAACTTCCATCTCTATGATTTCTATACGAGTCATGGACATATCAATGAGAATGTCTATGCCTACAGCAATTCATACGGAGAAGAACGGGCGCTTGTGCTATTCAACAACTCATATGAATCAACCCAGGGATGGATCAAGGGATCAGCACCCTACACACGCAAAACTGCAGCCGGGAAACTGCCCAACCAGCGAACGGATCTCCCGCATGCCCTCCGCCTTCACGTTGGATCCCAGTGGTTCACTATCATGAAAGAGGTACGCAGCGGCCTGTGGTTCATCCGCCGGAGCAGCGAACTCTATCATGCCGGACTCTTCGCCAGTCTGCAGGGATATCAGTCCCAGGTCTTCATACAGATACATGAGGTTGAGGATACATCCAGTGCCCTCTACGCACGCCTGAATGACCGCTTGAATGGACATGGAACGCCAGACATCAATCGAGCTGTCCGCGATCTGTATCTCGAGCCGATACACGCGCCGATGGGTTGGGCCTGTCACTATGATGCCTTCCGTGCCATTCTGAGAGGCTGGAGCAGTCCGGAGATACCCGTTGATCAGGATCTTCTGAATGATCTTTCTGTGCGTTATGCGGATGCGGTGGACAGTCTACGGGGCTTCGATTCACGCTCATACGCACTTCCGGACAGGGAAACACTCAGTGCTGACCTACAGAAGGGATTATCCCTGCTGTATGCAGCCGAGAGAGCGAAAAAATCAACAGCCGCAAAAACCCTTCAGAAGGAACTTGAAAAGACTATAAGCAACGGTACCGAGATTCCCGACAGCTCGCATGCAGAGCGTCTGGCAATCCTCTTTTCACTGGCGTATCTGCTGCCACTGTCCCGGCGAATCCCACCGACAGAAAAAATCTGCAAGGATGCAGTGCACCCCTTCAGGGATACTGCGGCCCTGCTGCTGGAAGAATGGGATCTGGATCGTGTAATAGTCGGCAACGTAAAGGATGCACTCGGAGGAGACATCGACTTCGAGGATCTTGCCTACCGCGTCAGAACACGGTTACGCGTGATTCTCGGCTGGCTGCCCTACCTGCCCTGCACCCTAGCCGATCCCGGGCTGTGGGAAGTCAGAATTCTTGAAGGAATCCTTCAGGACATAGATGCTCACAGTCTGCTCGGCGTACACAGCTATGAAGGTGTTGTCTATTACCGCAAGGAAGGCTTCGAAAGCCTCACAGAAAACATGCTGCTCACCGGCTATTTTGCCTGTTTGTATGAATACCATAACGATGCCACGGCTCTCAGCCCGAGTGCCGGCGACCTGAAAACCCTCAGCAGGGTGATCAACAGCTGGCATACTGCCGAGCAGAATTCCGGCTACACCATCAGCGGACTGCTGGAACAGTTATCCGGCTCAGCTACTGCAAAGGCAGCCCCGAAGAGCACGGCAAAAACTTCAGGCAAGCCATCCGCAAAGACCGACAAGCCTGCGGCAAAAAAGCCTGCAGCAAAAAAACCGGCCGCGAAACCGGTGACTAAACCGTCAACTGCGAAAAAACCTGCTTCAAAAAGCGGGACAGAGAAAGGTAATAAGGAATCCTCGAAATAGGCTGACCTTTAATACCTGAGGGAAGACCGGCGGCATATAGCCTGTGTTGTAACAGCTATATGCCGCTTTTTTATTACGGTCTACGCTCAAAGTCACCAAGCAGACCACTTATGTAGGCCAGATCCACAAGAGCAGACTCCAGTTCAAAACGTGTCCGCTCTTCTTCGAGCTCGGCCATTAACTGGAGAATCTCGGCCCCCCGGGCTTCGGTCCTGGTTATAAGATCATTCTCGAAACTGACTGCCGCATTCCGGGCGCGTTCAACCGCAAGCTCACGCCTGGCGGCTGCGAGATCCCGCTGGCCCCGTGCCCTGAGAACGGCCTCCCGATACTGGCGAAGCTGGAAGGCTTTGGCTTCCTCAAGCTGGGCGATTCCTGCACTCACCTGCTGCTCGACAGCCCTTGCAGCCTGCAGTGAGGCCGATTTTGCTCCCCCATCGTAAATTCCAAAGCTCCCGGCAATCGTCAGGGTAAGCCCGTTATCCCATGAATCATGCCAGTTGGCCTGCGGAGGCAGACGTTGACCGGATGACTCCCACTGCAATTGCAGTGCAATATCCGGGCGCCACATTCCCGATCTGCGCTCGATCTCGGCTCCGATGCGGGCCAGTCTGCCCTGCAGCTCGAGCCCCGCCAGATCAGAGGATGCAGCAAGCGCCGCAGTCTCTGAAGCAGCCTGCTCCAGGAGATTATCCGGACCTGATTCAAAGCGATAATCGTCTGTCAGTTCGGTTCTGTCCGGATCCTCATCAGAGAGCAATGTCCGGCCAATCAACAGTGAAAGACCGTCTGCAGCAGACTTCCGGGCCTGCTCGGCGTTGATCCGCTGAACGCGGACTTCATACAATTCTACTCTGGTTTCAAGCAGGGTCTGCCGGTTAACCGTACCAACCTCAAAAGCCAGCTCCTGATCCCGGAGCATCTGCTCTGCCCTTTCCTCAATTTCAGCCAGCTTCTCTGCAGCAATGCCGGCAAAGCGCAGACCGTAGTAAGCCTGGATGACGTCACGTCGCAGCTCGCGGAGAGCTGCCTGTGAATCCACAAGCGCGATTTCACGCTGGACTGCTGCAGCATCTATTCCCAGACCAAGCTTGCCCCAGGTAAAGAGGGGCTGCTGCAGGGTGGCCTGGAATCGGTAGAAGGTGTTCTCCGGGTCAGGCAGCAGGACAACATCCTGATCAGGAACTGGCACCGGATAAGTCGAGCCTGGTTGGGTCTGACTCCCCAGACTTCCTCGCGGGATTCTGACACCATCCGGAGGATTGCTCAGATAGGAAGCCGAGATATTGGCATCGATTTTTGGCAGCTGCCTGGCACGCGCCGAGAGCAGACCGGCATCGGCCTCTCGCAGGGCGGCAGCACTGCGCTGCAATGCAAAGCTGTATTCCTCGGCTTCACGCAAGGCGGTATCCAGACTCAGCTCGGTACCAGTCTGCGCCTGCAGCGGGGAAGAGAACAGTATGGCGGAAAGCAGTACAAAGCCTGCCAGCCCCGGAGCTCTATGGTTCAGGAACATAGTAGTCTTCCATACGGTTCGGGTTGATCCAGGATCGGATTCGGCTGCGGTCGCGGACCTCGCCAGGCGGGTCAGCATCCGGGTCACCAATCTTGCTGTGTATGTAGCGAACTTCCATGCTATCCCCTTCTGAAATGTCCAGAGCGTCCTCCCCTTCCGGTACCCCGTCAGGTGGCTCATAGCCATCAGCGCGCTTCCATCTGATCTGGGCGCGGAAGGTTCCATCGGGACCGGTCTCGGTTTCCACATAGCGCTCGCCGTCGGGATCATCGAGGGCTGTCCAGGTCACCCGGATCTCTGCCCCGCTGAGACCGACATAATCAGCATCAGCCGAGAGGCCGGGTGGTTTATGGTACAGGCGGCCGGTAAGCACCGTATTGAATTCGGTTCGCGGTTTGCGCACGATCCGGATCTCATCTCTGAGCTCGCTGTCTTCCTTGCTGACCAGACCGATGGATACAGGGGTATCTTCGAGCTGTCGGTAGTCATCGTCATCGACCTTCAGAGTAGCCAGAACCTCGCTGTCTCCACCGGGAGGAGTGGCTTCATCGCGCCAGACCGGCTCGTTGAAGCTGAACCAGCCAGCCTCGCCAGCCCGGTTCCCGGTCAGGGCGATATACTCACGCTCCTCTTCAGTGGGTTCCCCTTCAGTGTCAAGCTCGGGAACGGTCAGCACGACGCGCACACCGTTGACCGGCTCACCATCGCTTTCCTGAATCAATCTGCCGAAGACCTCACCTGCCGCAAATGTCACCCGCTGCAGACCAATGGCCTCTATGCGGTTAATGTCATCGCTGAGGATTCCGGGCACCCGTACAATCTTCTCCTGGTAATCAGGATGGGTCACACCCAGATATATGGTTCCAGTATCACCTTCGGCTCCGAATGAGCTGAAGTAATTGTCCCAGATCACCGTATTCCGGAAATAGCCGGCTGAGCCTCCGCTGGTCGCAGTTGAAGTCCTGGCAAAAAAGCCCTCTTCATTTGCTGTTTCAGGCTCGGTCATATAAAAGCGGACCGTCGCTGAATTGATTCCGGCTTCCGAGTTGCTGTCTTCGACAAATCCCTCGACAACAGCCCGATGATAATAGCTGCAGCCGCCCAGCATGACTGCGGATAGCGCCAGCAGCAGGATTCCCGAAAGGCGCACCAGCTTCGGCAGCTTCGGCAGCTTCGACAGCTTTGGCAATCTGCCTGAAAAAATCTGTATCTTCCTCATATACTCTCCCTCCCTCTGAGTTCCCTGCGCTTCTCGAGCGCCCCCTGCACTATAAAATACAGGGTTGGAATCAGAATTACTGTGATAATTGTGGATGTCGTCAGTCCACCGATAACCGCCCGGGCTATCGGTGCTCTGAGATGAGCCCCGCCACCGGCACCAATGGCCATCGGAAGCAGACCCAGCAGTGTGGTCAGCGAGGTCATAAGAATCGGCTTCAGTCTGGTTTTTCCGCCGTGTACGATCGCTTCTGTCAGAGCCATTCCGCGACCGCGCAGCTGATCAATGTAATCAATAAGTACGATTGCATTGTTGACCACGATCCCAACCAGCAGGATTGCACCGACGAAGGACAGCAGGTTGAAGGTAGTATTGGTTATCAGCAGGGCCGCTGTCAGACCGATGATCGCAAAAGGCACCGAAAACATGACAATGAAAGGATTTACAAAGGATTCAAACTGACTGGCCATGACCATGTAAACCAGCAGTATCGCCAGCAGCAGGGCATTGAAAAGACTGCCGAATGATTCTGCCATATCCTCACCGGCACCGCTGACTGTCCGCCCGATGCCGAGCGGGGGATCACCGGCCTCCGCCAGTACCGAGTCCACGTCTGCCAGCACCCGGTTCAGCGGACGCTCACCGGTCAGACTGCCGAGCACACGAATTACCCGGCTGCGGTTGCTGCGGTTAATCTGTATCGGGCCCTCGCCCTCTATCCGGGTAACAACAGACTCAAGGGCAATCCGCTGGCCGCTCCGGTTGACCAGAAACAGGCTGTCGATGCGGGCAATATCCTGGCGGTCTTTTTCCGAGAGGATTACGTAGACATCCAGATCGCGGCCGCCGCTGCTGTAGCGGGTTACTTCGGTACCGTTATAGGCCGTCCGGAGCGTAGCGGCTATTTCCATCGGGCTTAATCCCAGCATACTGGCAGCCTGACGGTCCACCACAAACTGCAGCTCGGGCACCCCGACGGTGTGGGATGACCTGACATTCCTGGTTCCCGGAATATCTGAAATCTGCAGGGCAAGGAACTCGGCATATTCCGCCATCTGGTCGATATCATCTCCCGTCAGTTCAATTACCAGGGCACTGGTCTCACCGCTGGCCATATTGGCCAGGGATGCCATACCCTCGATATTTATAGTATGCCTGACATCGGCGACCTCATTACGGATGCGGCGGTCAATCCGGTTCACTATGGTCCAGATATCATCCGGACGCTGCGAGATATCTACCATAGCTACGCTGATTGAACCGCGGTGACTTCCTCCTGACCCGACCCTGGTGCCGGAGGTCTTGATATATTCGCCAACTTCCTCACGCACTATCTGGTCAATTTCGAAAGCCAGGCTGCTGGTGTAGTCATAATCAACCCCGAGCCGGGTCTCGAACTCTACAGAAAACAGCCCCTCATCACCTTCCGGAATAAACTCCATTCCCAGTAGCAGTACAGAGCCGATACTGAGGACGAAAAGCAGAACCGCCGAGGAAATAATCCGGATCGGGTGCTTCAGTGACCATCGAATCCCGAGCTCATAGACCTGGTCCATAGCAAGTAGTCCCTTCTGGATCATCCTGCTGAGAAACAGCAGTACCGGGTTCTCGCTGTGAATATGAACATCGGCAAGACTCAGTTCCTCGAGCTGTGCATCCTCATGCACCTCAGCCTCAACATGCAGAAACTTCGAGCAGAGCATCGGAGTAAGACTCAGGGATGCCGCCAGAGAAATAAACAGACTGAATGCAATCGTCATGGAGAACGGCTGAAACAGAATCCCCGCCAAGCCACCGACAAAAATCATCGGAACGAATACTGCCATGGTGGTCAGGGTACTGGCGGTAACCGCAGTAGCAACCTCTTCAGCTCCGAGGATTGCCGCTTCAACGCGGTCATAGCCTGCCAGCTGCTTGCGGTAGATGGACTCGAGAACCACGATAGCGTTATCCACAAACATACCGATTGCCAGGGTCATTCCCAGCAGGGTCGTAATGTTTATAGTCAGTCCACCGAAATCGATCAGAGAAAAGGTCACAATAACGGCAGCTGGTATTACCACCGCAATAATAAATGTTGAACGAACATTCCGTAGAAAAGCCAGCAGAACGAGGATAGCCAGAAGACCCCCCTGCCAGGCTGCCTGGGCAACACCGCCAATGGCATCCCGGACACTGTCAGCCTGATTTTCCAGGATCTCGAAGCGGATCGATGGAGGCAGCTGCGGCTGCACCTGCGCCAGCCGTGCAAGGACGCCATCATTGACATCCACGGTATTGTAGCCGTCCTGTTTCTGCACATGCAGCAGAATTCCGTCACCGCCGTCTGTGCTGAGGAACTGCTGCTGTCGCCGGAAACCGTCTTCAATCTCGGCGACATCCTTCAGGAAAATCGGGACACCGTTTCCAGCCCCGATGAGAACCTCACCGATCTCTTCAATCGACTGAAAACTCCCGGTGGTACGCAGGTTCAGAATTCGCCCGCTGTCCTCCATAACCCCGGCCGGAAGATCAATATTTGCTCCCTCAAAGGCCTGGAGAATCTGCAACAGCGGTATATTGCGTTTACTGAGACTGTCCAGATCGATTCTGACCATGACGGCCGCTTCCTGCCCCCCGAAGAGATCGATTCTTCCTACACCCGGCACCCGCTCAAGCTGCGGTACCAGTTCATCCTCAAGCAGGCCGCGGATATCCATGCCGGGTGTTCTGGAATAGACATGCAGCTGCATACTGGGAAGTACGGATGCATTGAATTTGAAAAGCCGGCTGCGCTGGGTTCCTGAAGGGAAGTTTTCGGCGGCGGCAGTAATCTGTTCGCGGATATCATGAATAACAACATCCACATCGATATCATCGGTGAAGGAGATAGTGACCTGCGAAACACTCTCCGAAGACACGCTATTTATGCGCTCCACCCCGCTCATTCCTGCCACAGCTGCTTCGATCGGTCTGGTTATTCCATCCTCGACCTCGTATGGACCCACCCCGGGGCTGATAGTCAGCACAAAAACCGAGGGCAGGCTCATGTCCGGGAACAGTTCCTGACCAAGTCGGTTCAGACTGATCAGACCCAGCACCAGCATGGCCAGAAAGACCATCGCCGTGGTTACCGGGTGCTGGACTGCTTTTCTGGGGATACTCATAGGCTGCGGCCCTCACGGATCCGGATTAACTGGGCATCCTCAAGGAAGCTGGCTCCCCGTACAATAATTTCATCTCCTGCTTCGACGCCGGAAATAATCTGTATTCTGCTGCCGTCGCGGATCCCGGTCTTGACCGGCTGAATGCGGGCAACAGTAGCACCGTCATCATCAAAATCAGCGATATACACAACCTGTCGGCCTTCACGGAATAAAACCGCAGTTGCCGGCACACTGACAGCATTATCCATTCGTTCCAGAATCAGCTCGAAGTTCACGAACATGCCCGGTCTGAGACGGCCGGAACTGTTCTCGACTGCAATCTCGATTCCGAAGGAACGGCTTTCAGGCTGAATTACCGATGAAACCATGGATAAAATCCCTTCATAAGCCGGATCTTCCGGATAGGCAGCCGGATACACCCTGGCCTGCATCTCACCGGCCCGATACGCCAGCAGACCGTAGCGCTCCTCGGGAATTGCTGCCTGAACCTGAATCATCTCATCCGCAATGATTGCAGCCAGGGGGGTTGTGGTACCAGCCATGCTGCCCTCTTCGATCATTACATCGGCCAGCAGTCCGCGCACCGGCGCCCGTACCAAAGCATAGCGAAGCTGTAGTTCTGCCAACTCAAGCTGCTTCTGGGCTGACTGTACATTTGCTCTGGCCAGCTCGAGATCTTCCGAGGTTGCCCCCTCTTCCATGATCCTGAGAGACCGCTCGGCATTTTCGACCTGGGTTCGTGCATTGCGGAAGGCGTTCTGTGCCTCCTCGAACTGGGATCGCGCTATGGTACCGGCTTCATACAGGCGCTCGGTGCGCTCCAGATTGCTCCTTGCTGTCTGCAGATCCTCACGGGCCTGCTCCACACTCGCTCTGGCGCTTTCCAGCTCCTGGGCCCTGGCTCCGCGCTGGGCTCTCTCAAGCTGCGCCTGCGCCGCCCTGACTCCGGCCCGCGCCTGTTCTGCCTGCAGCCTGGCCACACTGTCATCTATGGTAAATAACAGATCCCCGGCCTCAACCATCTGATTGGTGCTCACATGCACCGTCAGAACTTCTCCTGACAGTTTTGGTGTTACCACTGTTGTCGTCTGAGGTGTAATCGTTCCCGGGTACCTCAGAATATTTTCGAAATCTGCAAGTCCTGCCGGAACGGTTTCAACCAGCACCCCCGGCTCTGCAGCAGTATCCTCAGCAGAATCGAAAAAGAATCGATAGACCGGAATGCCAATAAACACCAGCAGGATAAAAAGCATCAAATAGAGAGGAAATTTTTTCACCTTGCTCATACTTCCTCCAGTCCTCTATGCAGATCGTTGCATATTTCTGTTGCCTGAGCTGCGAACTGCAGTCCCTTCAACAGATTTCTCTTCATATCTTCCAGCACAGCATGAATATTTTCGTTCGCTGTCTGACTGACCGTTGAGAGTATTCCGGAGATCATCATCTGCATGAAGAAGTGCTTGAGTTCTGTATCGTCTTGGATTGCCTTGATCCGCAGCACGATATACTCACCGAGATAACTTTCAAGGGCGGTACAGAGTCGCTCTATCTGCGGAGAGAGCATATCCATGAGATTAGCCTGCGTGTACATGCCCCGTACCAGGGGATATACATCAAGCAGCAGATCAAAACCGAAATGAATAAGTTCCTCGATATTGCTCTGAATCGACTGACCCCTGGACAGAATTTCTTCCATTCCAATATGGAATTCCGTCCAGGACTCCTGAAAACAACTCTGGAACAGATCGTCCTTGTCGCGGAAATAATTGTAGACTGTACCTGCCGCCAGACCTGCACTTCCGGCAATATCCTTGATTGTGGTAGCGCTGTATCCCTTTGCTCCGAATACCTGAACCGCTGTTCTGAGCAGCAAGGCACGCTTTTCCGGATCCTGATTTCTTGACATTTATTCCCTCTGTTGGTTTAAAATGAATGAACGTTCATTCATTTATACAATAAATCTAATATAATAGGGATCATTGGTAAAAAACAATAGGTACTGATAAAAAACCCGTTTATTTACTGCTACGGTCATGCTACACTTTAGCTGAAACCAGGCCGATATTACTGTAAGGAGCGATGATAGGTGCCAACCAAGACGAAACGCCCGCATATTAACGTGCCCATCAAAATGATCTTTACCGACGCTGGTGTTTCATATTTTATCAGTCACAATAAACGCATAAACAAGTTCCGCCTCTCAGACAACAACGAAGAATACGGGATATACCTGGTCGATTTCTCACCTGCAACCGTTCAGCGCATGCTGCTGCTTGGATACCTGTCCAAAATCGAAGTTGCAATTCCAAATGTTGTTGAAAAGCGCAAGGATGTTATAGATTTTACCAAGCTGATAAGCTATGCAATGCTCTACCGGCAGTTTGATACTGCTGTCTTCGAAGATCTGGTTGAATCAGAACTGGTTCGGCAATGGAACCGCCACAACATGCGGAACCCGATAGACTTCAAGACACCAATCAAGCATGAATACCTGAACAAGGTTCTCGATAAAAATCGCCTGGAGGTTCAACAGGTACGCTCGCAGATCCTCCGTCCGCTCTATAACAACATCCGGACAAACCCCGGCCTGCTCCCGGACGAAAAGAATATCCAGGCCTTTCTCTGTGAAAAATATCTGAACAATATGAACCCGCTGACCTGGTTTATCCTGACCGCCTACAAGGATTCAGATGCCTACATAGATATGATCCGCAAGATCCAGCACACCCTGAACGAATATCTGCGCCGGGCCCCCATTCCGGAATATCTTGGACTCATGCTGATTGAGCTGCTGATCACCCTGACCACTCAGGGCGGCCAGGTGAAACCCGGCTATGAAGATGATGATGAAAACATCTACATCCTCTGGAAATTCAATCAGAAGAAGCCGATGAGCGGCGACCGGGCTAAACTGGGAATCAATATCTCGAACCAGCGGACTGAGTTCGAAAGCATGAAAAACAGCATTAACGACCGTACCAATAAAAACGTAGCAGAAAAGAGTCTGAAGGATTTCTATTCGGAAGCCGGAGATGCCATGATGGGAAATCTCGGACTCTATTACCTGTCCTACCTGAACGACGCCTGTAAAAAAGTCAACATTCAGTTCGATTCCTTTGTGAACCGCATCGCCAGGTTCGAACAAACCGTTGTCAACATGAATATGATTTTTTAATTCGAGGATAATTCTATGCGCATTGTTTTTTCCAGCGACACATTCTGGCCCCGTGTAAACGGGGTCGCAGTCTCGGTTGAAGTATTCCGCCGGGAATTGATTGCAATGGGACACCAGGTACTCATTCTCGCACCGCAATACCCGGGGCTTGCAGATGAGGATGCAGAGTCTATCGATGAGGAAAACCCGATAATCCGCCTCCCCTCAAAAAGTCTGTTCTTCAGCTCGGAAGACCGCCTGATTGACGTGTTGAAAGGCCAGAAAATCGCTACGGAGGCTCTCCAGAGATTCCAGCCGGATCTAGTGCATGCGCACACAGAATTCTCGGGCCTGGAAATACTCCTGGAATACCGCCGGAAAGCAAGAATCCCGGTGGTCATGACCAGCCATACCTATTGGGAACGCTATATAAAGGTCTACATGCCCTTCCTGCCTTCGATTGCTGCCAGGCAGACTGCCATCGCAATTACCAGAATGCGCTTCCGCAAGGCAACCCGGATCATCGCTCCCAGTCAGAGCATGAAATCAGTCCTGCAGAAATATCACATACACAAACCGATTTCAGTTATTCCAACCGGAATCAGCGCTGATGATTTCAGCGGCATAAATCGCCAGGAACTTCGTAAAACAGTCCCCTGGCTCACAGGACTGCCCGACGATACCCGGGTACTGACATTTATCGGAAGAATCTCACAGGAGAAAAATCCCGGCTTTCTGCTCGGAGTGCTCGAGACTGTGCTCAAAAAACACCCGAACACCCTGCTGCTGTATGTCGGAGACGGACCAGGGCGTGCCGACCTCGAACAGAATGCCCGCAGCCGGGGACTGCATGATAACTGCAGATTTCTCGGCTACCTGCCAAGAAAACAGCTGCGCGAAATCTACGGCAGCACCGATGTCTTCACCTTCCCTTCAAAAACAGAGACCCAGGGCCTGGTCACCATTGAAGCGATGATCTGTGGAACTCCGGTGGTTGCAATCGGAGAAATGGGAACCCGCGAGGTCATGAACGGAAACAACGGCGGTTTTATGGTGAGCGACAATCAGCAGGAATTCAGCAATCGCGTTATAGAACTACTGGACAGCGCGGAACTCTGGCAGGAGAAGTCCGCAGAAGCCCTGGCCTATGCGCAAAACTGGACCTCCGAAGCCCTCTGCCGCGATCTGATAGAAGTATATCAGGATGTCTGCGGAGCAGGCCCTCAACGCGGATTCAGGCTGCCCTGGAGACGCTGATCAGGAAAAGCCCTGCTTGCGCATTCCCGGTCCTCGGTTTATTGTAGTCGCATGAAATCACATGCTTTATTGATCAGAATCAACATTATAGCAGGAGTTCTGCTTGCCCTTGTTGCGGCAGGACTCAGCGCACAGGCGACCAATACAAATGACATCCGCTATCGCAGCGAAACGGGGCAGGGCATACTTGTCTCTCTCGACGGCGGCAGGAACTATGAAAGCAGGAATGAAGGCCTGCCGCTACGTGTAGCCTACCCCTTCGACCGCAGTGAGTTCAGACGAGTAAGCAGCATCGGCCTCGACCCATCCAACAGCCGCCGGGTCATAATCGCTACCGATGATCAGATCTTCCTTTCAGATAATGCCGGACAGGACTGGCGGACAGTTGCTGTACCAGCCAGCTTTAACCGGAACGTAATAATTACCGCTGTCAGCCCCTCTCCCCATAACCCGCAGCATTTTCTCATGGGAACCAGCTTCAATGGATTCTATGAAACCAGAGATGGAGGAGAGAGCTGGACACAACTGACAACTACCAATCTGTTTTCATTCATTAACCGCGGCGCAGGATTCTATGAGGAAATCAGCGGACTGGCCTATGACCCGGAAAACCCCTCACAGATATTCTTCGAGCTCGGTTTCGGCGGGGGCTTGTACCTTGCGGAACGTAGCCGCCCGGACGGAGCAATCAATCGGGTTTCCCCAATCGGTCCGGACGACCCCCGGATTGTTGCTCCCCTGGAATTCCTGCCGGAAGACCGCTACCGGTCCCGGCCGCTTATACTCAGCAGCCTGCAGCGCCGACCGGCCAGTGCATCCACAGAAAAGCAGAAGCGACTCGAACTTGCAGCCAACAGAACCGGAATATTCCTGAATCCCCACCAGGCACAATCACCGCGTCTGGAACAGCACATAGAGTTCATGCTCGAACACGGAATGAACTCGGTAGTAATCGACTTCAAGGATGACGTTGGCTGGCTTACATACAACAGCCAGCTGCCCATGGCCAAAGAGGTGAACTCGATCTTTGCCCGCTTCGATGCCGCCGAGCTAATACAGACCCTGCATGAACACGATATTTACGTCATTGCACGGCTTGTCGTGTTCAAGGACAACAGATTATTCCGCTACGACAGCAATCGCTTTGCCCTCTGGGACAGCGTGGAAGACCGACCATGGGGTGATTACCGCACAGAAACCGATGCTGAAGGCAATGAGCGCACCGTTATCCGCGAGATGTGGGTTGATGCCTACTCCGAAGAAGTATGGCGCTACAATATAGACATTGCCAGAGAGCTCGAAGAACTCGGCGTCGACGAAATCCAGTTTGATTATATCCGCTTTCCCTCGGACGGCCCGGTTAGAAATATTCAGTACCGATTCGACCGACCCGGTATGCGCCGCGTCGATGCACTGACCTCATTCCTGCGAATGGCCCGCGAAGAGCTCAGCATTCCGGTAGGAACCGATGTCTTCGGTTTCAACGCCTGGTACCGCACCGGCTACCTCGGTCAGGACATTGAAGCTATCAGTGAATATGTAGATGTAATCAGTCCAATGTCATACCCAAGCCACTTCAGCCGGGACTTTCACCGCGAAATGACCTATTTTGACCGGGCAGAGTTTATCTATGAGGAAGGCTCAAGACGGGCAGTCGAGATGGTTGGTGAAAGCGTACTGATTCGACCCTATGTCCAGGCATTCCTGATTGGCGGTGAGCTGAACTACAACCAGGCCGAATATACTGAATACCTGCACCGCCAGCTGAGAGGAACCCTCAACAGCCCGGCATCGGGATTCACGCTCTGGAACATGAGCGGACGCTATTACATGGTTACCAGGCCGCTGCACCGCTATACCCAGGCCCATCTGGAAGAGTACAGCAACTAAGCCAAATTACAGAGCAGCAGCCCGTCAACGAACTCAAAATGCTTATCAAGAGTGAGCAGGCGGGCTCCATGCTCCATGCATGAAGCAGCAATCCACACTATTGTCCTTCTGATACCTGTTGAACTCATCGAGCTCCTCAGCTGTCCAGAGACCGCAAAACCCGGAGTAATCATCTGAATAGATCCCACCCCGAGGTAAGCCCATTTCCTTTGCAAGGAGTTCTTTTATAAGCTGATTCCTGCTTTTTTTCTGCCGCCTGGATTCGATCGTCAACCTGTCACTCAAGGCTTCATCAATATCATGAATGGTAATAGAACTCATAGATCACCTCCATGGTTCATTATATCATAATTGGGGTTCAGATCTATCGCACTATTCCAGAGCTCCGGCCAGGCGATCAGCATGTCTCCGGTGTGCTTCAGCAGTCGACGGTACGGAAACTCCAGGTAATGTCCGTTATGTACTTTCAGCGATTTCTGCAGGTCTCGTATGAAAACCCGGCAGTCTTTCGCCCAGAACGGCGGTTCGTAGTCATATTCCTGGAGCAGTCTTTCCAGCTGGAAGATGCTGGCTTCGACATGTTTCCGCCACAGAGAATGCATATAGCTGCTGAAATCAGTATCGCTGAGGGCTGCAATAGCACGAAACTTCCCGCCGATCTCCGGAAGGCCTTCAGCTGGATCGTCAAACTGTTGCTTTCGCAGCAGATCGGCCGTGATCAGCATCACGTTCAGCCCGACATCCGGCAGCACCGAGCGATAATCCCCGGATTCGAAGGCTGCGCGGCCCGAAAATTCATGGCCGATGCTGAAGGCTGTATGGCCAATCCTGCTGTCTGCACTGCTGCTGCGCAGCATCATAGCCCATATCGTATCTTCACTGCGAATATTTGGGACAAAAGGCGGAAGCATGATTCTTGCATCCAGACCAATGGCGCTGGAAACAAACAGGGGTTCGCAGGAAGTCATGGGTTCTGCTGCCTGAATAAAGGCGAAGGGATAGCGTGCAGCGGCGTGATACGCTGATTTATCTGTATAGCACATGTCACGTACCGGACCTTGAATATAGAAATGCGCGAAGGGCCGGGAAAACCAGCGCCCCCCGTATAATCCGGCCATAACAGCACGTGCCGTACCCTGCAGCTCCTGACGGGATTGCCGGGATTGATACCCTAGCATCTCCGACATTTCAATCAGAGGATCTCCTGAATAAACATCACTGATCTGCTCGTAGGCCCGACGCTCGGCAAAGGCACCATGCAGCAGCCGTCCCGAACCATACTGATGCAGCTCTCTCCATTCAAAAATACAGTCATCATCAAAACTCAGCAGCTTGCTGCCGGCACCTTTCAGCAGCAGGGCCGTACGGCTCGCACCTGTGCTGTTCACACCCAGCTGCTCATCGCCGAAGAACATGAATTCCGCTAAGTCTTCGGGAACAGCAGTCTTCTCAGTCAGCTGAGCGGAAAATGCCCGGCGCTCTTCTCTCCCGAAAAAGCAGATATTTCTGCCGGAAACAGAACTGATCTGCTGCGTTACGGCTGCTTTACGCTGCACCACAGAGGGATCCCGGCTGTCATCGCAGACGAGAACCTGCCGACAGCTGTCCGGCAGGTAGTGGAGCAGTCCGTTCAGAGAGTGACGGAACTGCTCTTCACGATCGCAGGTAATAAGCGCAGCCAGCATTACGAGGTAATATAGAGGTTATAACCCTCGAAGCCGAATGCTTCACTGTCAGCGTATGTTTCCCATTCTGTCACCGCATCCTCCTCATGACGCAGGCGTATGAGATGACCGGGATCCTGATCAACCGGGAATCCATCCAGTACAAAACCACCACCATCGGTCACATAAATATCCTCATTCTTATAGACACCCACGAACCTCTGCGGAAACAGGAAAAATCCCTGCCCGTCTATGTCCGGATCACCCTTGCTTCCCACGCTGGACTGCAGCTCCAGATTTATGTCCAGCGTCAACAACAACGGATCAATATTGTGCGTCCCCCCTACCCCGGGATTCGGTGTCGCAATGACCTGTAAGGCTGAGCCAATCCAGGCTATATCACCAAACATATTATCAAAACTGAATAAATCGCCACCTTGGCTTTCACTGATAACATCGGGTTCATCCACAAATGTAGTTATATCAAATCGGTACAGATCACTTTTTTCGGCTGCAAAAAGATATGTGTTTCCTCCTGATTCAGCATAGGCAATTCCGCGAAGAGAATCGTACATATATGTGTTTATGGTGGTCACATCACCGTCGCTTGTTCTCAATCGGTTCAGTTGAAGATATCCATCCACATCGCCAAAATAGAGATACTCACCAGCCGGATCCATGGTAATCGCGAATATATCCGAATAGGCCTTACTGTACATCACCTCATAAGTTGTGCTGTCCGCATCCAGAAGCCGGATAATCTCTGAATCGGAGTACTCAGCAAGCGCTGTAGTATATTCACCTGGATAATTCTGAACCGTACTTACTGCCGCGTAGATTCGTCCCTGCGCATCTATCTCGACATCTGTTGGATGAAATCCTCCGGTCCAATCCAGCTGTGCGGCATCAATAACCTGTCGATCAGCCCCGCTAATATCGCGCAGGAGAACGATACGCTCATTATAGGCATCCGGAATCAACAGAGGAGCCGTCCAGAAGGCAAAAAAATCAATGTCGTTCGCCGGCATGGTATAGCTCTCGCCGAAATCGTAGTCATAGGTTTCCGCCTCAGCTTCCACCGCCCAACCATCGAAGAAATACACTCCTCTCGAGAAGATATCATTCGGCAGCATAAAACCTTCTCCAGCTGATACGAGACGGGTCTCAATACTACCCTGACCTCCAAAACCACCATTAGCATCAAAGGTCAGAATGTAGAAATCCAGCTGATCGCTTGGCACTTCATCCGAGCTGCCGAAGGAATTGAAGGATTCCACCCGATACTGGATTGTAGTGCCAGATCCCAGCATCAAATCAATAAGCTCATCGACATAGGACTCGGAGTTGGCATCCAGGGCACCGGCAATCGGATCCCACGCAGCTCCGTTAAGGGATCGATAGACACGGTATCCGGTTTCGGTGCTGGCGCTATCCTGCCAGGTCAGCTCTATACCCTCCAGATAAAAGTCTTGATCACGAATAGGTGCTGCCTGAACATTCATAGGCGCACTCGGGGGCTGACTCAAATCAGATGACTCAAGCTGAATATAGGCCTGGGACAGCTGATGATCGTAAATGCGTACCACCTCGATTATTTCAGCGACTACTTCCGAATTTTTGTACAGGCGTACTGTAGCAATAAACGATCCACTGGGCTCATCACCGAGCTGGATCGTGAGCCGACCGATACCGGGATCTCCCGCCACAGATAGCTCGTAATCGAAGTCCTCAGGATCCATAATCTGTCCGGGAAGATCCCCGATGGAATTCGCCCTGAATACACTGACATTATCCACCAGCTCTGATGGCCACTCGACCACAATATCCAGTTCGCCGACAGCTTCCCGCAGGGGCAGCAGGCTCATCTTTACAGAATTAGTCCCGAGATTGATCTCGACAAATTCCTGTCCACCAAAAGAAGGACCACTCTGCCCCTCCAGGTAGGCCTCGATTACCAGCTGCCATTCTCCGATCGCAATTCCGGGAATCTCAACAGGTTCGGCAAAGCTTACAAGCGTCTCTTCGATATCGTCATAGCCCTCACGACTTAGCCGCAGGACGTAGTAATCTATATCTTCAATATCTACCGGTGAGGGCAGAACCGTCCGGGATTGATCCGGCTGAAGGCTGATTATCAGGAGGGTCTCATCCGCCCCTCCTCCACCTATAAAATTGCTGCAACCGGTGACAGCAAAAATCAGTATCAAGGCACTTGCCAGGATCCATTTATATTTCGTTTTCATACTCTACTCCACTACCAGAAAATCAAGCTGACTCGAGTGCAGGTCTCCCCCTGCATCCTCTACAATCAAGGTAAGTCGATACACGCCACCACTCGACAGCGGTGAACTGTCTACTTCCACTCGATGTACTTCTACCTCACTACTCATGGCTGAATGTTCGGCATTCCCCTCAAGCAGCCAGGTGTAGGCAACGAATCCTTCCGTAGCATGTATCTCCATAAATTGCGGATAGCCGCTGGAACCAGTCCTGCTGAGCACAAGCTCGCTACCTTCGAACAGGATCTCCGGGTCCTCAGGATTCTGCAGATTGATCTGGATCTGCATACTCGGGCCCTCTACAACCTGGAAACCGAGCTGACTGGAGTACAACTCTCCCGCATCATCCTCGACAATAAGGGTGAGGCTGTGAGAACCTCCGAGTTCCAGCTCAAGCGCATTCACCTGAACCTGCCAGGGAAAATCCTGATCTACTGTCAGACCCGGGTGTGCAGCATCACCATTCAGCAGCCAGCTGTAGTTCGCAAAGCCCTGGCTTGCCGATACCGTCATGCTGGACGGATAATCCTCGGTACCAAGATGACTGAGAATGAGTTCTGTGCCATCAAATACTATTTCCGGGTTATCCGGATTCTGAAGATCAATTGTGACACTCAAGTCGCCGGTTACATCCCCAAGCGTGAAGCCCATATCCAGCACAGTCGATCCCTGGTTGTACAGCCAAAGATAGAAATACCCCGCTCCGGCAAGAGCCGCTGGATCAGTGAAAATTTCACCTTCCGGAGTTTGCTGCACTGCAAGCAGAAACTCATCGATCGTCGCTATATCAGTATCGCCTTCCGGATACACCGAAAGAAAATAGCCAGCGAGATCCTCTGCATGCACCTTGTACACCAGGAACGACGAAGCCGGCAGGTTGATTCCATCGAACACCTCTCCGGGGCCACTCAGATTAATGTGATTTGATTCCGGTACAATATCCGGATGCGGCAGCAGACGCAGACTGACAGCTGTTTCTGCATTTGCCCGAAGACTGAAACTCTGCTCAGCGAAATGCACCCCACGTCCATTGGCATCGAGTACAGACACCTGAATTTGATACTCCCGATCTGCGGGCACGGAATTAAACACGGCCCTTCCATGCATCCTGCCATCACGCTCCTGTAATTCCACTGCCACTGCAGTCTGAAATTCATGACCTATACCTGACAGCACCACTGCTGCCGCCTCGAATCCCGGCAGAATGAAACGTGCGCCGGAATTGTGCCGGGAAACACCCAACACCGGTAAGGTAAAATCAACAGAAATCTGTTCATGACTTGCAGAAGAATTTATCGGAAGATTACAGGCTGTAATCGTAAGTAGTACGGCAAGGGCGATCAGGGCTGAAAACAGCATCCTTCTATGATAACGCTCCATATATACTCCCCCTCGTTTAAATATATTTCGCGTTCTTGTCCCTAACTATGGGTCAAACGGCCCATTTTATATTTTGTAGTATGGAAAAAGTCTGAAAGAGAGAGATATATTGTAGGCATGTTAGACGCATGCTCTTATTCTCCACTCTTTCAGACTGAAGACATCGCGAACCGTATTGTCACCGCGGCAGCAGAGCACTTCCCACTGCCCGGGCAGGCCTTCATCGCTGATCCTCAGACAGGTTGCAGCTGGCAGAGCGCTGCCGACTTTATCTCCAGACACTGCAGCCCTTCTGTGCAGGATTGGGTGGAAATCGGCAGAGACGCCGCACAACAGGGACTGAGCCCTTTGTGCTCAGTAATTATTCCAACCCTTCAAACCCGGACATACTTAGGCTACATAATTGCCTGGATACAGACCCATTCTGCAATGTCCAGGGTTTACATTACACAACACAACCGCAGAATCGTCACCATACACAGCAGAGGAGCAGACAATACACCGATTGATATGGCTGTCTCCTGCGTTCAGTCAGGTTATGCGTTCGGACTCATACAACAGCACATGCCGCAAGCGAGACTGCTTGACATCGAGCCTGAAGCCGGAGCTGTTATTGCCTGCAGCATACAGCTGAAGCAGAGGAATTTATTCCGAAGACTCTTCACTGGACTACGGGTATCCTGGAAGCTGTCCGGCGCATTCGATGAAATGAGCGATGAGCTGGATTCCTTCTCTGCTCAAGCCATGTCAGGCTGTACTGATCCTGAAGATAGAAGAGAACTTGAAGGTCTGAGTCCCCGCGAGCAGGAAGTAGCATTGCTCCTGCTTGGTGGAAAAAGCCGAAGCGAAATTGCTGAAATTCTGCATGTAGCACTTCCGACAATCAAACGTCATACCGAAAAGATCTACAGAAAGCTGGGAGTCCACAGCCGTTTCGAGCTCTTGAATGCCGTCAGTGAAAGGCAACTCCCGTGAAGAAACAACACATTATGAGCATGATAGTGCTCACATTCCTTGCCGTCATCAGCCTGCCAGCACAGACCAACGAGACTTCTACCCAACAGATCAGCCTCTATGCCGGCTGGGAATCAACCTGGATAATCGGTCTGGACTATTCCCGTTCCATAGACAGACTTCCCGGTTCAATCTGGACTACCAGACTCAGTCTGCCGGTATTCGTCGAGGGATTATTTTCTGGAGGGAAAATCGAAACCGGTCTTGATTCCATACTGCAGGGAGCAGTCATGGGCTGGGGCATGTCCACACGGGCCCTTACCGGCATCGCATGGTCCTCCGATGACCTTGGAAGCAGAATCTCCTGGACTGCACGGACATCCCTGGCACCTGGTATCTACAGGGAATCATGGCATATTGCCCTGGAGACTAGCTGGCGTGCAGCCTTGCTCACCTGGTTCAGACATGCTGATCATGTACACGCTGCATTCTCAGACCGCTATCCCGGAGACAGTGGCGGTCGTGCCCACAGCGGCCCGTATCTTCTGAGTTCACAGTCAACGCGTATCGGAATCAGTACAGCTGCATCACCTGCCCCATGGCAGATTTCTGTGCGGGGCGGACTCGAGCAATCCTGGTCGCTTGCCGGAGATCAGGCTGCTCCACCGATTTTCCCGCTGCCCTTTTATGCAGAAATTGCGGGAGGCTATTCATGGTAGTTACAGGAACGAATCGCTTCTATACCGGGATTCTACTGCGTGTCGGCATTCTCCTCAGCATCCTGTTACTCTCCACCTGCACAACATTCCACCACCCCGGCCTGCTCGTTCCGCTCACTGCCGAGCAGGATTCGGCCATTCCTTCTATCGCCCTGGAGGCTGCCGGGCATTCACGCCTTGTACATGTACGGACGTATGGAAATAGCGGCGATCCGATCATTCTTATACTGCATGGCTCACTATCCGATTCCAGATCCATGCTGCCCCTGGCTGCTCTGGCAGATGACGGATATCGGGTAGTATTCTGGGATCAGCGTGGAAATGGACTTTCCGAACGGATTACCGCTGCTGAGTACACACTGGAATCGATTATTGAAGAAATTGATGCAGTTGCCGATTACTTTGCTCCCGGCCAGCCGGTCCGCCTGATCGGACACTCATTCGGTGCAATGTATACCGCTCTCTACCTCTCCGAACGACCTCAACGCGTTGCCCAGGCAGTCATGATAGAACCAGCCGCCCTCAACGGCGAAATTTTCGATCAGACATTCAATGACATTATCAGCATAAACCTGTTCAATCCAAAAATGAATTCGCTGTTCTGGCAGTCCGAGCAGATCAGCCCGATGAACCACGAAGCAGTTGACTATCGCGCCCGGATGATACTGCTCAACGGAACCCAGACCAACTATCACGTGGATCCCGACAACCCACCTGCCTGGCCAGTCTGGCGCTCCGGCGGCTGGGCAGAAATCTACCGAAGCTCACTGCTGGGAAGCAATGCACTCGGCCAGGGATTCAGTTATGACTTTGCGCATGGAGCAGAAGACTATCCAAACCCCGTGTTATTTGTAGGCAGCAGCTCCAGCGCCCTCGGCGCTGACTACCAGTCCCGCTGGCATCTCCCCCTGTTCCCGAACGGCGCCAGCGTGGCTCTCATTCCGAACAGCGGACACCGTCTGATCCAGGAAGACAGCAGCAGCCTGCTTTTTGCAGTCAGGGACTATCTGGAATAGATACTCAGGTCCGGACATGAGCCGCAACCCAGTCAACAGCCTCATTAATATCTACAAAAGCCTGGCAGATATCCTCAACCCCGCCCTCGGCAAACATCCGCTGCATCTGCATACGGTTCAGCGCACTCTGAACCACATTGGCGTTGGCCTGCATAGCATGCTCACGGTTCCATTGAAAGGATTCCATAATAACCGCTTCGACTGCTTCATCAGCAGTGTCCCACTCACGCAGATCGGTCACCAGCCCCCAGGCCGAAGCCGTGTGTCCCTGCATCGCATTGTGAAAATCCTGCAGATATCTTCGTGCATCATCTTCCTGCCAGACCCCACGAATTACCTCATGCATAATCCTTGTATCAGCATCAAACCGGAACTCATACAGATCCCCGGCAGAAGCCCCGGACCGGACCCCGTTTCGTTCCAGAACCTGAACAATATCCTGCGCCGCCGCCGAAACCTCGCTCACCGTCCTGTCGAGCTCCTCGCTCTGATCGGAAACCCCCTCGACCCGTTCCATCAAGGCCTGGTTGGCATTCCCGATTACCTGCATGGAATGCACCATGCGCTCACGCCCCGTTGCCATCTCCATGGATGCGCTGGAAACCTCCGAAGTCAAGCCGATCATCCGCTCCAGAGCCTGCGTAACCTGCCCACTGCCCTCAGCCTGCTCCTGCATCGCCATGGTTATCTCCCGCTCCCGGTCATGCACATTGCGGATTACGCCCGAAAGCTCCTCAATGAGCCGCTGGGACACCTCACTGGCCTCTGCGGTATCTCCGATTCTGGTTCTGACCTTCGTCAGATTATTGCTGATCGACCGCGATTGCGCAGCCGCATTCTCGGCCAGCTTGCGGATTTCCGCTGCAACTACCGCAAAGCCGCGCCCCGACTCTCCTGCATGAGCCGCCTCGATCGCCGCATTCATAGCCAGCAGATTCGTCTGGGATGAAATCGACTGAAGCACCTCATTGGCCTCTTCCAGCCCATCCGACTCAGCCGCAATCTGTCGGATCAAAGTATCGAGCTGAGTCATGTGATCCTTGCCCAGCTGGAACTTCTGGTTCAGGGTATCAAAATGTCCGGAGTTCGAATCCAGCATGCGCCGCAAGGAAGAAATATTCGCCACCATCTCTTCGGTAGCAGCCGAAGCCTCCTCCACCATGGAAGACTGATCCTGAATCAACTCACTCAACGAACCGATCGACTGACTGATCTGCTCGATAACCGCCGTGGTATCCTGGGTCTCACTCGACAGTGTATTCACCGCCTGACGCATCTCGCCAATCGCCATGCTGATGTACCGCGTCCCCGTTCTGGTCACCGCCATCCGCCGCGAAATCCGCCCCTCAACATCTCCCAGCTCCTGCAAGGCCGAACGCAGCGAGCCCACAGAGTCCTCCGCCGAATGCAGCTCCCGCTCACCTGCCTGCATTGCCTGCCGGTCACGGCGTACACGAACAGAAAACAGCAGCGACGCCACACCCAGCCCAAGCAGAAACGCAAGAACTCCCACTGCAACAATCATAAGCCCTCCGGCAATGAAGCAATTTAATAGCTTTTTGCAAAATTAAATTTTGCATGAGCATTCGCAAGATTATAAATTCTCAAGTTGTTTACATAAAACAACTTGAGAATTCGCTACTGATGCGAGGAGGAAATTGCACATAATTTTGCAATTTCCTGTGTATAATAAATTATATCATAGTTGCTCACGAGCTTATACATGAGGGCGCCACCCACTACCGGCAGGTAGCGGGTCGGGCTCTCCGCTTCAACTCCTCGGGTTTGAGATATCGCTTCGCGAATCTCTACACCCTGCGGGGTACCGCTGCGATCCCTGGCGCAGGATTTGACAAATACGTGAGCTTTTTGCAAAATTACATTTTGCATGAGCATTCGCAAGATTATAAATTCTCAAGTTGTTTACATAAAACAACTTGAGAATTCGCTACTAATGCGAGGAGGAAATTGCACGTCATTTTGCAATTTCCTCACGTGTTATCGTTTTTATAGATATCGAGAATTCCCTGCCATGCTTCCGGTTGAGTTCATAAAATTATTCCGGGAACGCCTGTAATTCCAAAAAACAACGCCCGACAGAACAAGCCTGCCGAGCGGTTAAAACGGTAGTTGCAGGTCTCTACTTGATCTGCAGATATACCAGCGTCTGGTTCAGAAGCTGGTAGGCTATTTCGCCGAAGGTAATCGGCCCCGACATTCCAGGAGTCTGCTTTCCTTCCAGTTCCGAGTACAGGAAGTTCAGAATACAGTTGCATGAGAATGCGGTTTCGACGTCACTGGGTAAAGCCTTGGTGAATTCGGTGACATAGTCCTGAATCGGACTGGCAATTCTGTACTCAACGCCGGAGAAAACCGGTGCGTAAAAATCAACCGTATTGTCTTTGACAGCCTGGAAACTGACATTCACCATTGCACCGCTGTAATTGGCAACCAGCGGCAATCTTGTATCAGCATTGATTCGTCTCAGATAGGCAGCCAGGTTTTCCTGTACACCGTTAACGAAACAATCACCGGCAGAAAAGCCGGTTTCACTGAAGGTAATCGTATCGCCATTCCCCTGCCGGAACAGGTTTATGATGCCGATTTCCGGTGTCCGACCCGCCTGAATTTCGCAGTGCATGACCACCGCTGCCTGATCCGAGACCTGCCCGGTACTGCCGTCGAAGACCTTGGGTGTAATGCTGCCCAGATCATCCAGATGTACCCCGGCAATCCAGCCGATAATGCTTTTCATGAACAGCCCCGCATAATCAGGAGCGTTCTGAGCATATGCCGTGTGCGCAGGGCTGGTAGCTGGAATAATGACCAGTGAAAAGCCATTTTCCGGAGCATCAGCAGGAATCTGCGGCAAGGCCTTTTCCTCGTACATCTTGATTCTGGTGTTTATTACCGCACCCGGAGCCTCGGTTACAAAAACCCTGTCCTGGCTTACGGTCCCACCGGACTCATCCATGAAATAGGGAATAGTCCCGGCAATCCAGTTACCCTTTGGAAGCTGTTTCAACAGCCTCTCTTCACCAGCAATAAACAGACACTTACCGGCGCTGATATCTTTCTCTAATTCCTGAGTTGTCTTGAGCATACGTTGTTCTCCTAACCGAATACTGCCTGAATGTCTTCACCAAGAATATGTGCATACTTGGAAAAAAAAGCGTGAACCTCCGAGACAGCCTTCTGCCGGGTCTCGGCTGAACCATCACCAGCCAATCTGCGAACGTTCCTGGAAACGCACATCCCAGCCGGGGTCGATTTGAATTGATGAGCTATACCGCCTGTCACAAGCTGCTCCCATCGAGTGTCAGTAATATCGGGAATCATTTATCCTCCTCCTTGAATCAGTTACCTTGATTTGTACTGTAGTAGCTGATTGTTGGAAAGTCAAAAAAATTACAGTAAAAATTTCTGGTCCTGACGGAGAAACCGGAAGAATTTTCGCCGATCGCCCTGCTGTGCTTCCTACCCACGCTTTCGCAGGGACCACAGGGCTGCCAGGAATGCGACAAGCGCCCAGACTGCAACAATCACGTAAGATTGCAGCTCAGCAGTGAAATAATCAGGAGCAAAGGCAGCTCGCATGGTATCTGCTACATGCTGCAGCGGGAGCCAGCGATGAACAGCCGCTAACCAGCCAGGCAGGCGTTCGGGTGGGAAATTTATAGGAGAAAACAGCAGAACCGCAAAAATCAGGATCTGACTCATTAAATGCGTTGTTTTTGGCGGCAGCAGCGCTGCCATGGCGTATCCAATGCACATTGAAGTGAACCCGATGAATAACAACACCATAATTCCAGCAACCGAGATAGTAATGCTGATGTCCAGATACCAGGATCCAATTACGAATGCCAATAGAATCCCCGGCAGGGTTATGCAGAACCAGTAGATTGAATCCCCGACTATATATACCCAGCGCCCGATTGGCCATGAAAGCATATACTCCAGAATTCCTTTTGTTTTATCCTCTGCTACCATTTGTGACAGAATAGTAAGTCCGGTGGTGAGCATAATTACGGTCGGCGCACCGGTAGTAAGATACAAGGCCGTCATCGTGTCAATTTCCGGCAGCAGAAACGAGAATCCAAAAATCACTCCCACAGAAATGAGGGTCTGGACAATGAAAAAGAGCAGAACATGCAGACGGTTCCGGTTAAACTGCCAATACATATAATAGAACAATCCCATATTACTTCTCCTCCATACTCAGATGAGCAATTCTGATGTATACATCTTCCAGTGAGCTGTCTCCAGCGATATCCCTCGGGGTTCCTATGGCCTGTATTTTTCCATGATCAATGATTGATAATCGATCTACTGCAGCCTCTGCCTCATGCACATTATGGGTAATAAGAAATACCGCAGCACCAAAATCCTTCAATGCTCGAATCTGCTTCCACAGCAGTCTTCGCCGCATAGGATCCACATCGTTGGTCGGCTCATCGAGTATCACCACATCCCCTGGTACTACCGCCGCCATGCAGAAGGTAACCAGACGCTTCACACCGCCGGAGAGATGTTCACCTCCTGCATTGGCCCATTCATTCAGCTCCAGTTCTGAAAACAGATGCGCCGTCCGTTTTTTAACATCGCTTCGGCTACCTCCCCGGATAAGCCCGACGGTCTGCACCGCTTGTGTCGGAGATAATCCTCCTAATGTGATCTGTCCCTGCGGCTGAATAGAACAGCGACTGCGGGCGTGTCGCGGGGAACGAACCAGATCAACTCCATCCAGCAGCATCCTGCCAGATGTCGGTTTCAGATACCCACCTACCTGCGAGACTAAAGTAGTCTTTCCTGCACCATTCGGTCCCAGAAGACCGAAAACCTCACCGCGTTCAATTTGCAGTGTAATACCATCATTGGCCCGGACACCTCCTGGGTATACCTTCACCAACGAATCAATGCTGAGCATGCTTGTCTCCTTCTGTAATATGCGTTAATATACTAGATAGTATATTAATACTACATAGTATATGAAAAATCCAGAAATCAGGAAAGAAATGCAGAAAAAAAGACTTAACCGTGAGGAACAGAAAAAACAGACCCGTGCAGATTTGATTGCAGCAGCAACCAGGTCATTCCCTGAGCACGGTTTCCATGGAACATCAATAGATAAAATTGTCGAAGTTGCAGGGTATACCAAGGGAGCCTTTTACGCCCACTTTGCAGACAAGGAAGAAATTTTTCTCCGTGTAATAATGCAGCAGAATAATGAAACCATGCATGAGACACAGCAGGCGCTTGCAGCCGGAGCCGGCTTTGACGAGATACTCCGTGGATACCAGGATGAATATCGACGGAACCCACCGGAGCTACGGACATGGATTCTGCTCAAAGTGGAATTTTTCCTCCATGCTGCCAGAACAGAGCACCTACACGACACGGTGAGAAAATTTTTCAGAGATACACTACATGGAATCACCCGAATGATTGAACAGGCATACGCAAGCAGTAAACAAACCCCACGCTATTCCATAGAAACTGCCGCGCAATTATTTATGGCACTAGATACCGGATTCGCATTACATTTTTTGATTGATCCTGAATCTGCTCCGGTCGGAGACCTCGAATCAATTTTTCATTCAGTATTTCTCCAGGACTAGAATAATTAAACCTGTTCTTTCACTTGTTATATCATAGGAGCACCGGTTACAGTTTCTTTATCACATCCCGAAGCAAGGAGGCAGTACATGCAGAATAACTCGATCACTACAGGGGCGGTACTGTCACTCTTCCTACATTCACGCTAAGCACGCAAGAATCCTGACGGCAGTATCGTAATCGACAAACTGGCTACTCAATTGACGCGCATTAAAGATGCGCCGTAAGGATTACCATGAATTTTACTGATTTTGATGAACCGGAAGAGCTTTCCGCGTTCGCATACTTTATTACAGAAGGTGTTATCTCCGCAGGCGGACCTGTTCTCAAACAGGGAAAGGAAGCCTGTGTATATCGGTGTCCGGCAGATGAAATGGCACGTTCACCTGAAGTGGCCGTCAAGGTCTACAAGAACATCGAACACCGAAGCTTCAAGGCCATGTCGGGCTACCTCCAGGGCAGGTTTATCGAAGCCGGAATCAACCGGAGGGACACAATGCATATTCTCTCGACACCGAGCTTGCTCCAGGCATTCTGGGTGGATTCAGAATTCTCGGTAATTCAGCGTCTGTATGATGAAGGACTACCCGTACCGTTTCCTGTTGCCAAAGGCACAACTGCACTGGCGATGGAATTTATCTATGCAGATGACGAAACATTCGAAGCAGCTCCACGGCTGCGGGATTACCGATGCGAGCGTGAAGAACGCCGGGAGATCAAGTCCATTCTGCTGAATGCGATTGATAACATGCTGAATCTTGACATTATTCACGGAGATCTCTCCCCGTACAATGTTCTCGTAAGCAAGGGCAAGCCGGTAATCATAGATTTTCCGCAAGCAGTTGACGTAAGGTACAACACTCGCGGGCAGGCAATGCTTGAACGCGACATCCTGAATATCTGCCGCTATTGCCCGGATCCCGAGATACCACCCGAACACGAAGCAGCACAGCTGACATCCCGATTTTGGGATCCAATAAGGATGGGGCCAGGTTAATAGCCTGGCTTATGCCGTCGATCATCCTGCACTTTTATCTTACAGGAGTTGTTTATTTCCTACTCCTGGTTCCTGTTGAGGATGCTGATTATTAACCGTTTCACTATGTCTGCTTCATCCGCTTTGCTGGTGGCTATAAACAGGGTTACGGCCGCCAGAGTATTGTTGTCCATAATGAGGCTGCCGTCCTTTTTAATCAGGATATTATTCTGTTCCAGAAACAAGAGAAAACAGGCTGCGGCAATGCGTTTGTTTCCATCCACAAAGGAGTGGTTTTTGGTAATAAAGTAAAGCAGATTGGCCGCTTTCTCCTCTATGGTCGGGTATAGTTCTGTTCCGCCAAATCTCTGTTGAATCTGACCAATAGAACTATTAAAGCTTTCATCTTTAGGCTGAGCAAACACATCAGATTTGAAATCGGAATACATATCTTTTATGAGTTTCATATAGTCGTCATAGCTAGGATAGACAGCCGTTTGCCGGGTGTTTCCTTTTATGTCCAGGGCTTCATGGTCGTAGTCGTCGAGAAGGGCAAGACCATGAGAAAAGAGATGAAAGACTTCCCGATCTTTTTCATCTGCAGCTGCTTCAATGGCCCGGCTGACAATCCGGATGCCGGTTTTCAGATATTCTACTTCCTGCTGTTTTTGCTGCAGCCGATTTTCGTTTATGGCATAGCCCTGAACCAGGTAGTTTTTCAGGCGCTGGGTTGCCCATTGGCGGAATTGTGTAGCCTGTGAAGAATTGACCCTATAACCTATAGATAAAATCATATCCAGATTATATAAATTCATCTTTCTTTTTTTCTTATCTGCGGCAACCTGTTCCAAAATGGAACAGGTTGATTCTTTTTCCAGTTCCTCAGAGTTGTAAATATTTCCAATATGCTTAACGATTGCCGGTCTTTTCACCTCAAAAAGTTCTGCAATGGAATGGGCGTCAAGCCAGATAGTATCTTCTTCCAGTCTTACACTGATTTCAGTTCCTTTTGCTGTTTTGTAAATCTCAATTTTATTTTCCATCTTTTACCCCATAACCAATTCTTTCGGAATAAGTGGCAGTACTTTTTTCTTGTACTTGTTCACCTTTCTGTAATCAACATGGCCCTTCTGATGTAGTACCCAAAGAATAACTGATTCTTCAATCTGTAATTCCTCGGCAATCTTTTTCAGTTTAACTTCAGAGAAATAATTCAGGTACGGCTGTGATTTCTGCAGGATCTCACCAACCCTCAGCATTTCTTCGGCTTTGACATCAGCTTCATTCTCCCTTTCATCACCACCGATATGCTCAACAATATCATCGAGAAAGGCATCACAGATTTTTTTGTCCAGATGTAACAACACATGGGCAATTTCATGAGCCAGGGTAAACCAGAAAATATCCACACGGTCATGACGCGCGGTAAAAACTATTGCCGGATTACCCTCATCCAGGAAACAGGCTCCATCCAGATATGTCTTTGAAACATGAGAGAGCACAAAAAACTTTATTCCTGCCTCATTCAGATCGGAAACAAGTCGAGCTATTCCATCTTTCATGAAGGTATACCTTGAATACATGCTAACGATCTCTTCAAGCTTCTTTTTATCATACTCAGGAACTTCGATTTTTTTTGATTTTATTCCGGCTACTTTCCTCCAGGTGAGGGTATAGTTGCTTGTGTATTCGCTTTTCCCTTTTTTTTGCCTGGCGCAATATTCCTGCCCGGCATTGTCGTATACTGAACAGTCATCAGGCTCAGTGGACCAAATGCTTCGATAAAGATCTTCATATCCTTCAGCGCTTGTATCTCCTGAAAACCATCCTTTCTTCAGAATTTCCGACGCCGGCATTCTTTTAATTATTTCAAGTTTTCTTTCTGTCTCATTCTCTTTTTTTGAATCTGATTCAATGGACAGCCGATACTGAGTGTCCAGATTGAGCCACAATTCAGCGCTCGTTTCAAATGCTTTACCCAACAACCGTGCCGTTTCAATAGTGATTCTGACCTTATTATTGATTATCTGGCTAAGCTGCTTGGGTGACAGATCGATAAGCTCTGCCAGCTCCTCCTGACTCCAGTCCCTGTCTTCAAGATAATCTTTTATATATTGTCCCGGCCCCACAGTAATAAAGGACTTTACATCGCTGGAATCAATCATGTCTCTGCTCCTATTACCCGATAGTCCGGTTTTATTTATATTGCTTCCTAATTTCGTCACTACCGACTACACAAACGTGTCCTTTCAACATTCTCCCTATTAATTTCAACTTCCAGACGGTATTTTCCTGTCAGCCGGAAGGAATACCGGTTCCTGAATTCCTGCAATCTATCAAAGTGCATGGCTCTCCATGACATAAAGCCATTAATGTCTTTCGCAGTCTCAATAAACCTGACGACAAAACAGGATTTCATTTGAGTATAGTATCGGGTGACTATGCTGAATTGTCAAACTGTTTTTTACCTTAAAGGTAAATTAATATTTGCATATACGGATTGTTTTGATACTTAATCATTGAGCAATGCATCGCATTAGTATAGGTCGGCTGATTTGATTCAATGTACGCTCCCGCATGGGGAGCGATAGTGAATGGGAATGTTTTGTGGTGTTCGATATATCGTTTCAATCCACGCTCCCGCACGGGGAGCGATTTTACACTGATCAAGCACGGCGGCTGTCCGACTGGTTTCAATCCACGCTCCCGCACGGGGAGCGATGTTCGCGCAGCTTGACGATAATCCACTGGCCGTGGTTTCAATCCACGCTCCCGCACGGGGAGCGATGGTCGTGCGTTCGCGGACTTCCTCATGTACAGTTGTTTCAATCCACGCTCCCGCACGGGGAGCGATGTGTCACAGGTGGAGAGCTTGCGGTTGTCTTCAATGTTTCAATCCACGCTCCCGCACGGGGAGCGATGACTTTTGAAGCAAAGGGCACTATAGTTGACTTAGTTTCAATCCACGCTCCCGCACGGGGAGCGATAGGATACTTCAGGGATTATTTCATGGCTAGTGTAGTTTCAATCCACGCTCCCGCACGGGGAGCGATGTTCGCGCAGCTTGACGATAATCCACTGGCCGTGGTTTCAATCCACGCTCCCGCACGGGGAGCGATACAATGAGCTGGATGATGGAGAGCAGACACTGGGTTTCAATCCACGCTCCCGCACGGGGAGCGATCAGAGCTGCAGGAATATACTGACTTCTATGACGGGTTTCAATCCACGCTCCCGCACGGGGAGCGATCCATTCCCAAAGGAGGACAACATGGGGAGACCAAGTTTCAATCCACGCTCCCGCACGGGGAGCGATCCTGCCCCTGTGAACAATACGATGTCTTTTTCAGGTTTCAATCCACGCTCCCGCACGGGGAGCGATACGTAGGATTTCCCCTCAAACACCCTCTTGTCGAGTTTCAATCCACGCTCCCGCACGGGGAGCGATATCAGTGGACGCAGTGAACCCGGTAGTTGACCATGTTTCAATCCACGCTCCCGCACGGGGAGCGATACGCGAGGATATAATACACAAATACCGCACCGGCGTTTCAATCCACGCTCCCGCACGGGGAGCGATGCCTGCTGATTCGGGTTGTTAAGGTTCAGGTTGTTGTTTCAATCCACGCTCCCGCACGGGGAGCGATGTGCCTGACAATCCCGTTGACCTGTTTTTACCAATGTTTCAATCCACGCTCCCGCACGGGGAGCGATATACTGCAAGGATTGCGAGAGTAAGGAATATGTGGTTTCAATCCACGCTCCCGCACGGGGAGCGATCAGACTTTAGCGAAACAGCACAGGTGCCTAAATTAGTTTCAATCCACGCTCCCGCACGGGGAGCGATTTTTGCGGTCAAGGTCGCTTGCTCTATAACTAACAGTTTCAATCCACGCTCCCGCACGGGGAGCGATAGCGATTGACTGCTCAGTAATAGGCAACATACACGTTTCAATCCACGCTCCCGCACGGGGAGCGATGTGAAAATATTTGCATTATTTTGTGCATTTGTTGTGTTTCAATCCACGCTCCCGCACGGGGAGCGATCCACAATCTGCTGCTCTTCGTTCTGGCCTCTGCGGTTTCAATCCACGCTCCCGCACGGGGAGCGATAATCTTTTGGCGTGACGGAACGTCAGTTCGGTTCGGGTTTCAATCCACGCTCCCGCACGGGGAGCGATTGCCTTGCTTCATGAGACACAAATCATTATCCATGTTTCAATCCACGCTCCCGCACGGGGAGCGATCGTGTTTATCTATGCTCTGTATACCGGCAAACAGTTTCAATCCACGCTCCCGCACGGGGAGCGATGAGATATTAGACGGGGCAAGGGTTGAACGGATTTGGTTTCAATCCACGCTCCCGCACGGGGAGCGATTTGATCGGTCTTTGTTTCTCATTGATACATTTTCGTTTCAATCCACGCTCCCGCACGGGGAGCGATGGGAGTGGTATGACTAATTGTAAAATGTGCGATATGTTTCAATCCACGCTCCCGCACGGGGAGCGATCTTCGCAACACTCCACCGTGTCAGTATCGACGGTGTTTCAATCCACGCTCCCGCACGGGGAGCGATGTGCATCGCCTGATGTGCCAACAATATCCTGCCAGTTTCAATCCACGCTCCCGCACGGGGAGCGATAAGAGCGCAGATACGGAAACATAATATTCCGTGACGTTTCAATCCACGCTCCCGCACGGGGAGCGATTTGCTATAATCGGGCGCTTGCTTGGTGCCTGTAGTGTTTCAATCCACGCTCCCGCACGGGGAGCGATGTAAACGTCTTGTGTCAAAAGCAAGGCGGTCTGTGTTTCAATCCACGCTCCCGCACGGGGAGCGATCCGACATACAGGACGCCGCATTGGGGCAGAGGGCGTTTCAATCCACGCTCCCGCACGGGGAGCGATTAGGCGCTCTCGTGTCTATGTTGCCCACAAATGGTTTCAATCCACGCTCCCGCACGGGGAGCGATGACTGCGAAATAGTGCGCGCTGCAATGCGTGCAGAGTTTCAATCCACGCTCCCGCACGGGGAGCGATGATGTGGAACGCACTCCGATAACTGTTAAGCAGGTTTCAATCCACGCTCCCGCACGGGGAGCGATAAGATGCTGGGCGAATCGAAGTTCATGCGGGCGCTGTTTCAATCCACGCTCCCGCACGGGGAGCGATAGAGGGCTTTGCCGAGTTCTACGCAGCTCCCGGAGTTTCAATCCACGCTCCCGCACGGGGAGCGATATGCCCAGAACGCTGGCGCTCTATTCGGTGAGCTGTTTCAATCCACGCTCCCGCACGGGGAGCGATAACATTAGCCGAGCAGCAGCGCGCAAAGTTCCAGGTTTCAATCCACGCTCCCGCACGGGGAGCGATGTGATAGTATGAACATAATCACGCACATGACTACAAGTTTCAATCCACGCTCCCGCACGGGGAGCGATTTAGTAGCAAAGATATTATCATCTTCATGAGTGTGTTTCAATCCACGCTCCCGCACGGGGAGCGATAGCGTTGAGAGGGTCTACACGATAGACGACAGCGGTTTCAATCCACGCTCCCGCACGGGGAGCGATGGCGCTGATTGCTGTCCACCGTCACGACCGCCGAGTTTCAATCCACGCTCCCGCACGGGGAGCGATCTTTTACTTTCTTTGTTTCGACTGACCTAGCATGTGTTTCAATCCACGCTCCCGCACGGGGAGCGATCTGCTCTTAAGGTCAGACTGAAAAAAGATAACATGTTTCAATCCACGCTCCCGCACGGGGAGCGATCAAGGTGGATTCCTCTAAATGGCTTCCTGATAGCCGTTTCAATCCACGCTCCCGCACGGGGAGCGATAGACATAGCTCTAGACAAGTTCAAAGACTTCAATGTTTCAATCCACGCTCCCGCACGGGGAGCGATGACCAATCCACTCACAAACATTGCAGGTGTTTATGTTTCAATCCACGCTCCCGCACGGGGAGCGATAAGAACTGCAGCCCCGCCTGTCCGCTGGTCCAGGGTTTCAATCCACGCTCCCGCACGGGGAGCGATTGGCACTGGCTTTGATGATGATGTGCCGTTTTAAGGTTTCAATCCACGCTCCCGCACGGGGAGCGATAGCATACCCTGCATGATCTTTGACCATATATTCTGTTTCAATCCACGCTCCCGCACGGGGAGCGATATATTGGATAGCCGTTTTCATCTGTTTCAGTAGAGTTTCAATCCACGCTCCCGCACGGGGAGCGATCGCCTATTTTTGTTTGGAAATCCCCGGATGGAAAGTTTCAATCCACGCTCCCGCACGGGGAGCGATCGCTTGATACCGCAGAGCTGTCACCCGGAATGGTGTTTCAATCCACGCTCCCGCACGGGGAGCGATGTCCGGTAGTATCGGTATACGGCACCCCGAGCCATGTTTCAATCCACGCTCCCGCACGGGGAGCGATATGTTACTACGAGCAACACCGACACCGACCCTGAGTTTCAATCCACGCTCCCGCACGGGGAGCGATGCGCTCTATACTGTCACCATTCGACGGTCGCATGGTTTCAATCCACGCTCCCGCACGGGGAGCGATACCACACTGCAGTACATCAAAGCAGCAATTGATGTTTCAATCCACGCTCCCGCACGGGGAGCGATTAAGCGCGCACTTGCGAACAGGTTAGGGCGACTGGTTTCAATCCACGCTCCCGCACGGGGAGCGATGCCAGCGTTGCACGCTGTCACGTTTTTTGCAAAGGTTTCAATCCACGCTCCCGCACGGGGAGCGATCCAGCCTTAACTGCCTGTACGACCCGCCGACGATGTTTCAATCCACGCTCCCGCACGGGGAGCGATTGGAGCCTATGCTTAGGAGTTTGGATGATGGTGTGTTTCAATCCACGCTCCCGCACGGGGAGCGATAAAAACTGTTCGGTACCAATCAGGCTACTGCATGGTTTCAATCCACGCTCCCGCACGGGGAGCGATCGGGCGTTTGCTCGGTGCCTGTAGTGATGATAGTGTTTCAATCCACGCTCCCGCACGGGGAGCGATTTCAGCTGTGTAATGCTGTCGATTACCAAAGTTTTGTTTCAATCCACGCTCCCGCACGGGGAGCGATCATTGAAGACATTGAATTGTTAGAAGAGATTTTCGTTTCAATCCACGCTCCCGCACGGGGAGCGATAGATGCGCTATTATTATAAGTGTAAGGGGGCAACGTTTCAATCCACGCTCCCGCACGGGGAGCGATCGGCGCTGTTTACGCAGCTTCAATGTTCGGCAGAGTTTCAATCCACGCTCCCGCACGGGGAGCGATGTGAGACTGTTGTTGATTCGGGGGGTGATTGGGTTGTTTCAATCCACGCTCCCGCACGGGGAGCGATGTTAATACTAACGCCGATAATGGCGATGATTTACATGTTTCAATCCACGCTCCCGCACGGGGAGCGATTTCTTCATCGCCGTCAGACAACAATCCACGAGCGGGTTTCAATCCACGCTCCCGCACGGGGAGCGATCGGCCAACTCTCCGGTAAAACCGATTGAATCAAGGTTTCAATCCACGCTCCCGCACGGGGAGCGATGATTGACACGAGCGATGTTAAACACACGGGCAAAGTTTCAATCCACGCTCCCGCACGGGGAGCGATACGATTATCAGATATTGCAGCACATGTTTCTATGGTTTCAATCCACGCTCCCGCACGGGGAGCGATAACGCACGTCAAAGAGTTAATAGAAGGCAACTATGTTTCAATCCACGCTCCCGCACGGGGAGCGATTTCAGACGGCAGAAAAACAGCGCAGGGCGAAAACGTTTCAATCCACGCTCCCGCACGGGGAGCGATTTGTTATCTGACACCACTTTACCGTTGTCGAAACGTTTCAATCCACGCTCCCGCACGGGGAGCGATGTGGCGGGTACGTTAAAACCAGTCGTCAAAACACGTTTCAATCCACGCTCCCGCACGGGGAGCGATCAGGAGATGGCTGGGTAAAATACAAAACATGGACGTTTCAATCCACGCTCCCGCACGGGGAGCGATGGGAGGTAATGACATAGCGTCAGGTACAGCAATTGTTTCAATCCACGCTCCCGCACGGGGAGCGATCGTTGTGGACAGCTAACAAGTTGTTGGAGAAGCTGTTTCAATCCACGCTCCCGCACGGGGAGCGATTGACGCTTGGAAAAAATTGCGTCAGGATATGCTTGTTTCAATCCACGCTCCCGCACGGGGAGCGATAACAGAGGAACAACTTGACATGGTTGCTAAACTCGTTTCAATCCACGCTCCCGCACGGGGAGCGATACAGTCTATAATATATCATTACTCAGTATTGAGTTAAACCAGTATAAGCGCGAACTATCCCTTTTTTTGTAATGAGGATTCATAATTCCTTCTCTATTCTTTCAAAGATCATTGCATTGTAAATATTTAGCTACAACGCGATGGCTCCCTGTTTTCTTGTATCATTATGGTTCGCGAAGGATATTTTATACTATAAGTGGTTCATCAACATCGAGTGCAGGCTTCGCACCAACATGCTCTACCCTGTTCCGGTAGTTCTTTCCCAAATAGTAATATCGTAAACTGTCCAATTCTGCGTTAATGATTCCTTCTAGAGTATGTTTAAGCCGCGCCCACTGCCCGGGATCAATTACACACTCAAAGACTGAATACTGCACACGTTGCCCATAATTTTGACATTCCTTGGCAATTTTTCTTAATCGTCTGGCTCCACCAGGACTGGTAACTGCAACATCATAGCTTATTAAAACCATCATAGCATTTATCTCCAAAAAAAGGGAGGATACCCCTCGATGTCGCCGCGTATACTTCGAGCAAGCAAATTTGCCTGAACGAAAAAAAGCAAACCAATGGGAATAGTTTCCTCAATATAGGGATGAAAAACTTCTGTCTGCTTTCGGTTCTGGTATTCTGTTAGTAAAATCTTTCGAGCATCATCATTCATTGTCACCGCACCATTTTCTGCTCGTTTAAAATCTTTTTTTCGAAGCTGTCGCCTGTTGATCAATGATAAAACCAGCCTATCAGCAATCACTGGTCGTAACTCTTCCATTAGGTCGAGTGCAAGACCTGGGCGTCCTGGTCGGTCGCGGTGGAGGAATCCAACAGCTGGGTCAAGCCCAACTGTTTCCAGTGCTGATCGCATATCATGTGCAAGCAAAGTATATGTAAACGAAAGCAACGCATTTACTTCATCAAGAGGAGGCCGCCGACTACGTTCATGAAAACAAAAATCATTCTTCTGTTCAATAATAAAATGATTGAAAACACTGAAGTACACGGCTGCTGCCGCACCTTCAACACCTCTGATCTCATCGGTGGTCGATACTTTTTCCAATTGCTTAAGATATTGTGCAAGTTGACGAGCTCCACCATCCAATGAACTATGATTCACTTTTGATTTATGATCCCGAAGCGTTCGAAGAAGAATCAAGCGACTATTTGCAATTTTGGCAGCAACGAAGTTTGATGCATGTGAGCTGGTTACCTTAGGATTGTCTGCTTGACGGTATTGCGCTCTGCGAAGAAGTACATTGCCTCGTACAGGGCCATTCACCGATGCCAAAAATCGCCCGTATTCTGTTAAAAAAGAGATTCCTATGTCTCTTTCTGCACAGAAGCCAAGAAGAAACGGTGAACACAGAACATTACCAAAAGCGACAATTCCACCAACTGTATGAACTGGGAGTTGTAATATTTTTCTTGTTTCTTGCTCGACCACAATGGTTTCACCTTCTTTTCTGAGATAGCTACCTTGGGTTCCAACATATAGTGTGTTTAGAAGTTTTCGCATTCGGTATCCTCCTGCAGATTTCGCCGAATCTGATTTTTCATATATCTCATAATCTGCTTTCCGTTTGGTGCCATCGTACGTGGCATACAAATATCGATTAGAGAACACCGATCACATTTTTTCTTGGAATACTTTGCAGGTGGAGTTAAACCCGAATCATAGATATCTCTTGTACGCACAACAGTTGCAATCGTCTCTTCCCTTAGTAGGTCGTCAAATGAAATTGTTGTTCGGCGATGCTCCTGCAGGTAGTAGATTTGACCTTCGGGTACTACCACGTTGAACATTTCTTCAAGACATAGTGCCTGAGCACACAGCTGCACCAGGTCAAAGTTGTCTGCCTTTTTCCTGCCACGCTTGAACTCCACCGGTACAATTGAATCATATTTCCCATCGGGTGCTTTTTCAAATTCAACTAAATCGGCCTTGCCTACCAAGCCATGATGCAGGGATCGTAAAGCCAAACCGTATTCTGTACGGTTACTACGTCGCGACTCATGATGCACCACATCAACCCGTTCATGAAGTATATTCCCCTCTGTGGTGTATTTGTTCTCCGCCCACACCTGTTCAATATGTATGAGAGCGTACTGTCGTTCGCAAAACAAGACATGCTGGAGTGCGGAAATTGGAATCAAATCTGACTCAGAATACATTACCTGCCCTAACAAGCCGGGATCCTTCGACCCCGGCCTGGAATTAAATCATGGAGTGGAGTTTCACACCGGCGGGCAAACTCGAATTATCAACTGTAATCAGGTAATCTGAGAATGATCTTGCGGGTTTGCCTGTATTATCTGAGGAACGGGCAATTTGTATCAGCTCGAACAATTGATGCGCCGGTGCATTCCCGAGGGAGGAATCATGTTCGAATACATATAATCCTCTAGCAGCCATGAGTCCCCGGGCAGCCGAGCGATCATGCTCAAACATATTGATCAAGGCGTCCCAGAAAAGCTGCAGATCGTCTTCGGTAAAGAAGGTTTGTTCAGCCAGGTGTGCAGAGATGAAACCATGGGTCCGGTACAACCCATATGGAATTGTATACTTCCTCCCCATAGTTCGGTTGTCACCTTTTTGATCTTCCGCTTCCTTCTCTGTCGCGACGGCCATACGAGTTATGCTGTGTTCCAAGGTAACTACCGGTTCAACCGAGCGCCCGAAAACAAGCTGAATTGGACCACGCACCTGCCCACAATTATTTGTTTTCAAGCTCATGACTGCCCCAAAGGTTCGGATATCATAGAAATTACGACACATGAATTCACGTCCCTTCTCGACCTTTTTTCCACCCTCTTCGGCTGCTTTCACAGATTCATCCTGATAAGCCTCTCCCTGCGTCCGGCTGAGGACTGCCTTCTCTTTCACATAAATATCAAATGGTTTCTGAGCTCCCTTAACAATCTGCACATAGTTTCGAATCTTTCGCTTCAGGCACACATCTGTCACAAGTCCCATACCTGTCTCGGCGTCTATCCGTGGCAGATTTCCGGCATCAGGATCTCCATTCGGGTTCCCGTCCTGCACATCAAACAGATAGGTAAAGTCATACCTTCGACTTACTGCATTACTCATTTTCTTCTCCTTCTACTGTTGGTTTCTTCTTGAAAAAATCCTGTCTTTGATGATAATAACCGATCGCAAATCTGGCCTGATCCTCTATGTTCATATGCGCAGGGATTGATGTCGGTAACTCGCTCATGATCTCGGCAAGTCGTTTCTCATGAGCAATTTTAAATGCTGGATTATCCTGCTTGGCAAGATGATGATTTTTCAACTTTAGCAATTGAGGGAATGCTGTTACTGGACTCGAGCTGGCAGAAGAATAATATCTCTCCCGAATTGTTGTGTTGAGCGTCCGCCCTGTACTGGAATCTTCCTGGATCTTCTCCAAGGCGGCGAACAACCGACCAAGTCGATAGCCGACATTGGTATTGTCTTTGTCTAGTGCCACTGTTATCTCCTTTTCAAAATTTTGGTATGAACTTCTATTTTTTCGGTTCAAATAGGCTTTCAAGAGCGCTGCTCGAATATGATAAATCTTCTGCTCCGCGCGAATACGCCGGATGCATTGGTGAAGCAATGGTACTGGGTATGGCTGGTTTGCTATTACTGCACGCATCATGTTTCCAGCAAGATTCGGAGGTACATTATCTGTCTTCCAATCGAGCACTGTTGATTTTAGTAAATAAGACAACGCAAGCTTTGATTCTTCGACATGTCCCCCAGCAAGCTCCAAATCAGCAAAATGTTGCAGAATATTATCAGCAAATTCCTGAACAAAACCTTGATGCCAAAAACGAACAGAAATTCTGGCTGCATTGGGTGCCAACCCAAGAACGTAAAACATAGTATCGCTTTCCTCTGGGGGTATACCCGTCAGTACAGAGTACAACGTGTTAGAAACATCTCTTACATTCTTATCTGGGTTATCTCGCTCCTCTTTGGGTGGAGAAAAGAATGACCGAAAATGGCTTTCCATAACTGAGTCACTTTTCTGTGCCCAAAAAACAACCGATGCGTCGCCAATCTGCATCCTATTCTGAGAACCTTTGGCAAGAAGGAGGTTCAATGCTGTGGTATATGCAAAAGTAACAGTCTTACTTATTGGCGCATTGTAATTCTGCTGTTTCCCATATGAATCGTATCCTTTCTGCTTTTGAAAAGACACAAGTGCTGCCCCTGCCACCTGTGCACCATATACACCTTTTATAGCCGGATGAATTCGGTTTATAGGACCTTCTTCACCGGTTACCAAACATCTACCGGGAATAAAATCACCGGTTGACGCAGTCTCAATACCGGTTAATGCATCCTTTAAGCTGTCGGCTACAGTAATTCCTGTGTCTCCCTGAATTCTGAATGTCAGGTTAGCATTCGTCTCCGTGATTTCTCTCCATAAATCATCTGCATTGGTTTTGGCATAAACTTCTGCATTAAAATGCTCGAGGAACTGCAAAATAGCGGCAACCTGAGGTTTAGCAGCCAATCCATTTAGTACCCTTTGTTGTTTGTCAACAAAAGCCTTATGTCGCTCTATAATGTCACCACGGTCTCTTGGGTTAACACCTAATACATATTCGGCTGAGTCCCATAATAAATTTGCTTTAATTCCCATTGCCTTCTTCTCACCCTGTGGCACCAAATAAGCCTTACCTATCTTTTTCTTCCCCTGCTGCTCCCTCGTATCTTCAAATCGAATCAGATTACCTTGCATATCAAGAACGATCAAAAAAGGTATTTGCTTCCACTCAAACCCTTCTGGAGCAATTTTGCTGTTTGGGTCAGTCGCTTTTCTCTGATAATATTCATACAGTGCCTGGATAATCATAGATATACCTCTCCACTGTTCCATGCTGGGACTTCGATTACGCCTTGTTTCATAATCGGTCGGTAAAAGGCAGGCCGGATTTCCTGATCCTCATCGCTGGGATTGGGAAACTGCATATCGTACAGCATGAACCCAAGATCCATGTCCTCCAGAACAGGTTTAGTTCTATCGGAATCGTCATTGTCAATGAGTTTAAAGCGACAGCTAAATTCCCTGCAGCCAAGATACGGCTGGTTAAAGCACTGCCCCTTTTGCGCCCTTCGCTCGAACATTGCATTGTACTTAGCAGGATTCTCGTCCTTTCTGTCTTCTCCGTGACCAGGAGTAAAGCGCAGCTCTGCATATAGTCGATACCGCACATCGCGTAACAAGAGTCCAGCTCGTTGTTGACGCGTATCTTCGATAAACACTCCATCTGTACGCGGGCTGATATAAGAACCTACTTCATTTCGGCGTACAGATGTCCACCTGACCGGATTCAGCACCTCTATTCTCTTGATTTGCCATGAAATTGCAGGTTTCCAGAGAATAGCTTCAAATATCCCCCGTGCTGCAGAAGGAGTAATTACATCATAACTCACCCGCTCGACCTTCATTTCGGGTCTGGTAAAACATGCATACTCTCCCTCTACCTCAAGGCAAAAGGTCTTGTAAAAATGGTCCAACACTACCTCCTTTGTTAGCAGACACAATCCGCTGCTGTCAGTTGCGGGCCGTCCATATTCAATCCATATATTTCACTGTACAGTTTCGTAGCATTTTGCACATACAAGCCATCCATCCCATGCACATTACGGATTGAACCCTGTGACTCGAGTTTTTGAGCAATGGGATTCGGAACCGAGATGGTAAATCGTTGGATTTTACGCATCAGCTGTCGGTTTGGTCCATATAATTCCAATTGTTCGATAAGGTTCGCCCCATGTTTATGCCATACAGCAATAGAACGTTGTTCAGAACTATCGATGAGACGAAACTCCCTGGCTGCAGTGCGAAACTGAAAGCAGAAATCTCGGGAGCGGTCACCAGCAAGCAAATTCATGATTCCTTTTTCATCAAAGCTGCTGAGTCGCGTATAAAACTGATTAAAATAGCTTCGGAATATTTCTGGATCAAGGCTTGTCGCGGTTTCCGGAAAGGCTTGTAATACATCCTCCCCTGCGTACTGCCCCTTCCTCAACAATCCCGGTGGGGCGTCATGCTCCGGCCGAAAAATGTAAACCTTTCCAAGTTGTTTCAACTTACCTTCCCGATTACACCGACCTGCCGCCTGAGCAATAGAGTCGAACCCAGCCATTGCTCGAAATACGACAGGAAAATCAATATCCACACCAGCCTCTACAAGTTGAGTACTGACAACACGTAATGATTCTTTCTGCTTCAACTTTCCCTTGATGAAATGAATTACCTCAGAACGATGTTCAGGACACATCAATGCCGAAAGGTGAATAGTGCCTTCAGGCAACAAATCAAATAATTGCCTGCAATCACGTCGTGAATTAACTATTGTCAGAACCTGATCGTGTTCAAGCATTGCATCCGCTATCTCCTGCCAACTGGATTTTCCATCATCCTGCTTCAGTGTTGTTATCTGAACCCTTTGCAGCTGACTACTCAACATATCGGGTTTATCGATTATTTCTGATACTTCAGCTGGATCAAATCCATTAAGCACTTCCATGCCCAAATCGATTGTGCCGGAAAGAACAGGTTGTGTTGCCGTTGACAATACAATTGAGCAACCAAACATCTTTACCAGTCCTCGCATACTGGAGATGATTGGCTGCAAATATTGCGGAGGCAGCATTTGTGCTTCATCAAGAAGAATCACCGAATTCACTATGTTATGCAGTTTCCGACACGCCGAGGTGCGAGCAGCAAAAAGTGATTCGAATAGCTGTACATTTGTAGTTACAATAATGGGGGCATCCCAGTTTTCACTGGCGAGTCTTGCTACACTTGTCTCTGTGTCCGGATTCAAGTTCGAGTGGTGCTCGATTACGGCATCTGCTCCAAACACCTTCCGATACTGTTCGGCAGTCTGTTCAATTATACTAGTATATGGAATAGCAACTATAATGCGTTGCTTGCCATGCTTAAGTGCATGCTCCAGTGCGAACGCCATTCCCGACAGGGTTTTTCCTCCACCTGTTGGAACTGTTAGAGAAAAAACTCCTGGTTGTTTTCCTGCATTATCTCGACATTGCCGCAATATTGAGGCGCGAATTTGATTCACTTTGCTTGAATCCGAAGATCCTGTGAGCTGAGACAGATAATCATCAATTCTCAGCTTTAAACTTTGCATACTGATGGTAATAGAGCCTCTCTGATCAGCGGATTCAGGACTCATATAGGCTTCAGTATCGAGGAAATCCGCGTCCACCAAGCAAGAGAAAAGCATACGAATCCACAAATGGAGATTCTCCTCCATCAATGCTTCAGTCTCCGGCCCTGCTTCAAGCTTACAAGGCATTGACGCAGGTAGATCCACGCTGATGATTTCAGAAGGTATTTCGGAGTGCATTGCCTCTTTCAGATGTTTTTCTTCTCTCCAGCGCATGGAAAGCGCACCACCAATACCAGCAGTATGATCAAAATCTGGCAGACCCGCATGATGCCCTGCTATTAAATATGCAAGAACCTTTGCAAAGCAAATGCCGGAATCTCCGTACTTCTGCTTTGCCAGTATCGCTCCGACAATTGAGTGGTCTACTTTTCCCACCCCTCCCTCGTTGTTTATCTCACCCATATACCCGGACGCTGTCCGGATATAGCTTTGGAAGCTTGGTTTATACTTCCCCAAATCATGCCACAAACCAGCAACGTTTGCCCAATCGGGATTGCCAAAACCAGAGGCATAATCTGAAGCACGTTTAGCAACCTCCACAAGATGAGAATAGAGATCATGAGGGGCTTCCCACTTACCATGGGCATCTTGCTTAACATGTGCGATATAATCAGAACTCATTTGAAATTTGCTCTCCCTCCATATTACTATTCTACCATCCCCCAGTTTCACCTAATGAAACAATTTCCGGATTTATTCCAGTTTTTTAGCATATCAGCACAAATATCACTCGTTTTCCCCATACATCTCCGCCATAGCCCGGCAGTCGGCTATATGCTGCTCGCGCAGCCAGGCTGGCTCCAGGACCTGTACGGCGGGGCCCCAGCCGCGGATCCAGGGGTACATTTCGCGGGGTTCGGCAACCTGGACGGTAAAGCCAAGCTTACCGTCGGGTAAATCGATAACGCTCATGCTGTGGTGCCAGTGGGTTTCCTTGACCCGCAGAGCAACGGTGGAATCAAACAGAAGTCGTACTTCGTGGGGTGCTTCATCACTGCTCCAGATTCCCCAGGCTTGTTTCAAACGCTTTCTCATCTCTTCTTCGGGTATGCGCTTGCGAATATCGGGTTCTGGAGGCAGGAGTCTGGCATCCGAAATCCGTTCGATTTTAATTGTGCGGAACTGCTCGGTGTGCGTCGAAATATCCCAGGCCAGTAGGTGTACAGCGCGGCCTTCGTGGTGGGGCTCGAGGGTAATCGGGTACAGGGTAAACTGCTGCTCAATCTGTTTTTTTGCCGAGTAGTGGCTCACCTCAAGCGGACGGGATTCGCTCATTGCACGGCCAATGAGCTCGATTATTTCGCGGTAACGCGAGTAATCAATAGGACTTTCAAAACAGTCAATATCCTCAGCTGTCTGCAGAATCTGATCAGCAAGGGCCTTGCTGACCCTGCTCTGGGCATCCGCCAGCTTCCGCAGCGCGGCGGATGCATGCGGAAACGGAAACTTCATAACCCGGGCAAAGAGCCGCGCAGACAGGTGCAGTGCTTCCAGCTCATGCATGCTCAGACGAACATTGTGTAGATATCCGGAAGGATCTATGCGGTAGCGCTTTCCTTCCTCTTCAAGTAAGGGACATTCACCGGATAGCTTCTGAATATCTCTATGTATTGTGGGCTTACTGGCACCCAAGCGTTTGACGAGCTCTGCCTGGGTATAACCGCGGCTGGTGTGCAGCAGCAGTTGCTCCAGTTGTTGAAGCCGGTCGCGTTGATTAGTAGACATATTTTCAAGTTTCGATGATGTATTTGGAAAATGCAACATTTCACTGATGATATATGCCTGACAGGATTAAGATTCTGCATCAATCTAATCACTATTATTATTAAAAACAGAAATAATGACGGGAGTACCTGATTAGAAAATACCAGATTTTTTTAAGATTGATTTAAGACCTGTAGATGTAAGTTCGTAGCGACGGATCAGATGATCCAATAAACATCTGGAGGTTTATATGAAAAAATTACTACTTGTGCTGCTTGTTCTGGTGCTATCAACAGGGGGAGCATTTGCACAGATCGTTGCTGGTGGTGGGGTTGGAGTTCAGTACACCCTGAACAGTGAAAAAGATGCTTACGATGCTTTAGGTGATGTGTCCTACATCGGTTTCCCTATTCAGTTGTTCGCCCTGTATCAGTTGAAAGACGTTACCTTCGAAATTGAAGATTTCGGAATGGCGGAGGTAGCTGTGGGTCTTACCACCGGGTACCTGTCGAATGTGCTTTCGATCAAAGATGGAATGACCATTGGCTACATACCCGTTCTGGCAATGGGTCGTTTGAGTCTTGACTGGCTTTATATTGACCTCGCAGCCGGTCTTTTTATGGCCACAGATGAGAACATCAATGATATTGGTATGGGAGGCTATGCTGAACTTGGCTACATGCATGCATTGAGCGAAAAGATTGGTGTGACGGCAGGTTTCCGCTCGTCCGGTATTACCCAGACAATCGGGAATCAGAGCCATATTTTTACCGGATTTGGTATAAATCTTGGAGCAGCATACGCATTCTAAGTTGGTACTCCTCTTATCAATAATTTAGCCGGGGCCCCGCCCCGGTTTTTTTTCGATACTCCCTCGGTGTAATCCCTTCCCACTTCTTGAAGGATTTGCGAAAGACACTCGGTTCGGAGAAGCCCAGTAGGTAGGTGATCTGTTCCACACTGTAGTTCTCACCGAGGTATTTTCTGGCCAGCTGCCGGCGGATGTCACGCAGTAGAGCGCTGAAATCCAGGCCCTCACCTTCCAGACGTTTCTGCAGAGTCCGTACACTGACATTCATCTCGCGGGCTACCTTTTTGATACTCAGGGACTGATCATCCAGATGTGCCAGAATGATTTTGCCTGCCGACTGGCTCACAGTATTGTCTCCTTCCATTTTGGCCAGTACATCCCGGGCATAGTTCTCGAACTGCTCCAGCAGGATCGGGTTGGCCATACGCACAGGCAGACGGCCCATTCGCGTATGAACCGTCATGGAATTTGCTTTCTGCCCGAAGCGCACCGGGCAGTTGAAGATGCGTTCATACTCGATGCGTGATTCCGGCTCGGGGTACATAAAACTCACCTCAAGCGGATGTATCTGCTGACCGGAGAGTGTCCGTGCCAGGCGTACAAGAACACTACAGTACTTGCACTCGCCAGTGGTGCAGCAGGCTGATCTGAACGGATGCTCCAGAATGGAGATCTATGCACTGATTGTTTTTGCGCTGATGCCTACCGCAGTTCCCACGGCTGGATTATCCAGCTGCAGGGTTCATCTTCGCCTTGCAATTAGACTACACTCCAATTATACTACATAATAACTGGAGTGTAGTCCAATGACGCAGACCATTACCGCCACCTACAAGCGACTGCTGGCAAGCACTAGCTGTGAACTGCATCGCTATCTGTACCCAGAGTTTAATCTCCACAATCGATTGACAGGCCTCATTGGACCACGGGGCACCGGAAAGACAACCCTGATGCTACAGTACATCAAGGAACAGATCACCGATATTGATTCATGCATATATGCTTCACTTGATCACATCTACTTCGCACAGCATGGGTTGATCGATTTTGTACATGAGCAATATGAAACAAACGGGGTCCGCTATTTTTTTCTGGATGAGATACATAAATACCAGAACTGGAACCAGGAGCTGAAGAACATCTATGACTCCTACCCGGATATCTCAATTGTATTTTCCGGGAGTTCCAGCATTGATCTAATCCATGGCAGTCACGATTTGTCCCGGCGCAGCGTACTATTGCAAATGCATGGTTTGTCGTTCCGTGAATACCTGTGGTTTCGAGGAATCGCCAGAATCGATCCAATTTCCTATGACGATCTGCTTCAGCATGCGTCCAGGTATGAACAGCATATCGGTGGTATTAATAAACTGCGCGGGCATTTCAGGGATTACCTGCAGCATGGATACTACCCGTTTTTTATGGAGGATATCGCCTCGTACAGTCAAAAACTGTTCCGGGTAATCGAAAAGACTATCTACGAGGATATTCCTAACTATTACCGGCTCAAAACCGAAAACCTGATTTATTTCAAGAAAATTCTGGCATATGTAGCCAGCATTCCTCCCGGGGAACTCAATCGGAACAGTATATCCAGGAATATTGGACTGGATAACCGAACGGTGCAGACTTATCTGTCTATAATGGAGGACAGTGGACTGCTGTCCCTCATAGCCAGTGAGAAATCGGGCAGCAACGCTTTAAAACAGCGGGAGAAAATATTTCTTGAAAACCCTAATCTCTACCAGGCTGTGATGAACAACACCGGATATCAAGCACACACCGGATCCATTCGCGAAATATTCTTTCTGAACATGCTGAGGAATTCCGGCCACCGCGTGTTCTACAGTACTATCGGTGATTTTTGTGTCAACGGCACATGGTTCGAGATCGGGGGCAGAAACAAATCCACCAAACAGATACAGGAACAACTCGGGCAGGCATACCTCGTAAAGGACGACATCCTTTACGGCTCCAAATACGAGATCCCACTGTACCTGTTCGGGTTTCTCTACTGAAAATAGACTGCACCTATCCCTCTATCGGCGGCAGATCAGCAAGATCAAAGGGTGTTGCCTGGTAGACATAGTAGTTCAGCCAGTTCACAAAGAGCAGGTGGGCATGGGCACGCCAGGTCGCAATCGGAGCATTGCCAGGATCATCGTTAGGGAAATATTGCTCGGGAACCTTGATCTCGAGTCCCTTGTCGATATCTCGCTGATACTCCTGCGCCAGGGTATCGGCATCATACTCAAGGTGACCGGTAATAAATATCTGGCGTCCCTCATGTGCCGAAACAATTCCCACGCCTGCCTGCTTCGAGGTGGCAATCAGCTGCAGTTCCGGTATTGCCTCGATATCCTGCTGGCGGACATCCGTGTAGCGTGAATGAGGTATAGGAAACCATTCATCAAACCCGCGAAACAGCGGCATATGGTCGACATGGCGCTGGTGCATATAAACACCAAAGATTTTCTCCGGCAGAAGATATTTCTCGATGCCGTAATGATGATACAAGCCGGCCTGCGCTCCCCAGCAGATATGCAGCGTAGAACAGACATTGCTGCGGGTGTAATCCATAATAGCCGCCAGCTCGTCCCAGTAATCAACATCTTCAAATGGAATGGTCTCAACAGGAGCCCCGGTAATTATCATTCCGTCATAGCGATTACTACGGATATGTTCGAACGAGGTATAGAATCGATCCAGATGCTCCGGATCGGTATTTTTGGATTCATGCGAACTTGTATGCACGAGATCGATATCAACCTGCAAGGGAGTGTTACTGAGCAGCCGCAGCAATTGAGTCTCGGTCGCTATTTTGGTTGGCATAAGATTGACGATCGCAATTTTTAGCGGACGAATGTCCTGATGCTCTGCACGCTCATCGGTCATTACGAATATATTCTCTCGCTCCAGATGCTCTCTGGCAGGTAAGGCGTCGAGGATTTTTATTGGCATATAGAGCTCTCCTGATACACCAACGCCCACAACCTGTACGCCGGGGGCGTTTTAGGTGGAGGCGGCGGATCTATGGTCTGAACAAAAAATACTAAAACTAAAACCGGATTGATGCAAGCATGTACTGTTGGAGTGTACGTGGAACGATGCATCAGCCGCGGTGGTCTCAACGGTTTAATCAGAATCACATTGATTTATTCCAGAATGAGTTGTACAATTGTACCATGGATATGGTAGCGGATGCATCTGCTATACTTGCTGTACTGATGAATGAACCTGAGCGGGAGAAGATCATCGCCCTTACTCAAGGTTGTGCAATTGCAGCACCAGGATGTCTGCAATTTGAAATCGGCAATGCTTTATCTGCAATGCTCAAGCGGTCCAGGATATCATCAACGGATGCAGTTGCGGTATATCACGCATATATGCGGATACCAATGAGAGAGTTAACAGTAGATATTCCTGCCGCACTTCTCATGGCCGACACATTCAACATATATGCATACGATGCATATTACCTGTCTTGTGCTGAACGCTATAATATACCATTGCTCACGCTGGATGCTCATATGGCAAAGCTTGCAGGAAAGCGGAACATTTCTGTTGTGGAGGTATAAGAATGCTTGTTGTTACCTATTCAGAAGCGAGAAAGACATTTGCCGCAGTATTGGACAGAGCCCAGAACGAAGGCGCAGTAATTATTCGGCGGGCTGATGGCAGTCAATTCCGCTTGTCTCCGGAACAACCTGACAGCTCCCCTTTTTCAGGAATTTATGTGGATGTACATTTACTGCCAGGTGAGCTGAGCAATGCGCTTTCTGATGCCCGCAGAGCCTCTTCTGCAAAATGGCAAAACAGATAGAGGAAATTGCAAAAAGCTCGATAGAAAACAACAGGAATTACTACCAGCTTTCAGTCAAAGAATTCCGGATACTGATTCCCGAATAGTACTGTCCGGTGTTAAGGTCTTCCGAGTAAATCGTATCGCATTGTGCGTACTCGGCATTGCTGACAATACACGCGTCCCAGAAGTTGATGTTATACGTCTTTTTGATTTCAACCGCACGGCGTATCATGGATGGGGTCTGACGCACTACTTCCATTTGCTCCAGCAGATGCAGCTGACGCAGTACCACTTCTTCATTCTGTCCCAGTTTGGTCAGCGCCACATTGGCGTACTCCTGCAGGACCTGGGTGGATAGCACGCCTTCGCCGCTGATCATGAGCCGGCTTATGAGATGAGCGGCAGTCTTCTGCTTGACTGGATCCCGTTGATCATTGGCATAAATCAGAATATTAGTATCAATAAAATACTTTGCCATCAGCGCTCCTGACTTCTGCTGCCCCGTTGATACTCAGCTTCACGCGAAAATCGATACTGATCCGGCGATTTTCCGGCCTGCTCGAAACAGAGCTTCTCAAATTCCTGAGCAGCGCTGTGCAGGTCAGTAGTATTGGTAATCTGTTGCAGGTAGTCACGAATCAGCTGATTCAGCGAGGTATTGTGCCGCCGGGCATACTCCCGGGACTTGCTGATCAAGCGCTCATCTGCCGACAATGTAATATTCATCAGCACCCCCTGTGCAGTATGTGCACACATATATAATAGATGCTTTGGTATTTGCAGTCAAGATAGGGCATGGCTTTCATTTAGAACATCGAGCTGGAGATTGCACAATCCACCATTGTAATACATAATGTTAGACATGAAGACGGTTAACGTTCGGAATCTACAACATCATCTGGGTCAGTATCTACACGAAGTGGAAGCTGGTGAAGTGCTGGAAGTACGGAGGCGCGGCAAGTTGATAGCGAGGATTGTGCCGGAGTATGAAGCTGCCGAGGCGTCACCCTGGCCTGATGTCGCCGGACGGCTGGAGCAGGTGTTCCCGGATGGACCAGTTTCACAATCAGCTTCGCAGCTGCTCTATGACGACAGAGGTAATACGTGAGCGTGTATGTAGATTCCGGAGTATTGATCAAGCTGTATATTCGCGAACCAAATTCAAATATGGCAATAGATCTAATACAGCAGCATTCGGTGATTCACATCAACAGGCTGCAGGAGCTTGAGATCCGTAACACCTTTCATGCTCTCGAGGGACGCGGTGGTATCAACAGCATTCAACGTACTGCTGCTGAACATTATCTGGAGCTTGACTGTGCAGAGGGTCGTCTGCACCGGACTGCGCTTGACTGGTCAGCGGTATTCCAGAGCGCTATGGAATTCAGCCGGAATTTCACCAGCGATACGCTTGCACGCAGCCTGGATATTATGCATGTTGCGGCTGCGGTGTATAATCACTGTACATTATTTATTACCGGCGATACGCGCCAGGCTCAGTTTGCCCGCCTATGCGGGCTGCAGGTCAGCACTCTGTAGAAAGGCGATCATTAGCGGCATGTACAAACGGGTTCCGGCACTCTACCAGGGTCTGGGCAGAATCGGCCAGGTTGTTTTCTGATACTCCCGGTACCCGGGATATTTTGATGCTGATATTTTTTCCGTGAAGCGTGTCGAGCCGACGAAAAGGCAGCTCAGCAAAGCCGGACCGACTATGCTCCAATGCAGGAGGCTTCCGGCGGCAATAGCTCCCAGGAAGTACACACTCCACCAGACACCGAGTTCGCCCAGGTAATTGGGATGCCGCGACCAGCGGAACAGACCGGTACTCAGGAAGCCACGGCGCAGGTCCTCGTCGGTGCTGGGATCGACTGCTTCTGAAACCTCTGTCTGCGCAGACTCTGCATCGACTTTTGCTGCGCTTTTTCGTTTCTGGAACTCCCACTGCTGCTGATCGGCTATTGTTTCCAGCATGAGGAAATACAGAAGCGCAGCGCAGCCAAGCCAGAAACCAAGCCCCGGTTCGCTGCCGCGCTCCAGGTAGAGTACATAAAGCGGAAGGGTGAAACCGATAAATAGCAGGTGCTGGAATCCTGCAATGAACACCAGGTTGAACAGCTGCCATGCCAGGGGATTGCGGATGTGCGAATGCAGGATTGCCCAGCGATAGTCTTCCATGCCGGAATAACCCCCGCGACGGGCAAAGTTAAACGTCAGCCGGGCGCCCCAGAGAGTAACCAGCACAGCGGCCACAAGCACGCGGGTGTCCCAGTCGGCGGCAATGACATAGATCCAGGCTAATCCTACCGGAGCGGTACTCCATAATCTATCAGTCCAGGAATAGTCGTGAGTCAGCAGTCCCGCAGTAAAACTCAACAGGGCCAGCAGGATAGTCACTGCAATGACCTGAAGCAGGGGATCAATATCAGGCTGCAGCACTTCAGCTGACAGCACCCACAAGGCTCCGATCCCAGCCATGCCGAGGAACACCAGAATATACACCGTCTGCACCATTCGCACTGATCGCGACACCTCATCACCGCTTGTAAAACGTAGTATTTTCATAGCTTCATTATACACCATGATTTTCAGATCAAGCACAGTCAATGTGATAAAGCCGGTCTACCACTTGGAGGAATTGTGGAATACCCGCAGGTCATCAGGATATGGGCAGATACATGAAGTATATTTGATTGCAGGAGGGTATATGATAAAAGAAGTCATGTTTCACTGCGGAAACGCTCCGAAAATGGAGCGCGTAATTGATTTGACCATTGCATTGGCGGAAAAGGATTTCAAGGCAGCCAGACAGCATATACGCGAGGACTTTGTTTGGGCTACTGTCGGTACAAATAAAGTAATTTCATATGACGACCTGCCTCAACAATTGTCAGTGCGACCTGATGTTGCAGAAATTAAAATCGAAAATGCATTGAGTCACGGGAACGGGGCTATGTGTGAGGGAAAACTGCTGTTCGAAGATGGAGATCTCCTCTATTTCTGTAATGTGGTTAGATTTGTTAACACCGCCAGGGACGCCTTGGTCAAAAGCGCGCATACCTATTTTGTTGGGTAGATGACAGGTCATATGAACCTTTGTAAACAGGCTCCAGCATTGATGCAGTTTGAAACCTTGCCTTTATTCCCATAAAGATAGTTTCTATCATCCGCCCAAGAATGAGTTTCAAGGCATCAGAAGCTTTCGGGAGACCGACACGGGAAACCTGACGTGCCTCCACAGTATGCAGAAAGGGGCCATCGGCGCTTGGAGGAGCAAGTCGATTGGTCAGTGTAATTCGGGTTCCAGGGACTGCATTGAAATTCTCGTCTAGTGAAGACATTCGTCCTACGTTGGGTTCGACCAGAAGATAAGATTCATTTTCTACAGGATTATAGCGTATTGGTAGATTTCCCTCTCCAGCAAGTATTTGACGACTGAGAATCTGACCAAGGCCCGGGACTATTAAAGACAGAAGCCTTTGACATAAATTATGCCTGTAATGTGTTACAGAGAAAAAGCTTGGCCGTGATAGATGGTGCCATCTTCCTACTACTCAAGACAATCTGGAGGATAAAATTTCTCGAGCACGTTATATAGCAACTGTTTCATTTAAAAGCTCTTTGAAAATCATAAATTTTCAATATCGGAAATTCCCGACAAAGCGATATCGGGTTGATCCGCGGTGCGAAGGGTGTTTTGAATTTCCGACCGGCGTATACATACCAGCTGCAGGTTCTGCAGACCTGGCTCGGCGGACTGTGACGCAATGCGTGCAAAACGGTAGAGGTTTTCAAGATTTCGAGTCTTGATTTCCGATGCAGATTTTACTTCCACCGCGGTAAAGGGGCTTCCGGGAAGCAGGAAATCTACCTCGAGTCCCTGGTTGTCACGATAGTAATAGATTTGGCCTTTACGTCCCTGCATACCCAGCAGCTTGCGGAACTCTGAATAGACCAGGGTTTCCCAGAGTGATCCCATAAACGGGCTGTTCTCCCATTTTGTTTCATTCAATCCGAGCAACCAGCATAACAGACCGGTGTCGTTAAAATAGATTTTCGGTGTTTTTACAATACGTTTGCCGACATTTCCGAACCAGGGTTCGAGCAGGCTGATCTGACCGGAGGCCTCCAGAATGGAGATCCAGGCACTGATTGTTTTTGCGCTGACGCCTACAGCAGTTCCCACGGCGGATTTATCCAGTTGCTGGGCATTTCTCGTAGCCAACAAGCGAATAAAGCGGTCAAAATCCCGGAGGGATCCTACATTCAGGATCTGGCGGACATCGCGTTCGAGATATGTTGCCATATAGCTGGAGTAATACATATTCGCATCGAGTTCTCTTTGCCGGTACAGCTCCGGAAAGCTACCGCGATCCAGGTAGGACAGGATAGAAACATCAAGGTCACGCAGCTCTTTCCATGCCAGGCCTTCCAGCTCAAGTATAGCAGCCCTGCCAGCAAGACTCTCACTGACCCCTTTCATAAGATTAAATCGCTGACTTCCCGTCAAAATCCAGCTGCCCATACTGTGACGCTGCTTATCGACCTGCTGTTTCAGATGCCTGAACAGAGCCGGTGCATACTGTACTTCATCAATGATGGCCGGCGGGCGACAAGAAGCGAAAAACAACTCGGGATCCTCTTCTGCCTGTGCAGCCAATGAAGGCAGATCCAGACTTACATATGAGTAGTCGGGGAAACAATCCCGCAACAGGGTGGTTTTACCTGTCTGTCGTGCGCCAGTCAAAACGACAACCGGAAACTGCTGACTGGCCTGAATTACAGTGTCTTTCATTAAACGCCTGATCATACTGCAATAATATATCTGTAGTCACGAATTGTCAAAGTATTGTGATATAAGTATATATAATCAGCATGTACAGGTGCACATCCAGAATTGCTGTTACTCCAGGATTGATTTGCATCTATGCCGGCTTGGAACTACAATTTCCTGCATGCGGAAAGTAAGTGTTGTAATTCTGATCCTGTTGATTTTGATTGTGCCGGTTTATCTAACAGCTGAAACAGGTGGATGGAATTTTTCTACCCATGGAATAGAAGAGTACCTGCAGATCCTTGAGGACGTCATAAACAACAGGGAACACACGGTTTCATTGGAACACAATCTGGTAATAATTCAACGTGACTGGAACTGGAATACCCGCATACCAAACACTGAATGGTCGGGAGACTTTGAAGCAATGCATCTGATCCGAAACGGCCGTATAATAGGTCTTGACCGAAATTCCTATGATGCATTCCAGGTAGCTGCAAGACTTCTCAAGCCTGACCAGAATGCTGAAGATACGTATCGAATATCCATTATCAACTATCAGTTCCATGATCATCAGATCGCCATCCTGTTGCGAAACGACTTCTGGTTTCATTCCTTTGCTGCTGCCCTGGGAATCAACAAAGGCGAATACATAATCACCGATGTTCCGGATTTCGTGAATACTCATCCATAAAATGAAAATCAAAAAGCTCCCTATTTTATATTACACGATTGACTTCTGAACTCTCAGATACTAGATTTAAAAGACCAGATCTGGCATGGTCAGGAGTCAATATGGTTGTCAACACTATTACGTATGCAAAGGCCCATCTTTCTGCCATTATTGAAAAGGTTATCGAGGGTGAGGAAGTTATATTGAAAAGAGCAGGGAAGCCTGTCGCGGTTATTATGCCCTATCAGGATAATACAATCTCCCAGAAGCCAGGGGCCTTACGGGATAAAATCAGGGTTGAAGATGACTTTGACGAACTCCCTGCAGACATTGCGGCAGCATTTGGTATGGAAGCATAGAAATGGAAATTCTTCTGGACACCCATGCTATTATCTGGTGGCTTTCCGATAGCCCTGAATTGCCTGAACAATGGGCCAGTGAATTTGCAGTACCGAAAAACAACTGTTTTCTGAGCAGCGCGAGTGTCTGGGAGATTGCAATTAAATCAAGTCTTGGAAAGATTTCGATACCTGACAACTACCTGACTATTCTCAGGAAACAGGGATTCCTTCCATTACCAATCAGCTGGAGCCATGCTCCATCAGTTGCAAGCCTCCCACTGATTCACAGAGACCCCTTCGACCGGCTCATTATTTCCCAGGCTATAACTGAAAACATGATCCTCGCCAGCCGGGATAAGATAATGGAAGAATACCCGGTACAACTCCTATAAAACATGCAGGCCTCCCCCTCGCGATTCACCTATAGATTAATCTACTTCGTATGCTCCAATCGAGACCGGGACACTTCTCGGGTTCCCGAGGATATCCTCCGGCACCACCCCGAGCCATGCATCGGTGCCGCCTTCAGTCAATCCGACGGGAGAGTTGAGCGATGGTGCCCACCAGTCATTTCCACCAAGGATTCCCTCCAACAGCTGAGGATCAATGTTGACGTTATCCTGGGCATATGGCAGGTCATTCAGACCCACGAGAGTATTTATGTCAGCAAAACCGTCATACAGTAATGTGGCTCCCCACATGAGGTTATTGTGCAGCTCGCTGGGCTCCTGCCCGGCGCCGGACACATGCACAGCAGTACCGTTCCCGCTCGAAAGAAGCACATTGTTGCTGATTACCGGATTAACCAAATTATCTATGGTTATCAACCTGACCGTGTTCAGCTCGGCATTGGTGTTCACAATGGTATTATGCAGTATCTGGTAGGAATTATTGTCGGTTAGTATTACCCGAATGCCATTGAAGGTTGCTCCGGTTCCCGTACCACCCTGTTGAATTACATTGTTACGGATTATGTAGTAATCGTTTGCCTGAATACCGATTACAAATGCTCCCGGTGCATTGCCGAAATAGATGTGGTTTCCTTCAATAATCCCCGGATTATCAACCGCCGCAGCCTCGGTGGGGTTGATTGCATAGCGGGTCGACATTTCATGGGTAGTGTCCGCAAGTACAATCCGGTTATTCCTGATGTGTGCACCGGCGCTGACAGCGGTTATACCCCGCAGCGTAGTGCCGTTCGGTTCATTAGGATCCTCGGTAATCAGACTGTATTCTATTGTTGTATTCTGATTCCCCAGTCTTACTGCAGCCCTTGTACCGGTATCGCCCGGTCGAACCTGCAGGTATCTGGCGGTTGCCCCCGCAGCAGTAAGATTCAGGCTTGTTCCATCGCCGGGAGACGCCCGCAGAATGGTGTCATCTCCGCTGCCTTCGAGTGTAATTTCCTTGTTCACCAGCACTGTTTCCACGAACAGACCGGGTCCGACAAATACGGTACCCATTGCTTCAACCCGGGCGATTGCTGCGGTAATGGTAGCCAGGGGATACTCTTCCGTGCCGAGGTTAAGATCATTTCCTCCCTCTGCCGGATGAGCCACGTATACCGCAGCAGAGGCTGCCGTGTTCTGCTCGACCTGGAAGGGGCCAATGCTGACTGGCGCACTGCGGACTGCTCCCAGCCGGTCCTCCGGCACATCGTTGAGCCATATCGTCGATCCGCCAATCGTGAGGGCATCCGGAGACATGAGTGTCGGCGCATACCAGTCCGGCTGTGGATTTGCCGCGACATCCTGAACATCCAGAGCGGGATCAACAAAAACATTGTTCTCTGCCCATGTTTCTGCATTTAAACCTGTCATGCTGGACCACTGATTTACCGCGGTCATCATCATATTCAGACCGAAAAAGATATTGTTGTTCCATTCAGCAGGACTGGTGTCCAGACTGGATGAATATGCCAGTTCGCTTGATATCCCGTTTCCGTAAAAAATATTATTCGTCACATAGAGATCGGTATCGGGACCATGCTCGATCAGGCGTGCCTGCATGAACTCATTCCGGTTTATAAAGCTATTATGCAGAACATATGCCGGTCCCGGTCCTTCAACATACACAGCATAGAAACTATTGGCACCGCTGGTGTGCAGTCGATTTTCAATGACATTATTCGTCACATATATGTCTGCATTGTCACGGCGATATACTCCATAGACGGGTGAATCCTCACCGATAATATTCAGAATCTGTATCTGGTTTGAATCAAAAACGATTGGTTCTGCATAGCTGCCGCTGCCGGCATAGAAGGACGTACTGCCTTCATAGGCAATAAAGCGGTTATTACGAATTACTATTTCATGCTGATAATTTCCGTTGTCAGGCAATTCAATGCCGAAATCATCCACCACAACCCGAAGATTCTCAAGCAGTACCGGCCCCTGGGTGTCGGTAATCCGGATACTTACCCGCGGATCCGGATCTGATTCTGCGGGCTGAATACTGAAATTCCGCAGAGTTCCCCGACTCATGGTGATAGTAGGACCGGTATCAAAATTGGTGTTGTCAATCTCGGCCGAGCTTTCTGCCTGCAGGACAATGTCCTTGTCAATGACCAGCCCGTATTCACTGTACAGATAATCCCCGTCAAGAACCGTAACCGTCTCGCCATCACGTGCCTGGGCCACACCTTCAGTTATAGAGTACAGAGGAGACCCGGCTGTCGCATTGTTCGCATCGTCACCAATCAGATTATCTATATAAATCGCCTCCCGAATTGTGAATGATTCAGCAAATCCTGTTGATATTGATCCATAGGCGTTCACTGCCTCGACTGACCAGAACCACTGCTCTCCCGGAATAATTGCTGCGTAGAGCGAAGGATCAACAGCACCCGAGCCGTAGCTTGCAATAAATGCTGAGGGATCATTTGTCTGTACGAGTGATTCATTCTGCGATAAATACAGATTATAGCTGTCAGCCCCGGGGGCGGGTTCCCAGTCCATAAGTACATCCAGAGGAGCCCATTCCTCGAAGAGCACAGGGGCTCCGGTAATCAGATAGCTGCTGAACGATTCAATGGTCATAACTTCGAATACAAGCGGATCGGATTCTCCGAAATTATTATATGCTGTTATGTAGAAGTCATATGGGGTGCCTGGAACAGCATAGATATTCCCGAAAATCTGGTTTGCCGCAGAAACAGTCGAAATCATTGTTCCGCTGCCTGGGGTTCCTTCATAGAGACGATACCCGATCTCGGTAATAGCATTATCAAGCCAGGTGACATTGAAATAACCCGGGCCGCTCAGTTCAACCTGTGCTGAATCCGGCGCTTCCGGCGGCTGTGAAATCCGTTCAGGCGGGAGTACAAATCCAGCTTCTGAAATCAGATAATCATGAATACGCACGGCCTCGATAATCCGCGCCGCGACCTCTCCCCCCCGAAGCAGGTTAATACTGAGATACCATGTTCCTGAGGGAATCGCAGAATCATCAGTACTAATGCTCAATTCACCCAGGACGGTATCGATAGTAAGATTCTCACTGATATACAGAGGTGGACTCATATCCAGTTCGCTCACTGAATCGCTCCAGTACACCGAGACGCTGTCAATCAATTCCGGTGGCCAGGTCAGCGACACTTCAAGGCCTCCATTCCCGGATACCAGAGGAAACAGGTTAATAGAAATTGAATTGGCACCCGCTACAAGGACAATTGGAACCATTCCGGATGCATAGACTGCACGGGAGTCAGCGTCAAAACCAGCGATTTCGATAAAATAATCACCCGCGGCAATATCATTGAACAGAATTCCGTCATAAGGAACATCGTCAATCTGCATAGTCGGCCCACCGCCATCCGGGGTGAGCAGAGCCGAGTAGGACAACTCGGGAGCACTGTAACCGGCTGGCAATATCGTACGCGCTGTTTCATCAGCACCGAGTATTACATGCAATGAGGTTCGTTCGGCATCGGTGGAATCCTGCAGCTCAGTGCCGAGAGGATTCAGACAGCCTGAAATCAATAAAACCACGCACAGAAGAAATACCACATGGGATACTACTTTCATACAGCCCCCGAAAAATACAATATATAATAATATACTGTATTGCCGAGTAAATTGCTCAGGAACTGCTGAAAATTTTCCGGTTTTTTACGTTTCCGGACTGAATTTCCGGAAATGGCTGACAGCCATTGCTCCTGTAATACCAACCACAAGCAGAAAAATCAGAGTGTACATGAGGACCACCTCTTCACCATACTGCTCCAGCTGTAATTCCGATATCAACAGTCCATAACTGTTGAATACAACATGAATCCATATTGTCAGACGCAGATTGCGGGTACGCAGGTAGAACCACCCAAGAAAAAGTCCCAGGAAAAATGTATACAGGGACTGAAATGGATCCAGATGGATTGCACCGAATATTACGGCTGAAACAAGCACCGCGTAACCCGGCCGCATTTTCCGGACGAGCTGCCCCAGAACCACCCCACGATAAAGAATCTCCTCAATAATCGGGACACAGACTGCCATAAGCAGCAGCCTGACAATCATTGACTTAGGCATTAATTCCATAAGCATTTCAACATTGGATTCCTGCGGTATAAACGGCAGCATGGCAAGCATAATTGCTGCGAACAGACTCAGAAAATAGGCAAGCAGTGCAAAGAAACCAGCCATGACCCAGTCCCGGGCTACCGGTCTGCGCTTGAGATCAGGGAACACAGAATCCGGAGACAGGAACCTGAATGCCAGCCACACAGCAATTCCACCGGAAGCAACTATCGAGAAACCATCCAGCCAGGATGGATAAGGCAGACCCAGCTCTCCGGTAATACCGCTGACCACTCCAAGAAAAAATCCCATGGTGACCATGAGCCCGAGATGAATGACCGCAGTCATAATAGCTGCCTGCAGCGGCTTTTCTTCAAGATATACTATATTTTTCAGTTTCATAATAAACTTGAGTGTAGTGCCCCGAAATACAGCTGTCCAGCCGGACAGCTAATATCCGACCGTATCCATCTGTTCCAGAAATTCTTCAAGTCGACTCTCAATGAAGTCCATCGGAAGAACTCCGGTCATTTTTCCATCCAGATTATATATTCGGCAGCTATAATTATATCCAGTCGGCTTCTCTTTCGAATATAGATCATATCCGTTCACGAGAATGCTTGGGGAACCCTGAAAATGTAGCTCCTCGGCCAGCTCAGGTGCTGGCACTTCAATCATTTTTATTTTGATTGTGTTGTTATACCTGGACTCTACCAGGTTCTGAAGATTCTTCAAACTTTTCTCAGAGTTTGGACAACCATTAAAATACTGAAATTCTATTTCCATAAACGTCCTCTCCTATGAGGCAATGCACCTGTGTCAGTACCATTCACGATACAGCTGTTGCATATACCGGATTTCATCCAGTTGTGATTTGATAATACTTTCAGCCAGCTGTCGGGTATCCTCATGCACCTCATCCCCGAGCCGAAGCAGCATTCGGGAACTCATAACGGCATGCATATGATGCATGTGCATATCCTCAAGGAAGACCTTGTCGGCTTCTTCGGGGGTGAGACCATCATAATCCCGCATCATCGGTACATAGGAGTCGCTCTCTACTGTGTCAGGATGCCTGCTCTCCAGCCAAGCTCTCATCAATTCGATCTCCGCTGACTGTTCAACAACAATAGATTCCAGTAGTTCTGCCATTTCCAGGCGTTGTGTGAGTTGCAGCAGTTCGATCGATCGATCTACAGCTTCCTGATGATGGGGAATCATCATAGCAAGAAATTCCGCCTCTGATTCGGCCGCCATCATTCCATCCGGGCCCATCATCTCGCCAGGCTGCATCATTCGGCCGGAGCCCATCATTCCCTGAGCGAACAGGACAGGGGCCATGAGCACCAGGAATACAGCTGGTAAATAGATATACAGCCGAAGTACATGATTTCTATGGAGATTATCTGTCTTAGCTTCTCTGTTTTGCTTATACATCTTTATCTCCTTTTTCGCTATCTGGCAGCAGTTCGGGAAATTCATAGACAACCTTTCCGGCATCACTGACTTCCATTCGTACCCGCTGGTAATCCACCATAGACTGCAGCAGGTTTTCAGCGGCAAGGGCATCCATTCCCAGTCCTACCACCACATCAGAAACGGTCAGCGCACCTTTGCGACTTGCTGCCAGCCGGTAGACAGCAGTCTCTGTAGATCCGGCAGTTCCGGCGTTTATAGTGTTCTCTCCAGCATTTCTGCGGTGTCTGAGCTGGTACAATCGATACAAAGTGAATCCACCAACACCGAAAACAAACAGGGGTACGAGCATCATGAAAAAACCCATTCCGAATCCCATTCCATGCATCATATATTACTCCGTCGTATAAGCTGTGCGTTCACAGCTACAATGACCGTACTTGCCGACATCAACACTGCCCCGACGGCCGGGGACAGCATAATCCCGAATGCAGCAAGCGCACCTGCTGCCAGCGGAATTGCTGCAATATTATACCCTGCTGCCCACCACAAATTCTGGACCATTTTCCTGTAGGTCACCCTTGACAGGTGAAAAATGCGTGGAATATCGCGTGGATCAGAACGCACCAGAACAATATGTCCTGCCTCAACCGCTACATCAGTTCCTGCACCGATCGCGATACCAAGTTCTGCAATTGCGAGAGCCGGGGCGTCATTCACGCCATCTCCTACCATGGCAACTTTTTTTCCGGATTTCTGAAGTTCCTTGATCTTTTCCGACTTGTCCTCTGGAAGCACCTCGGAAAACACAGTGTCGATGTTCAGTTCACGAGCTACTGATTCAGCTACTGCCCTGGCATCGCCGGTAAGCATGACAATCTGGATATTCAGATCATGCAGCTCACGCATTACCTCTTTGCTCTCTTCCCGGATTGCATCAGCAACCGCAAAAACCGCGAGCACACTGCTATCCTGTATAAGATAGATAGCTGCCTGCCCCCGCTCGGCAGCGCTTTCAGCTGCTTTCCTCAAGACTTCAGGAACCTCCACCGAATGGTCATCCAGTAATGCAGGACCACCTACCGCATACTCAACTCCATCTACCTTTGCAGAAACTCCCTTACCGGGTATCGAGTTGAATCCTTCAATCCCGGGAATCTCAAGTGATCGATCCCTGGCTGTTGCTACTATTCCGCGAGCGATTGGATGTTCCGATTCTGATTCTACTGCAGCACTGATGGACAGGGCCACGTCCTCAGCAATACCATCTGCAGTCTGCATTTCTACCACCCGAAACTCACCGAGAGTCAGCGTACCGGTCTTGTCAAAAACCACGGTATCAATATGGCGTGCCTCTTCCAGTCCCCGCCGGTCCCGCACAAGTAGACCCGCTTTCGCACCAAGGCTAGTAGAATTGGCAACTACCAGGGGAACGGCCAGACCCAGGGCATGCGGACAGGCAATTACCAACACGGTTACTACCCGGATAATCGCGAAATCAATACTTGCACCAATCAGCAGCCAGACAATCAGCGTCGTCACACCGGATACGAGTGCAACAGCCGTCAGCCAACGAGCTGCCCTGTCTGCCAGATGCTGGACCCGGGACTTTGACTGCTGGGCATCAGATACCAGTCTCATAATTCCCGATAGCCTGGTTTCCTCACCTGTACCGCTTACCTCTATCCGTAATGAACCCGATCCATTGATTGTCCCGGCGATTACCTCATCACCCTTGCTTCTTGTAGCCGGTCGGGACTCGCCAGTCACCATTGCCTCATTGATCTTGCTCTCACCGCTCTGCACACGACCATCTACCGGAATGCTGTCCCCTGGCCGGACAAGCACAATGTCGCCCTTCTGTAAGTCATGAACCGGAACCTCACGCTCCTCCCCTCCGCTGACAAGAACTGCAGTATCGGGGAGCAGTTTAGCCAGTTCCTGCAATGCACCCTGCGCCTGGCTGATTGAGCGCATTTCGATCCAGTGGCCCAGGAGCATAATAGTGATCAGGGAAGCCAGTTCCCACCACAGGGCCTGAGCATCCAGCAAACCGAATTCGACAATCAGGGAAAAAGTGAAAGCCACACTGATAGCCAGTGAAATGAGGGTCATCATTCCCGGGAGCAATGCCCGGATTTCCTGCCATGCACCCTTCAGAAAAACCAGTCCGCCATACAGAAAAATCAAAGTCCCGAGTACCGACGGTATGAACTGAGCTCCGGGAATTTCAAGGGCAGTAAAACCAAGCAGCTGCTGGATATGCCCCGACCAGTACAGAACCGGGAATGTCAGCAGCAGAGAAATCCAGAACTTCGCCCTGAACATCGCAGGATCATGGCCTGCATGCTCTTTATGGTCATGTCCTGCATGATTTTCCTTTGTGTGCTGTTCGTGATGATGCTCTCCGTGTTCGTGTTCGTGCATTACCGCCTCCTATGTTAAGATAATATACCCCTATAGGGTATGTCAAATTCACTCTGTACAGCCGAACTGTTTAATCTTTTTTTTGTATCCAGGCTCCGGAAACTCGGGTAGCAACCGCCCCAAGCAGGCAGGATTTCAGGCCCGAGATACTACCAAGAACATACTTGACAAGCCTATAGGGTACCAGGGTATGGTACATTATGCACAATGTATTATTCAGCATCGGGCCATTCACCCTTACCCTTCTTGGGCTTTTCTCCGCACTCGGCATGACAGCCGGCTTGATTCTTGTCCGCAGGATAGCAGGGCAGAAGGCATATGATGAAAACCAGCTCCTTTCAATCGGGCTGGTTGCAATTTTATCCGCAATTGTCGGAGCGCGCTTGTACTATGCAATCGTGTTTTCACCGGAATATTTCCTGGCCCACCCAATGAGAATTTTTGCATTCCATGAAGGTGGCCTTTCGATACAGGGAGGATTACTTGGTGGTATTATCGGAACCGTCCTGTACTGTCGTATAAGACAATATTCTTTCTGGCAGGCAGCCGACATATTTGCACCGGGGATTATCCTTGGGCAAGCCATAGGCCGCATTGGCTGCGATGTTTTCGGAATACCTGCCTCACGCTCCTTTTTCTGGACTGTACAGGTCCAGGGAGAATACCTCCATCCAGTGCAGATCTACGAGTCCCTGCTGAATTACGCCCTGTTTCTTCTTATCTGGAGATTACGCGACCGTACTCATCGTCATGGCGAGCTCTTCCTGATTTATGCCATAGGATTCGCATTTAATCGATTTGTCGTGGAGTTTTTCCGCAGCAATCCCCAGGCATATGGCCAGCTGACAGTAGCCCATGCGGGAAGCCTTGTTATGGCAGCTACTGCACTGTTTATTTTCCTGTATCGCCGCAAGACAACTGCAGCATTCAGCATTGTGGCGAACAAACATACAACACGAGCAACATCCTACGGACGAGACAGCATTCTGATTGCTCTCCTTGCATCAGCATCGGTTATTCTCTACTACCTGATCCACCTTGTACTGCTTGTCTGAGCTATGATCGGTATTATTCTGAGTATTGCCTCAGCAGCCCTGTATGCTGCTGCCCAGCCGAATGAGCTGTTCAACTTCGGAAGTCCTATAATCGGACTGATAGCACTGGTTCCGCTGTATATTCACATAATCAAATCAAGAACTATTCGCAGCTCTCTCTTGATTCTTGCTGTATTTGGCGCTTCAGTAACCCTGTTTATGCATTACTGGCTTGGTAATTTCGGCTCATTTGCCATCTGGTCTCTTGGAGGTCCAGTACTCGCATACACACTCATGTATACCGCCCTGGCCCCGATGCTCCACCTTATGCGCAGACTCCCTGGAGCACTTCGACCCATTGGTTTTTCGATCACATGGACAGCCTTCGAATTTCTGAAAGGTCAAGGTTACCTTGGATTCCCCTGGGGGTACGCAGCCTACAGCTTCAGTAATGTTATTCCTCTCATCCAGATTACTGACCTTACTGGAGTGTACGGCCTCAGCTTCATAATAATCTACACTAACTCTCTAATTGCAGAATTCATTGCCCGCAGAAACAGGCAGACAACAATTGGCCTCCTGATTGCTGCTGTGCTATTCGGCCTGACTACCGCATATGGCTACATTCGATTAGGAAGTCTACCTCCTGCTTCCGCAGGTATCAGCCTGCTGCTTGTACAGCAGAACACCAACCCATGGCAGCCTGACAGCCTTACTGGAACCATAGAAATTCTGGAACGACTTTCCGAGCCAGCAGGTAATAACAACAATATTGACCTTGTAGTATGGAGCGAAAGCTCAATTCCAGTACCCTATAAAGATCACCGAGAAAAATTCGGATTCATTCGGAATCTGAGTACACCAGTCCTGACTGGCAGTCCCTATTTCTCTCGATCATTACCAGGTGGTCAGGCATGGAATGCAGTTATACTCATTGATCCGGAAAACGGAGATATTATCCAGAGATATGGCAAGCGACATCTCGTACCTTTCGCAGAACACATTCCATTCCATGAGACTGGTCCGGCACAATGGTTTTTTCGGAATATCCTGGGAGTCTATGCCACATGGACTCCTGCCAACGAGGTAGTACTATTCAAGATTCCATTAAAAGCCAGCCCGCAAGCTGATATATCGGTCGGGGTTCCCATCAGCTTTGAAGGATCATTTGCCGGACTGAACCGGGACTTCGTCATGAATGGTGCAGATCTTCTACTGAATCTGACAAACAATTCATGGTCCCAGACAGCCTCGGCACAATATCAGCAATTTGCAGTTACCCGGTTCAGAGCAGTAGAAGCCCGAAGACCTCTTGCTCTGGCAACCATATCCGGACTGACATCCACAGTAGATATCAGCGGAGCAATTATTGACAGCATCCCCATGTTTACAGAGGCTTCACTTGTGAGCACTATTCCGCTCTATCCGAATATGGAAATAACCCCATATCACCGAGGCAATGACACATTTGCCTACATCATTCTGATTAAATCAATCATACTTCTGGGCTTAGCACTACTCCTTAAGTCGATCAATCCTTACCAGGAAGATCACAACAATCCATTCGGCGACCGCCAAAACTTTCCTGATTATCCCGCGCCAGACGATCAATAAAACGGGCGATCGGATTTTTCTTCTTTGGGAGATTCTCCACAGCTCCAACTTCAATTATTGCAGCACGAATGTCCTGATCAGAAACTGCATGAGGATAATAATTCAACCTGATTTCACTTCCTACCAGATTTACTATTTCCACTCCCGGTAGTTCACCAAGACGATTCAGGAGATCAGACTTTTGCTGTTCTGTAAGCTCCCTGGAAATTTTCAGTCTGAATACTTCCGATATATCTGTAAATTCCAACATACCTTCATTATAGCATACCCCCCGAGGGTATGCAAGGGAATAACAATCTAACTTGACAAACTCAACAAACTAAAATAGGGTACTGGGGTATGCTATCGTCAAAAAACAAAAAACACATCTTGATTGGATGTATCGCTGCCCTGGCTTTATCCATGATCTTTTTTACCGTTACCGCTGCAGTAAACAGGAATTCACTTACAGGCCTCCAGCGCGAAATCAGTCGAGTCTGGTACTGGGTTCTGCTACTCTCGACGGGATTTGGATTACAAAGCGGTTTGTTCAGTTATATTCATGCCAGCATGCGTAAAAAATCCCTGACTGCAGAACTTGCTGCCAGCGGAACGATATCCAGCGGAGCGATGCTGGCATGCTGTGCTCACGCCCTGGTAGGACTGCTGCCCTTACTGGGTCTTTCAGGCCTTGCTGTACTACTTGCAAGGTACCAGCTGCAGCTGATTCTTTCTGGAATTCTGTCAAATGCCATTGGTTTTACTGTCATGATGGGGACCATAAAATCCCACAATTTATACACACAAGGAGGTCGTATGGAACGACTATCTTCACCAAACTGGAAACTGATCCGGGTCTTTATCCTGATTACCGGACTATTACTGATTGGAATGACAGGTCTGTCAGCAGCCGGTCAATCGCAAACTGGAACTGACAGTCAATTATTGCACAAGGCAAATGACAACTATAATGGGGTAGAAATAACTGTAGTTCCGCGAAGTGACTCCGATAATCAACAATTTGAAATTTCTGTCAGTTTTGACACACATGTTGCAGATCTGGATTTTGATCTCACAGAAATCACGCAATTACGCGACGATTCAGGCAGAAAATATGCACTCCTGTCGGAAGAAGGTGATCCTCCGGGAGGACATCATAGAAGCAGTATTCTGGTTTTTGAAGCAATCAGTTTACCGGCTCGCCGGGTCGAACTAATTTTCAGGAACATCAATGGGGTAGATCGTATTTACTCATGGGAGCTGAACAGATGAAAAAACCAATCAGTCATTCGAGCTTGATGCTGCTGTGCTGTGCTCTTCCAATCGTCATTATGTTGCTCTTCACTGCCGGAATTATCGCACTACCAGCTAATCTCGCACCTTTCATACTTCTGCTCTGTCCGCTCATGATGATTCCAATGATGTACCTGATGCACAGAAATCACAAGCACAAGCAGGATTAAGGATTCCACTTTATATGCAGCAGTTCCGGAACTATTAAATCAAAGTAATAAGTATAATCAGGCCGTTTGCGGAGTTCACTTGTAATATCCGCTGGCCTGATACCTTGTACACTGAATGGTTCTTCGGAGAATTCCATATAGGAATAAAAAGATTCATCGAATGATCCGATAGCGAGTTCACGCATACCATCAATTCTGGACGAGGAAGACCCCCCTGGCTGACGAAGTGGAACCAGGAATTCATATATCAAGGTTCTTTGAGCGACATCTGCCCGGAAGTCTTCGACGACTTCAATCTTCAACGGTGAATCATCAATGAGAATTGTACTGAAATAATTGAAGTTAGCAAGGTTCTCAAATGCTCCTGCACGCAGCCGCTCAATCTGTTCTGCAGAAAGAGGACCACTTACAGAACCAGCAAAATCAAGCAGCATCATTCTGCTGAAGAAATCGTCAAACTTCCAGCGAAATCGAACTCCATGTGGTACTCCATCAGAAAACTCTATCTCAACTGAGGATTCAATAAAAACGTGAGGATGAGCGGTGATCATTTTAGGGCTGAGAATCAGCAAACACAACAGAATTAATAGCTTTTTCATATCAATACACCGGTCCACTCCACATCCAGAAAATACCGAACAGTATAATCGCTACAGCGGCGACTATCTCGATACCATGATGCAGTACATTGCCGAAGCGACCCCCAACATGCTCAAAAAGATGATGTTTACCGGTAACCGCGAGCAGACAAACAGTAACCAGGGTAATCGCCATACCAAATGCAAACATAGATATTGCCAATAGTCCGACAGCAAGGTTACCGACAGCCAGAGCAAACAGTAGTATCATTGATGATCCCGGGCACGGAAATGTAGAGGATAGCACGATTGCGGGAAGCATCCTTCCCTGCCCAACCCATCTCGCAATTCGACCTGGTGGCCGGTTACAACTGCAGTTCTCATCATGGGCATGAGAACTATGGTGATCACCAGGGGTTTTAATCAGCCTGATTTTTGGCCAGAGCATGACAAATCCAATTGCTATTGCCGCCAGGGCAGTAATCCGCTGGATCACAACAGTTGTACTTCCGACCGCTGCAGTAATTGACACATTCAGGAAAAACCAGGCCACCAGAACTACAACTGCCGCGGCAAAGGAATGCAGTAACGCCGTACTGATCCCTGCTATGACCGCATGACGTGGTCTGGAATCTGATCCTATAAAATATGCCAGCAACAGGGTTTTTCTATGTCCAGGCAGGGCTGCATGAACCATGCCGTATCCAAGAGCAATCGCTGCGATCAGAAACATTGTTAAAAAGCCAGCTTCAGTTCCTCCATCCATCAGCTCAGATAGCTGCCGGTTAAAGCTTCTCTGCACCTGAGCCGGGAAGATTCCGGATACCCTTCTAAACACAGTTCCATCAACCGCCTCACTGGAATTCTCAGTTCCAGCTCGAGGAGTCATTTGCTGTCCGGTGCCATCGGTAAAAGGATTCGCATATGCAGCAGGGGATAGCCGGATCATTGAAATTATTGATATAAACAGAATTAGAAATAACAGATTCAATTTATGCATTGTTCTGCTCACTTTGCACCAGCTGAATGTCAGTAACACAGGTCCGGCTGCCGGAAGTGCCGGAAATAGTCCCTGATCCAATAGCACCATCCATTTCTATCTCCAGGGTGTACACGGCATCACGATCAATCCAGATTTCAAAAAAACCATTTCTGGCTGTTGAAATCCGACTATTCTGGACAATATCCCCGTCCTCATTGATAAGAACGATGTTCATGTCTCTGTTTTTCAGCTCGCCGCTACAGCTGCTGAGATAATGAACGTCGCATGGATGCGTCATGTCCAGAAATGGTGCAACTGCTATATACATCCGATCCTCGTCCAGAGGAAAGCTGATTCTCTCACCATCGGGAAAAACAGCATTAACCGATACATCATCAACCCAGGATTGAACGACAGCCCTACTTTCAGTCCATTCGGTAATCAGGCTTACCAGGCCTGGTCCGTCGAGATCAGATCCTGTCCTCAGTATCAGCGCCTCAGCTTCATAATTTATAAATAGTGTATATGTCAGCACACCAAGTACCGCGAGTACTGTCAACGAGCCTGTCATCACAAACCTTCTCTTCATCCGTATAACCTCCAGTAGTTGATAGACCATAATAGCCTACGGGGGTATAGTATGTCCACATATATACACAGCTCGCTTAATTGACGCTGACCGACTATTCAACTAAACTTCGAGGATACATTATGATGGATGATAAGCAAAAACAAAAAGCTCTGGATAGACTCAGCAGAATTGAAGGACAGGTCAGAGGAATTCGCAGGATGGTCGAAGAAGACCGGTACTGTATGGATATCCTCACCCAGACACGCTCAGTCTTTGCAGCAATCCGTGGCGTGGAAGAATATATTCTGGAAAACCACCTGCACACATGCGTTACCGAAGCTATCCGCAGCGGCGATCACAACGAGCAGTCACGCAAAATGGACGAAATCATGGAACTGATCAGCAGGATACGGAAAAGCACCTGATTCCTGTATCCCTCTCCCGTAAACAAGAGTTCTGACCCCTCCCGAACCTGCCGAAGGGCCAGAACCGTCCTTCTTTATAGCACCATAATTACACTTGAAAGATCAATCAACAACAGTAATTTTAGCTCTCATGTAGGGGTGAATCGAGCAGATGTACTCATATTCTCCAGGCTCGTTGAATGTCATGCTGAAGGTTTCCGCATGATCCAGCAGCTCTGATCTGAATCGCTCGTTACCGTCTGCACGTACCACAACTACATCATGCTTGCCGGTTTGTTCGCCTTCGAGCATGTCAAACACGTCTTCGTTGATCCAGGTCACGGTGGTGCCGACCGGGACTTCGGCTCGTTTCGGGACATAGCTGTTACCGACCATCTGAATATATACTCGGTCGCCATCACGGTATCTGACCGGAATATCCAGCTCTTCATCACCGAGTCCGAATGGGCTTACAAATCGTTTTGGATTATCTATGGGATCGGTTCCAAGTCCTTCACTGCGCACCTCACTGATCCTTGGGTGATCGGGACTGGAGTGCATAATTCCTACTGCTCCCTTGATTGCCTGGGTACCGAAGGCATGTGTCACCAGGGTGAAGGGGCCTTCTCCCGGCACAATCCAGTCGATTACCCAGCTGTCTGTCGGTCCGCTGACCACCGATTGCGTACCTTTCATGAGGTTTTCCGGATTCCCTCCGTAGTAGATGTGGTCCCAGATTCCACCGACTGCATGAAATGTTGATGTCATGTTCGGTCCGACGTTCAGATAATAAAAGCGTACGTAGTCATCCGGACGCACCAGAATAGGATCACGGACGTAACGGAAGGTTTCTCCATTAAACATAACGTACAGGGCTTTCCCGTCAAAGAAATCACGACCATCGGCATAGACCTCGTGCTGAATAAGGTAGACCTTCACATCTGGTTCCCGGCCGAGATCCTTCTGCATCTGGTACTGTTCCTTAGGTTCGACCACCATCATTCCGAACTGACCACCCATGGTATGGGTCATGATTCCGTGCCCGCCTGGAGCACAGTGGTACATGAATACCCCGGGAAAATCAGCGGTGAAGGTCAGTGTCCGGGTTTCCCCGGGAGGAATATTTCCCACAAAATTCGAGGTTTGTGCGTTGGCTGCATGGATTGATAGTCCATGGGTTACAGAGTCCTCATTGATTACGGTGATTTCGACGGTATCTCCCTCATTCACCATCAACTGTGGCCCCGGCATAATTCCGTTAAAAGTAAAGCCGTCAAAAGTCACGCCGTCACCTATATTCAGGGTGTCCGAACGGGTAATCAGTTCAAATTGCCGCAGCTCGCCACCTTGTGTACCGGTATCACAACTGCTGAGCAGCAATACCAGAATTGCAACCAGCATGGCAGATTTCAGTATCATTCCTTTCATAATTATCTCCTTGTCCAATATCAAGCTCTGATCTATCTCTGATCAGTAGAACACCACGCCGTCACGCATAATCTGCTCGACATCGGGCAATGCACGGACTGCGCCTGCCGGCAGGCCTGCCGTATCAACTGCGGGTGATGCATCGGGACTCCCGACAATAATCCGCCCGACATGTCCGGATGCTTCATGAGGTATGCAGAAATAGTCATAGACACCCTCTACTGTCAGGGTTATCTCGAACTCCTCGTTTCTCCGGGTCAGGAGTGAAGTATCCCAGGGTTCAGCCCCTTCCGGTATCCGAAGCGTTCTGCCGAAGTCTCCATGATAGGCGGTAGCTGAGTGCATGCCGGATCGATTCACAAAGCGGATTGTAGTCCCCGGTTCCACGTGAATACCAACCGGATCGCTGTAACTGCTTCCTCCGCTGGTATACATTCCAATTATCACTACACCATTATCTGTTTCGATCTGACGCTCGGTGCTCCCGGAATCAGTCTGCTCCTGAGTTTCGGTGTGATCAGAACTCTGTTCTGATGCTGCCTCTGAAACAGTTTCATCCGAATCGCATCCAGTGAATCCCAACAGAACCATGGTCATAATGACGGCCAATAAACGTGTTGTGTATTTCATAACAAAGTCAGAATACAGCAGAAAAAGTCTACCGAAATTGATCCTGATCAATTTAATCAGCTATTTTCCGGATTATTCTATTGATATGAGTAAGAAAAAAACTGTCTTGAAGTTACCCCCCGAGATGCGGAGCGCACGCTGGATTATTACGCTGATCGCTATTACCCTTCCCCTGCTGCCGATTGTGGTTTGGTTGCAGACAACCTACCCGATATACCAGGCCATGGGCATGGGCTGGTTCACTCTGATTTATCTGCCGGCCCGCGCCCTGGGTCTGGTTGGATTTGTACTGATGGTATATCAGTTTGTAATGTCGACCCGTTTTGCAGTCATAGAAAAGGCCTTCACCCGGCCACTCATATTCAAACTGCACAAAAACCTTGGGTTAACCGGATTCCTGCTGATGCTGATGCATGGTTTATTCATGCTTGTCTTTGACATTGTAATGTCAGGTACCGTACAGCTTGATGCAGCCCGACTTGCCGGTATCGTCTCTTTGCTTATCCTGATTATATCGGTAGGCGCTGCCTTGTGGTGGAAGCCGCTGAAACTCTCACGAAAAACCTGGATGGCTATTCACCGGCTGATATATCTGGTACTTCCGCTTGCGCTGTATCATGCAATTGCCCTTGGAACCAGCCTGCAGAGCAGCCGCTGGCTGATGGGACTATTCTATGCCCTTGGCGGGATATATCTCGTAACCCTGGTTCGCCGTACGCAGCAGGCTGTACAGGATTTCAGAAAGAAGCAGCGTCCTCGGCAAGCCGCAGTGGATCAAGGATAAGGATTTTCCTGCCATGTGCCTTTACTATCCCTGCGTCCTCAAGCCGGCGCAGGGTACGTACGGTAGCCTCCACCGTCATTCCTGCGAGCTCCGCAAGTTCCTGCCGGGGAGCAGTAATCTCCATGGGTTCGTGCATATCGCAACCATTGGTTTTACTGCACATTTCCCGGAATGCACTGATCAAGCGCTGCCCTGAACTGCAATAGGCCATTCTTGTTGCCAGCTGCTCGGCATGATCCACCTCGACTGCCAGCAAATGGATGATCGCATCCCTGACAAGGGGATCAGAGGCAATGAGTGATTTTATTACTCCAGCAGGCAGGAAGGTAATTCTGGTGTCCTCCAGGGCAATACCCGAATGACTGAATGGATGACCAGCCAACAGGGATTGATAGCCCACAATATCACCAGGACCCAGTATTCTCAGGGTCAGCTGCTTACCCTCCTCGGTTTCCTGGAATACCTTTATTGTTCCCTTACAGATAACCCAGATTCCGGATGGCTGATCCCCGGTATGAAATAGATACTGACCACGATCTTTATTGATATCAACCCGGTTACTGGATATCATGCGGCTGGATTCTGCCGACGGACTGCATCGAAAAAAACACCTGGCGCAGCAGTGTCCCGCCTGGGCATGGTATTCACGAGTTGATCTGACACCTGTTACGCAGATATTCATACCTCTACCCTCCCTGCGGCAACTTCCGCAACGGTCGCATCATGAAGCAGACCCAGATACTGATCCCGAACAGGCTGCCATCGCCTGTGTATAGAACACTCATGCGGATCCGAGCAGGCCTTCTGTCCCAGAAAACACCCTTCCCATCGACTGACCCGGTCAATCGGCTCGACAATTTCATAGAGTGAAATGAGCTCAGCAGCACGAGCGAGTCGAAACCCGCCACCGGCACCCTTACGTGAAACAAGAACTCCTTGTTCCGCCAGGCCCTTAAGTAACTTGGAAAGATAGTTTGGTGGCGCCCCGGTGGAGTCAGCAATAGCCCCCGCCCCGGCGAATTCTCCCTCCGGCAAGCCCGAAAGACTGGCCGCGGCTTTTATGGCATGCAAAGCAGTAACTGAAAGCATAGTTAGCTCCTTCCTGTTAAATAGGATAAGTACATGCTATTATCGCATTAAATCCGCGTTTTGTCAGAGGAAATTGCAGAATTACGTGCAATTTCCTCTTCATATCAGTAGCGAATTCAAGATGTGCGCCAAATTGATAGTCGGTCGATAACCGGCTTGACATGTCGGTCAATAACCGACTAAATAAAAACTATGAAATCACTAGCTTTTAATGATCAGGAATGGGCTGTTATTCTCGGAGGCTCAAGCGGCTTCGGCCTGGCCACCGCCAAACGCATGAGTGAAGCAGGACTCTCGGTCTGTGTTGTACATCGGGACCGTAAAGGAGCCATGGCACGTATAGAGCAGGAGTTCGCGGCTATACGCAATTCCCTGCAGGGGAATGCCCGGTTTCTTGCACTTAATCTTGATGCGCTCAGCCCGGAAGGCCTGACCACAACCATAAATGAACTGAAAGATGCCGGAGCTGCCGGAAACGTCCGCGTATTACTGCACTCGATAGCTTTCGGAAACCTGAAACCAATCGCCCCTGTCAAAAAAGACAGGCAGGAAGCAAATGCTGCCCTTCTGGCACGCCTGGCAGACGAACTGGGCAGCAATTCCGATGCGGTTCAGGCTGCTCTCGCAAAACTGCTGGATGAAGGTCACGATGCCGTTTCAGCGCTTGTTCCACCCGTATACGGCGATAATCTTATAGAAAAAGAAGATATGGATCGCACTATATACAGCATGGGAACCAGCCTGCTGACCTGGGTTCAGGCCCTTCATGCCGACGGCATGTTTGCAGCAGATGCCCGTGTATTTGGCATGACCAGCGAGGGCAACGACATTGCCTGGCGCGGATATGCTGCAGTTTCCGCCGCGAAAACAGCCCTCGAAGCAGTAAGCCGCTCGATTGCAGTTGAGTTCGCTCCCTACGGCATCCGGTCAAATATTATCCAGGCTGGAGTCACCGATACCCCTGCACTTAAACTTATTCCCGGCAGCGGTGCTATGAAAGCAGCTGCTCGCCAGCGGAATCCTTTCGGTCGCTTGACGACACCCGAGGATGTCGCCAACGTCATTACTCTTTTGAGCATGCCGGAAGCCGGATGGGTGAACGGCAGTCTTATCAGGGTAGACGGAGGAGAGCATATTGCCTCTGCATAATCTGTATCTGCATGGTGTCGGGCATTTTCACCCCGATACCGTGATAGATAACAAATTCCTGGAAGACCTCGATATCGGTACCAGTGATTCATGGATCATGGAGCGGGTCGGTATTCGTACCAGGCGGAGTGTACTGCCGCTCGACTACATTCGTGACACCCGGAATGCTGACCCACGGGCAGCCCATGAGGCGGCCGCCTACAGCAACGCTGAATGCGGAGCCCGGGCTGCACGAATGGCAATGGACCGTGCGGGAATCAGCCCCGATCAGGTAGGAATGGTAATCGCCGGCGGCTGTTCTCCGCAGTACAGCATTCCAGCGGAAGCCTGCACCATCGCCAACGAGCTTGGAATCAGCGCTCCCTGTTTTGATCTTGGTTCAGCCTGTTCCAGTTTCGCTGCCCAGATCGGCTTCCTCGAGCAGATGCGCTCGGAACGGATGCCAGACTACATCCTTACAGTCAACGTAGAGAACACCACTAAAACAGTTGATTATACAGACCGCAACACCGCCGTGCTCTGGGGCGACGGCACCGCCGCCGCAATCGTGTCCAGCCGCCTCCAAGGCCCCATAGCAGTCACACACAGCCTGCTGCACTCCGACCCCACGGGCTGGGACAAAGTCTGCATTCCATCCGGCGGCTTCTTCCGCCAGAACGGCCCGGCTGTGCAGGGCTTTGCAATCCGTAAAAGCGGTGCCTGTCTGAAAGAACTGTCCGCGCAACTGAGTCGCAAGGATTACTGGTTTATCGGCCATCAGGCCAACCTGCTGATGCTGCAGTCGGTAATCAGCCGCGCCGGCATCAGCCCCGAGCGCCACCTCTACAACGTCAACGACTTCGGAAACTGCGGAGCCGCCGGAGCACCCGGGGTTCTCTCACAGAACTGGAACAGTTTCCAGGCCGAGGACGAAATCGCACTGGCAGTTGTCGGATCAGGACTGACCTGGGGCGCACTCGCCCTGAAAGTACTTCAATCAACAAAGGATCAATCATGAAATATCAGGACTACCTGGAAAAATCATCACTGAATAAGGAAGAAATCATGGCTCTGGCATGGGGCAGCCTGGTGGATGATCCACCGGAGGGCGGACTCGCCTGCCTTCCTGCTCCACCCATGCTCATGATCGACCGCATTCCGCTCATCGAGCACAGTGGCAACCGCGGCCGCATAGTAGCCGAACAGGATGTACACCTCGACGCCTGGTTTTTCCAGTGCCACTTCCGCAATGACCCGGTTCAGCCCGGCTGTCTGGGAGTCGATGCAGTCTGGCAGCTCATCGGTCTGTACGCTGGCCTTCGCGGAGCGCAGGGCTACGGGCGGGCGCTCGGAATCAAGGAAATAGAATTCCAGGGCCAGATTCGTCCGCACAACAAGGTGGTACGCTACGAAGTAGCTATCCGACGCTATGCCGATCTGCCGGCTTCCGGCAGCGCAGTAGCAATAGGCAATGCCGAGGTCTTTGTAGACGATGAACTGATCTACACCATGAAAGATGCCAAGGTCGGTATTTTCAAGGGCATTCAGTATGCCAATTACCCACACCAGAGCCCACAATCCCTGGGCGGGAGGATGTAAGTATGGAAAATTTCAGAGGAGAAAAACTCAGCCCGCAGCGTTTGCTGGAGCTGCTGCCGCAGCAGCATCCCTTCCGTTATGTCGATGAGATCCTGGAAGTAAACGAAACCAGCATTCACGGACGATACACCTTCCGGGAAGATGAATATTTTTACCAGGGTCACTTCCCCGGAAAACCGATAACCCCGGGGGTTATTCTGCTGGAAAGCATGTGTCAGGTGGGGGTCGTCTGCCTTGGTATTTACCTTGTTGGACTGGAACTGCCACCGGAAGAACACAGCAACTGGCTGACACTTTTTTCAGATGCCGAGGTCGAGTTCAGCAAAAGCGTACTCCCCGGCGATACGGTAGATATCCGTGGTGAGCTGCTGTTCTGGCGCAGGCGGAAGCTGAGAGCCAGAGTCACCATGACGAATCAGCACGGTGAAGTCGTTGCAACAACAACTGCATCAGGAATAGGAGTAAGAAATGTCTGAGCTGGCACACAATCAAAGAGTAGTTATTACCGGAATGGGAATTGTTGCGCCGAATGCGCACGGACTCAAGGATTACGAAACCGCCTTGCGCGAAGGCCGATCCGGCATCCGCTTTGTTCCGAAGCTGGAAGAACTCAAATTCAGCTGTCAGGTAGGCGGAATACCGCAGGGCATAGAGGAAGTTCAGGGCGACTATTTTTCTCCTGATCTTTTGAGGGCCATGAACAGTTCGATGATCTATGCCGGAATCGCGGCCATCGACTGCTGGCGCGATGCCGGACTGCCTGAACATCCCGTTGAAGACGCTGTGGTTGACTGGGATACCGGCGCGATTATCGGCACCGGTATCGGCGGCGCGGACACCCTGGGAGACAAGGTCGTTCCGAACGTCAATGACGGCCGGACCCGTCGCCTGGGAAGCACCATGGTTGAACAGACAATGGCAAGTGCCGTAAGCGCACGCGTCGGTGGCCTGCTTGGCCTGGGCGGACAGGTCACAACAAACTCCAGCGCATGTTCCACCGGGACTGAAGCTATCATAATGGCATACGACTACATCCGCAGCGGACGCGTCAAACGAATGCTGGCCGGTGGGGCCGAGGGTCACAGTCATTACATCTGGGCCGGATTCGATGCCATGCGTGTCCTGGGCCGCGGGTTCAACGAGACCCCTGAAAAGGCTTCCCGCCCGATGAGTGCCAGTACCGGCGGATTCATACCCGGCTCAGGTGCCGGCGTACTTATGCTTGAATCCCTGGAAAGCGCCCTTGAGCGTGGAGCAAAAATCTACGCCGAGGTTCTGGGCGGATACATTAACAGCGGTGGTCAGCGCGGCAAGGGCAGCATGACAGCCCCGAATCCTGAGGGTGTGCGACGCTGTATCCAGGGGGCGATCGCTGCCTCCGGTATAAATCCGCAGGACATCGAACTTGTAAACGGTCATCTGACAGGAACAATGGCAGATCCGCTGGAAGTAGAAAACTGGCGGGCCGCCCTGGATGTAGCTCCACATGAGATCCCCCTGATTAACGGTACCAAATCGCTGATCGGCCACGGACTCGGAGCAGCTGGAGGAATGGAATGTGTAGCTGCTGTTCTGCAGCTGGACAAGGGTTTTGTACACGGATCGGTAAACTGCGAGGATCTGCACCCGGATCTCGAAGCATTTGAAAGCCGTATTGTACGCGAAACCCGCAACAGCGATGCCAGCATTCTGGCAAAAGCAAGTTTTGGTTTTGGAGACGTAAACGCCTGCGTAATATTTCGCAGAGACACAAAATAATCCTGAGGAGGATACTATGAGCAAACAAGAAGTTTTCGACAAGGTACTGGGCATTATCGGTCCATTCGCCAAAGATGATGAGGCACTCAAGAACGCCACAGAATCAACCAATATCCTGAGTGATCTCAAGGTCAATTCAGCCCGTCTGGTAGACATTATCCTGGATTTTGAGGATCAGTTTGAAATCGCCATTGATGACGAGGATGCTGACAAGATCCAGACTCTTGGCGATGCTGTGACCAAGATTCTTGAGCTCAAGGGGTAATTCTTGAGCAAAGATGATCACGCGCGTACCGTTAATCAGGACGCCAGGCATCTGCTGAACCGGGCAGCACGCTTCGGCCTCAAGCTGCAAGCCGTGCTGGCCCGGATTTTTCTGCCGCTGCTGTATCCATTTTATCATGTACTGATGCGCTTTGCACTGGGCTATTCCGTACCGGGATACCGCAGGGTACGCGCTGACATCCGTCGCGCAGTGGGGCGGCAGCGCCGCCCCCTCATCATCTGCCCGAACCACCTCACCATGATCGACTCAATCGTGCTCTTATGGGCCCTGACCCCATGGTGGCGAAGCTTCTGGGATCTCCGCTTCTTTGCCTGGAACACCCCGGAAAAAACGAATTTTTCACATATACCGATTCTGCGATTCTTCACCTACATCGGTCGCTGTATCGAGATAGTCCGCCGTGCTCCGCGGGAGGAAACCCAGAAACTGCTGGTAAAACTCAAACTCCTGCTGGTCCGTGGACAAAGTATAATGATCTTCCCGGAAGGCAAGCGTAGTCGCAGCGGCCGCGTCGATACCGATGATTTTTCCTACGGTGTTGGCAAGATCATCGATGACCTGCAGGAACTGGGAGCAGAACCCCTGGTACTATGTCTGTATTTACGCGGAAGCGATCAGGAAACCTACAGCACCATTCCAAAACGTGGCGAGACATTCTATCTGAACTTCTCAATTCTGGAGCCACGAAGCGAGCTTAATGGTCTGCGGGCACAGCGCGACATTTCCACCCAGATCATTACAAGACTTGCAGAAATGGAGGAGCAGTACCTTGCCGACCCAAATGCACATAGGTAACGACATCGTCCACTGGAACGGCCCGGATGCCCGGGAAAAAGCCGTCCCCGGCAGGTCCTCGGAGAGATTTATCCAGCGGGTGCTGCACCGGAACGAATTCCGCCTGCTCACAGAGGACAAACAACTCTCTCCCACCCAGATGCTCTGGGCACTCTGGGCTGCCAAGGAAGCCGTGTACAAGGCTGCCGTCAAGGCCGTTCCCGATCTGATTTTCAGCCCCGGCTCGATTCAGATTACACCAGCCGAAAAAGCACTCTCACATGGAATAGCGCGCATCCGGGACCTCGATTTCGAATTGATCTGGCACAGTTGTGAAGATTTCGTTCACGCAGTAGCAGCCGGTCCTGTGAGATCTGAAAACTATACAGACCAGGGAATATGGCAGAAGATAAGCCATCATGCAGCCTGCCATGATTATCTCGGCTTCGCCGGTAACGCCTCAGCCGCCGTTCGCCACCTCGCCTGCAGGATAGCCGGCAGCGTCTCAGGCTTCGGTAGCAGTTCTCTCCGCATAATCCGGAACACACTGGAGAACGGGCGACTGTCACCCCCCCGACTCTACAGTACAGATAACAATACGGATGTCAATAATTCGATTTCTTCGCTTGATATAAGCCTGAGCCACGATGGTCCGTGGTCGGCAGCGGCAGTGCTCCAGCACGAATAGCCGGGATTCAGAACAGAAAAATACCTTACTTCAAGGCTGCCAGGCGGTCACGGATTCTGGCGGCTTCCTCGTAGTTTTCTTCATCTACTGCACGTGCAAGCTGTTCCTGAAGGTTATCCCTCAGAGATTTCCGCGGAGCTTGATGCTCATCGATAAGCTCATGGGCATCGTGATCATCAAACTCCTCAAGGCCGTCAAACTCATCCTCGAACATTTCAGAGGCATGCATCAGATGACTGTCCTTCATGTGAGGATTCTCTTCGATTATGAGTGCAGTCGATACGCCGACTTCCTCGACAATATCTTCAGATATGAAAACAGGACAGCCGCTTCGGACGGCAAGACCGATTGCGTCTGAGGGTCTGGAATCGACGGTCAGAGAATGCTTGCCTTCCTGAATGACGAGGTTGGAAAAGTAGGTTCCCTCATGCAGTTCCACGATTTCTACCCGCAGCAGTCGGGCTGAAAGGGATTTCAGCAGGCTGCCGAAGAGGTCGTGAGTCAGCGGGCGGGGCATCGCAACATTACCCAGGCCGATGAGGATTGATTGTGCTTCCAGCTGGCCGATAAAAATCGGAACCACCTGATCCGAGTGGATTGGCCGTACGAGTACGGCATTCCCCTTGTCAGTACGGGCGACGGTCCAGATTTCTGCTTCCAGCAACATATGCTTTTTCATTCTATTATCAAGATACAACTGCACGGCGAAATTTTCAACATCTCAAAGCCTCACATGCGAAAAATTACAATAATGCATCAACAGCATTCCTGAACAGGAGCAGTCCGCTTGGAAAAATCGCCGGATTCGCTCCCGCACGTTTCAGCCGCTGCCATTGCGGATGCTGCGTCATGCGGATGAATGCTTCAGGATGCGGCATCATACCGAGAATTCTACCGCTTCTGTCGGTAATTCCGGCAATATTATCCCGGGAACCATTTGGATTCTCACGGTACCTCAGTGCCACACAGTCCTTCTGGACCTGGGCCAGAATTTCCTCGTTTTTAGCTATAAAACAGCCCTCGCCATGCCTGATCGGAAGCATCATAGCCGGGAGATCATGCAGCCAGGGAGATTCTTCTGCACTCTTTCCAGCAGCGGTCCATTCAACCGGAACCCAGCTGTCTATAAAGGTTCCACTCTCATTATGCACCAGGGAAACCTCCGGATTCCAGTTCCCGCCAAGGTTCGGAAGCAGACCCATTTTTACCAGCACCTGAAATCCATTACAGATTCCCAGCACCAGACCACCACGATCAACAAGCCGTTCAATAGCCGGCCGCAGTCGGGTTTTTATCCACTGGGCAAGCACCAGACCGGATCCAAGATGATCCCCGAAGGAGAAGCCTCCCGGAAAAGCCAGAATCATATAGCTGTCCAGCAGCTCTGGCTGCTCCAGCATCCGCTTGACGGTAATTCTGTCCACCGCTGCACCAGCTGCCTCAAAGGCTGTACACAGCTCACGGTCAGCATTGATCCCGTGGCCTGACAGTACTACCGCCCGCGGGGCACCAGCTTTATTTTGCTGCTTACTCATGATCCTGACTCCTCATAGCAAAGAACGCCCGCTGCAGATCTGTCAGTTTCCAGGCGAGACTGCCTTCCGGCATTCTGATTTTAAGTTTTGTATGCTCTATAACCTCACCGATTCTGACTACATCGCTGCGGCCGCTGGCCGCTGATTCGAAGTAATCCCGATGCTCTGCTGCAACCGAGACTATGAATCTCGATGCTGATTCCGAATACAGCGCCGCCAACGGATGAAGCCCGCAATCAAGCTGTATATCCGCCCCGGTCCGTCCTCCGATACAGGCCTCTGCCAGGGCAGCAGCCAAACCACCGTCGCTCAGATCATGAATCGTAGCAATGCTGCCGCAGTTCAGCTGTTCGGCAATCCAGCGATAGCGCTCGAGTGCAGTCACCGGATCAACCCGGGGACAGTCCCCAAGTTCGATTCTGCTATACTCGGAGAGTATATTCTTCTCTGCGGTAACATCGCTCCAGTCCTCAGTAGCCTGCGGAAGACCCAGACGTCCCTCCTGATAGGCAGCTTCAAGGCGGCTGCCACCCAGCTCGGCTTTGGTAGTGCCGATCAGGTAGATGCTGTCCCCGGGACTCTGAAAATCAGTATTGATGCATTTCTCTACATCCGGGACAATTCCCATCAGGGTCACCAGCAGCGTCGGCCGTACAGAAACCTTCTTCCCTGCCAACCGGGCATCGTTTTTCATGGAATCCTTACCGGAAATGAGAGGAAGATCGTATGCATCGCAGATATCGTACAGACCACGACAGGATCGAACCAGCTGTGCCATTTTGTATGTACCGTCAGGGGTATTCTCCGACTGAACCGGATCCGGCCAGCAGAAATTATCCAGTGCCCCGGCACGCTCAGGATCACCGCCCAGGGCAATATGTGCCCGGAATGCCTCGTCTACCGCACACTGAGCCATCGCATAGGCATCTACATCGCTGTAGCGGGGACAAACCCCGTGAGTAATACTGATTCCCTGTGTCGAGTCGTACAGCGGCTGAACCACCCCTCCATCACTGACACCATCCATGCCGGGACCGGTAAAGGGCTTGACCACCGATCCGCCCTGAACCTCGTGATCATACTGACGAACCAGATGTTCCTTGGAGGCTACTACCGGGTCTTTCAGTATGTGCAGCAGAATTTCTTCTAGATGATTGATTGTCGCATCGGCCCTTCCAGATTCGGAAGTATCCAGTGCTTTCTCTATCCGAGGCAGCAGTGAATCGTCATTCCCGCCGCGTGGAGCAGTCCATTCCGCCTCAAGCTGCATCTTCGGAACACCATCATGTACAAAACTCAAAGGCAGACGGCAGACCTTGCTGCCGAGATGATCCAGCTCGATCAAGCCGGAATCCCGGAATTCACCAATGTGCGAAACCTCGACATCGTACTCGCCGGCAAGTTCCAGCAGGCTGTTCCAGTTTTCAGGCTGCACTGCCAGACTCATGCGCTCCTGGCTCTCGGAAACGAAGATCTCCCAGGCAGCCAGACCGGGATACTTCAGGGGACAGGCATCCAGATCAATATAGACGCCACCCACAGATTCCGCCATTTCGCCGAAGCTTGAACTCAAGCCCCCGGCACCGTTATCCGTCAGCGAGCGGTACAAGCCACGGTCACGGGCTTCAAGCATGAAGTCGGTCATCCGCTTCTGGATAATCGGATCGCCAATCTGAACCGCAGAGGTCGGGCTGGATTCACTCAGCTCCTCGGAGCTGAAGGTTGCCCCGTGAATCCCGTCCTTTCCGATACGACCGCCCACCATAACCGCAAAATCACCAGGCAGAATTTCCTTCTGCCAACCTGGCTTGCCATGCAGGGTTTTCGGCATAATTCCACCGGTGCCACAGAACACCAGAGGCTTGCCGAGATAACTGTTGTCAAAAAGGAAGGCTCCGGCTGCAACCGGTATGCCTGACTGATTCCCCCCATCCACTATTCCATGGTGAACCCCGTGCATAACCCGGTTCGGATGCATGAGACCGGCAGGAACAAGCTCCTCAGCGGTATCCGGGTACCCGAAACAGAGAACATTGGTATTAAAAATCGGTCTGGCGCCCATTCCCGTTCCGAGAATGTCACGGTTAACCCCGACGATACCGGTTATGGCCCCGCCATAGGGATCCAGGGCAGAAGGACTGTTGTGGGTTTCCGCCTTGCAGCAGATATCGTACTCATCGTTGAACGCAATAACACCGGCGTTGTCCGTAAAAACCGATCTGAGGAAATCCTGGCCAGCTGCTTTCTTGCGCTCGGAAACCTGTTCGGTTACTGCTGCAATAAAGCTCTTGAACAGACCCTTGATCTCAAGCTGCTCACCACTGTCCAGATCCCGATACCGAACTTCAGCAGCAAAGATCTTGTGTTTACAGTGCTCACTCCAGGTCTGTGCCAGCATTTCAAGCTCTACATCGCTCACCTCGGCACCGATACCGGCCTTTTCTCTTTCGGCAGCTACTGCACTTTCAGCGAAGTATTCCTGTATCGCACGCATTTCTGCAACAGACAGGGCAAGCAGACGCCGGCGGGAAAGCTCAAGCAGCTGCTCATCATCGAGGCCCTGCAGCTGTACCCGCTCGACCTCGGGGATACTTGTTTCGGGTACCGGCTGAGGCATACTTCTCAGATCGCCTGCATAGACAGCAGGTCCACCAGGAATACATGCAGTCTGAATCAGTGGATTATGAAGATAGGAAACGATACGCTCGAGATTTTGCTCGTCCGCAGCAATTTCTGCAGGCATCCGGTACTGAACCGCGGTCTGAACAACCGCATTCGCCGAACCATGCAGCGCAAGCGCCTGCTGGGCAGTAATCCCCTGGGTATCGGTCACCCCGGGCTTGAGCCCGATCTCGACAATCAGGGATCCCTCATCGGCAAACCCCCCGACAGCCATTTCCTGGGCGACCGGATCACTGAAAACCTGTTCAAGCACAGCTTCCGCCGGCAGTGAATCCGCTTGCACAATATACACATCCGCCATGGAAAGCCACGGCAATTCCACCCCAACCGATGCAGCTATGCCGCGTCGGACCCGTAAAGCCCGCGGATCATCCTGCCGGTATCGTACTTCTATTCGCATACGCCAAACTATCAGAAAACGCCTGTCTAGTCACCTTCAGTACGCGGCATAATTCATGTCCCTGAATATTTTTAAGTATCCAACAATTCCGCATGACACGCTTGACCAAAGCAGTTATTAAGTCTATGTATATTATTAATGAACGCAGTTGAGTCGCAGGTTTTCTTCGACAATGGCAGCGTTGTTTGGGAACTAGAGAGCGAAATAAAGCTTGAGGCCATCCAGGAAGTGATCTTCCACTCGCCGGTATTTCAACAGCTGCCCGGGTTTGACCCGGAACGGTTTTTTGAGATAGTAGCAGAGCGCGAAGCGATTCAGTCAACCGGTTTCGGTCACGGCGTTGCCGTTGCCCATGGCCGCACTTCCATGGTGGAGGACAGTGTAGTAGCTCTCGGGATTTCCCGACAGGGTATCGAGTATCAGGCATTGGATAACCGCCCTGTACACCTGCTGTTCGTTGTAGCAACCCACCCGGAAAAACAACTGAACTATCTGAAGGTGCTCAGCAGCCTTGTGACCCTGGTGCGCCAGGAATCCTTCCGCAGAGAGATCTTTGCCTGCCTCTGCCAGGAAGAGATAGAGTCAAAACTCTGTCACGGCATGGCCCGTATTCTCATGAAAACCGGCCGCCATGAGATTCTGCAGTAAAACGCAGCCAGCAGAAGTTCAGCATTGCAGATAATCCTCTCTCCCTCCCCCTTTTTCAGGTAATTTGTCCGTCATGATTTTTTCCAGGTTCAAGGTGCCTTTTTCATGTTACTCAGGACCCCCCCCCGAATTGAACGAAATGACATACATTTCGTTCAATGATTTGACGAAATGTAATTAACGGCCTTATACTGGAAGCATGGATATCCAGAAAATACTACGCCTTGATGATACAGCCGTGAAGCTGGCAGAAAAATACCAGAAAAAACGCTTTGCCTGGAGTACATTGAGCACGCTGGAAGGAAGACCATTCGTTCTTCTGATTGGCCCCCGTGGAGCCGGAAAGTCTGTCCTGCTGAGACAGCTACGCAGCAACAGAGAACATTCACTCTATCTTTCTGCAGATACCATGGATCCAGGAACCAGACTGGAAGAGCTACTGCCTCGACTTAATGCATCTTTCGGTATAGAAAATTTCTTTATAGATGAAATCCACTTTCTCAGGACTTTTCCAGCCGCATTGAAGGAGCTGCATGATTTTTCCAATCTAAAAATATGGTGTAGCAGCTCGGCAGCAGTCAGGCTGCAGGAATCCGCATATGACCTATCTCGCCGTGTACAGACTGAATTTCTGCACCCCTTCAGTTTCCGGGAATATCTATACTTTCACCATGAACAGCAACATACAGCGCTCAGTCTGGAATCAGTCTTTCAAGGTAACATCCCATCTGAATACTTACGGAGTTCGATACACTTCCAGGATTATCTCACCGGAGGTCTGTACCCGGCATCCCTCGAACCAGGATTCGGCAGTCAGCAGTTCAAGGGAATTCTTCATAAAATAATCCAGAGTGATATCCCTGCCTGTGCGGCCAGACTCAATATTGATCAGCTACTACAGCTGGAAAAAATCATGAAATTTATAGGTAAATCCTCCGTAGATGGAATCAGCTACAGCAGCCTCTCTCGCAACATCGGCATCAGTAAATATATGGCTGAAAAGCTGGTAAGCCTCCTCGAGCAAAGTTTTCTTCTGCAGCAGATATTCCCTGCAGGAACGAGCGTCAGTAGGGAACCTAAAATACTCATGGAACTGCCATACCGATTACAGTATAAAGAACGCGAAGATTGCATCGGAGGACTGCGTGAGGACTTCTTTGCATCTGCCATGCGCCAGCATGGCATGGAATTCCAGTATGCAAAATCAACCAGAGGCAGCAAGACACCAGATTTCCTGCTGGAAATAGATGGTATCCCGGCAATTCTGGAAGTGGGAGGAAAAGGCAAAGGACGAACCCAGTTCAAGGATATTCAGTACAAGAAAAAAATCATACTCCGAGACTCTACACATAACCTGGCGCCTGGCAGGGATCAAAACAGCATAATTGAGGTACCTCTACACTGCATCGGCTTTGCCTGATTGGGACATGATTTAAGCGCGCCCCTATAACTTTCGCAGGCGGAAGCGGGTTTTTTCTCCGGTCAGGTCAGGTATCTCGACCTCCACTCCTGTGTTGTCATGCCTGACTGGACCCGATGCATGCGGGACCGGTTCTCCTGAATAATCCTCTCTGATCTGTATGGAATCCGGCAAGGAATCCAGGGCATAGCGCTGAACGGTTTCTGTGATATCACCGGAATTTTCCGGCTGAAAGGGAAGCAGAACTGCTGCATCGTCTCCAGGGACAGAGCGAATCAGGACAAAGGACTTCCCGGATTCATTATCTACAGATGACATGTAGCTGTAATTCAGGCGTTCACCAAGAATGGAATAGGGGTAGAGAGCAGATACTGTTGCAGCAATCGGGAATTTAATCTGCTGATCCGGATCATCCGGCCAGCTCTGACCGGAGGCAACTTCCGGCGCATCCTCACTGAAACGCAGTACCCGCTCAGCAGACTGCGGACTTCCCGCATCAAAAAACGTCATGACATTGTTGAAATAAAGCGGCCCATTGATTCCCTGATCTGGATCGGGGTAATACCCAACCTGTCCGAACACCGCAAGCTTCTGCCCGTCAGCTGAAGGAACCATGTCCCTGATCCCGAAATAGGGCCAGAGGTCTCCGAGTATATGATTATCCAGAAGCGGCTTTATCTGATTCTCAGGTAGTTTAATATCGCTGACCTTGAAGTCCAGAACGCTGCCAGCCTTGAAATCTATTATCCGCACATGGTGTCCACTGCCCATGAAGGCGCGGTAGCCTTTAGTGCCGCCGAGATTAACGAAATATGTATTGTAATAATAGCTTTCACCAGCCAGCCCGTCTGCAACAGAATTGCTGCCTGGCACTTCGGTATCGGAAAAATGGAAAACACGCTCGCTCTCCAGAAGATCACCGGCATCAAGCCAGCGGCCATCTTCCCAGGAACTGATCCGGCTGCGTCCGACCAGATAGCCCTCGATACGCGAATTTCGGATGCTGTCATTTGCATGGTACGGATGATTCGGCCTGGTCGCTTCAAAGCGCCAGACCACCATCAGCAGATCCTTGCCGTCAGGAGTCCATACACCACGGATTACGCGGGCATATTCGCTATGCCCGCCCAGAACACCGCAGCCGGACAGCAGCCCGGCAAACCCAAGTAAAACACTCAGGTACAGCGCTAATTTTTTCATTCAATCAATATACAGCTATATCACTTAATATCAAATAATTTCTGAACAGTTTTCCGGTTTCTTTCGTTGCTGTAGCGATCGCCTTCATCACTGAACATATAATCCAGCTGATCCCGATGTTTTTCGATTACCCGGTATCGCACCAGCTTCATGGTTGAATTGATCATACCGTTCTGCTCGGAGAAGGCTTCATCCAGCAGCATAAAGGTCGGTGGCACCCAGTTTGAAGGGAAACGGCGCTTGAGATCCTCATCGGTCCTGAAGCTTTGCAGGAACACCGCATACAGTTTGAGTACATCCTCTACACCAGCATCCGGGTGCTCTGACAGATATTTCTTCACTGCATCAACATCGGGCACAATAAGTGCGCCGGTGAATCGGTTATGATCGTTGTAGAGCATTGCCTGCTGAACATAGGGACAGTTGCTGACGATCACCTCCTCGATTTCTTCCGGACTGTATTTCTCACCGTCGGAGGAAATGAGCAGGGCCTTTTCACGGCCGCTTACCGTCAGAAAACCATCAGTATCCAGGAATCCCAGATCGCCGGTATGCAGCCAGCCATCCCTCAGAGCTTCCTCTGTAGCCGACTCATTTTTCAGGTATCCGCGCATGACATTCGGCCCGCGCACACAGATCTCACCTTTTTCTCCAGGGGATGCTTCATGACCATCCTGCGTCACAACCTTCACCTGAACCGTCGGAAAGGGCTTACCCGATGTTCCCATCTTGTAGCACCAGGGATGATTGGAGGAAATAATCGGACTGGCCTCAGTCATACCGTAACCCTGATACACCGGCAGGCCGAGTGCAAAAAAGAACTGCTGCTGACCATGATCAAGCAACGCTCCCCCGGAAACACAGAACCTTATTTTCTTTCCGAAAATAGTGCGTACCTTCCGGAACACGAGAAGTTCGGCAATAATCCAGGGGAAGAAGTTCTTCGCCCGTACACTGAAGGGAACCTTGTGAAATCCATCGCCATTACGTGCAATCCCGGCCTGGATACCGCGGTTGAATATACCTTCGACAAAGGCACCCTTGGCGGCCACTCCGGTCTGTATCTTCTTCATGAAATTACCGGTCAGCGCCGGAACCGTCAGCAGGAAGAAAGGATCGGCCTCTATAAGGTTAACAGGGATATTCCGGAGAATGGCCATAGAGCCACCCCTGGCATCGACAAAGTACAGGGAAATTCCAGCAACAACTGAAGCGTAAATTCCGACTGTATGTGCATAACTGTGATCACAGGGCAGAATCAGCAGGGTCTGGTATCCGGCAGGAATCCGGAACACCTCAATCGCTTCACTTGAATTGGCAATATAATTGCTGTGTGTCAGCATTATCCCTTTGGGGTTTCCGGTAGTACCGGATGTATAGGAAACGGTTACAATATCATCAGCCGTGAGTTCAGCCGCAATCTTATCTACTTTTTCCAGGGATCCGGAATCGGATTGCCCCGCCTCGATCAGCTGCTGCAGACTTACCAGCTGTGTACCGGCTTTCAATCCGTACTCTTTAGCCAGCGATTCCAGAAACTCAGGATCATCATCGAGCAGTATATACAGATAATTCTTGTCTTCTACCTGATTTTTGACTGACAGAACCTTCTCGGAGGTGTTCTTCGAGAAAAACAATCCCCTGGATTCTGAATGATTAAGGCGAAATGGAACCTCATCAGCCAGTAGTTTTATCGACAAAGGCACAGCAGCTCCGCCAGCCATTATTGTAGCAAATTCACTGACGATCCATTCGGGAGATCCCTCTGATAAAATCGCCATTGTATCGGCTTTCCCGAATCCACGCTGCAGCAAAGCAGCCGCAACCGCACGGGCTTCGGACTGAACCTGGGAAAAGCTCTTTGGTGTCCACCCCATTTCTGTTTTACGAAACGCATACGCCCGGTCGGGATGACGCTCTACCGCTTTCTGCAGCATATCCAGCACCGTCTTCACCATAATCTAACTCCTTGTGTATATACCTATGGTAATAGGAAAATCATTTTGCGACAACAAGCCGGATCCGGCCTAGAACACATCATACTCTCTGATTGAGGAAATCTGCATTCTGGCCCGCAGCCGGGCAGTATATGATCCTCCGCTGACTCCAATCAGAGGCACTGAATCCAGAACGATCCGACCCTGAACCTCTCGGGGTGGGGTATTATGTCGCGCACGCAGGTGCTCCCTCACAGACATTCGCAGGGCATCTTCCATACTCTCGATTCTGCCATCAAATCCGCGGTAGAATGAAGCCTCGCCCGCTCCCTGCACAGCCTGTATGCGTCCGCTACGCCATGAAGCATGCCGTCGGATCTGATCCTCGTCCATTCTGTAATCGATTCTGATTTTCTGCAGTCCGTCATCCAGCCAGATCTGACGGACAACGAGGCCCTTGTCACCAAAGGGAATTTGGAAGACCGGTGTCAGCTCGAAGGTCTCTTCATAACCGCGCGCAGTATTCTGCGGAATATAGCGGAACTGCCACCCGTAGATCATACCGGAAAAAACATAGCGGGCTTCCTCGAGAATCAGCATATCGGGATCTGTCTCTCCCGCGCCGGGCATCGATTCCCGCTCGAGCATATACCAGAAGGTTCCCTCCAGACGCTCGGCGCGGACCGACAGCGGCAGCAATGCCAGCAGCAGAACAAGAAGGAGAACCGGTGACCTGGATCTATATGTCGGTGCTAACATGTCTTCTGAATATCGGCCGCTTATTGATTATCTATCAGTTTTTTAATTGGATTGATACGTAGTCGCAGGACACAATACAGACCGGCAAAGGCAAAACCTGCCAGATGCGTCATATGTGCGACATTGCTCCCACCGCGAAACTGACTGATCAGGTCCATAGCGGTATATAGCAGCACCAGCATTCTGGCAGATATAGGAATAATACCCATAATGTACAGCATTGCCCGCGGATTCAGTACCGCAAAGAGGAACACCATTCCGTAGATAGCTCCAGAGGCACCCATCAGAAATACCATATACTGCCCGCTGTACCAGTACACAGCCAGTGAAAAGACACCAGCCAGCAAACCTATTCCCAGGTAGAGCAGCAGGAACTCGATACTGCCCATTTCCCGTTCCAGATATTGCCCGAAGACAAATAGAATCAGCATGTTGAACAGAATATGGGTCGAGCTGGCATGCACGAACATATAGGTAAAAGGCTGCCAGAACATGTTTCGGTACAGAACAGCTAAAGGGTTCATTGCCAGGTAATGCACCAGCCGGGGAGAGATCATAGTCATGAAATAAATCAACAGGTTAACCCCGATTATCAGAAGTACAGTGTGCCACTGACGGAAGGGGAAGGTTCTTTTCATTCGAATATTGTTCACAGATATAGATTACTTCCCGGGACAGGAATGGTCAATCAATCAACAACAGCAATTGAAGATGTTTTTACCCACGCCCCCAATTGCTATTGCTCTGATCGATTCAGCCCGCTACCATGCAGTATGGCCAGAACAAGCGGAAAAAAAATCAACAGTAAACGCAGCAAACCCGATCACTACAGCGAGCGGGCCAGAGCCCAGGGCTATCTCGCCAGATCGGTATATAAACTCGAGGAAATCCAGAAAAAATTCTCGGTAATAAGACCAGGCGGAGTATATCTGGATATGGGAGCAGCACCGGGAAGCTGGTCGCAGTTCATGATGCGTACCTTCGGATCAAAAATCAAACTGATGTCGGTAGATATTCAGGAAATGAAGTTTCACGGCCCGGATGATTCCCACCATGTGCTGATCGGCGACATGTTCGACCGCAAGGTGCAGAAAGAGATAGCAGATTTCGGCCCCTACGACGCCATGCTGAGTGATGCTGCCCCGTCTACCATGGGAAATAAAACAGTGGACACCCTGGCCAGCGCAGGCATGGCTGAGCACCTTATATTTATGGGTGACCAGTACATCAAACCCGGTGGAAACCTGGTCATAAAGATTTTCCGTGGCGGTGAAGAGCAGAATCTGTTGAAAATGCTGCGCGAGCGCTATGAAATCGCAAAACTTTTTAAACCAATGAGCTGCCGTAAGGAATCATTTGAGTCATTTCTGGTAGGAGTCGGCAGAAAACAGGGATAATCAGATGAGCGAACTATTCAAGCAGAAGAAAATCGAGACCAGGATATCGAAGAAAATCTCTGTCAAAGCTGACCCATTTACAACCCGATTCGATTGATAAGGCAGCAAGATATGCATCAGGAACCACATTCCCAGCAGCATTCAGAGCCCTGCATAAATGGCAAAAAATATTCCAGTGTGTCTCCCCCGCCTGAACAGCAACGCTATAAGGACTATGAATAATTCTATCGCAGAAAGCCACAGCAATATCAAAAGGACTAGGCTCTTTGAATATTTTCGGGTGGGTAACCACTCTGAGAAATGAACTCAGAATGTCTTGAGAAAACGCAAATGGTTCACGGGATTTGATTGCAGAATATAGAAAATCTGCAGCTGAACTATGTTTTTCAGAATCTTCCCGATGTGCATATATAAGTACATTCACATCGCAGAGAAGCATTACAGATCCATCCTGTCTCGTACATGAGAATTGCTGCTCAGGTCAATATTCTTCTGGACTCCTGACCCCCCAAAGGTGATCAGCTCGAAATCTTTCTGTAAAGATTCAGTCTCGGATTTGAGTTGAGCGAGCACTGCCTTTTCAATAAATGATGTAAGACTCATGTGTTCTTCAAGCGCTTTCTTTTTTGCCTTACGGAGAACAACCTCATTCATTCGTATGGTAGTTCGCATGACATTAGTATAACACCGATGACATAATTATGTCAAAAAATCAGTATTTACGTTCCAGCAGGCGGAGCAGCACGCGTTGCAGGCTTTCGCGGGCAGGAATAGCTGGAAGGCGTGAGATTTCACGAAGAGCGCGGCGGGTATACTGTCCGGCGATTTCACGGGCAGCCTCGAGGCCGCCGCTTTCATGCACGATTTCACGTATGCGGTCGCGTTGCCCATCTGTCAGCTCAGCCGGATCGGCGCTGCTGGTGGCAGGACCAGCGCTGGTCCCTTTGGCGGCAACACGCAAAATAGTCTGCAGTTCTGCAGCAGCGGGGCCGCCTTTCTGCATGGTGCAGACCAGTGGGAGTGTGTAGATTCCTTCGCGGAGGTCGTTGTCGGCGGGTTTGCCGAGTGTCTCGGGATTGCCGATAAGATCGAGAATATCATCGATTATCTGGAAGCCCATACCGAGATTATATGCCACCCGTAGCAGCGCTTCGCGGCAGTCACCGGGGACAGCAGCCTCTTCTGCCCCGACGTGCATGGCGGCCATAAACAGGACAGCGGTTTTTCCAAGAATCCGGCGGTTATACTGGCGCCGGCTGGGTATAATATGATCCTCAACCTCGCTGATTGCGCCTCTGCTCAGGTTTCTTACCGCGCCGACAGCTCCGCTCATGGTTGCATAACTACCGTCTTCAACCAGGGTCTGAAAGCTGGAGGCAAACAAGAGGTCCCCGAGCAGAACGGCCTTTCTGGGCCCAATCTGCTTGTGCATGGCGGGTTCACCTCTGCGGGTTTCAGCTTCGTCCACAATGTCATCATGAATGAGTGTCGCAATGTGCAGCAGCTCCACTGCTGCTGCCAGCCGGTACATCCGGTCAGGCAGAAGCCCTTCCTGTACCCGCACTCGGCGGTCGGCGTGACAGCGCCGGAACCAGAGCGTGTTCCATTTTCTGCGCACGGCATCCTTCAGGGTCTGCCGCTTGCCGCGAACCGGCTGCACGGAAGGCGCACCGAAGCGGGCCGCCAGCAAGAGGAGTGCCGGCCGCAGCAATTTTCCCTGATTATCGAGAATAGATTGCGCTGTGCTGCCGAGAACAGAACCCCGTCCCAGCAGCATTTCGCGCATTGCTTCGTGAGAATGACGAAGATCCTCCATTACAGAAGGATCTTCGCTCCAGAAATTGTGCATAACGCCCTTTATAAACCGTGAATGGACGGCTGTCTACAGCCGTGGTTCATCCACATAGAGGTAAGTCTTCTTCGCGATTGTTGTTCCGTTCCAGAACTTCTTGAGCCATGGCATTACCCAGTGATCAAGTCCGAAACCTTTACCTGCACCACCCAGCATTACAATTGCTGCAGTGAGGTACCACCAGAGTTCGACGTTTGCCCAACCGGAAACAATAAACATGAGTCCCATAGCGATAGAAACAAGGGCTGCCGGAACAGTGAACAGACCAGCAATCAGACAGAGTCCAACTACAAGCTGAGCAACTACGACGCCAGACTGAGCCATCCATGCGATGCTCGGGTGAATACTCAGGAAGGTAGCAGCGAACCAGTTGTAGATTCCCAGTGCTTCCTCGAGAATCGGCTGATATGCAACTGCAGCAGCATCACCACCACCGTTGGCAGTTGCACTGGTTGCAGCAGAAACCTGCTCGGACGTGGCGCTGGTTGCAGCGCTGACACCATAGAATTCGACCCCAGGCAGGTACACCTTCATAGGATCAGCATCAAAAATACCACCGGCACCTGGATCAAGCCAGCCGCTGGTAACTTTCTTGATACCTTCATTCAGCCACTTGTAGCCGAGGAACATGCGCAGCAGTACAACCCAGTAGGTTGGAACCTTGGCGGAGGCATGACCGCCGAGGATAGAACGCTTCTCCTTGATCTGGAAAAACTCATGCTGCAGGTAATTCCATACCGCGTTTACACCGGCAAGAGAAAGCAGGTAGTGCACATTGACCAGATGCTTCATGGCCATTGCGGGGAAGCCCCACATGGATACACCCATTACGTGAGCAACACCGTATTTTCCACCGATACTTACCATGTTTCCATGAAAGTTCGACTTGAAGGCTTTTTTCTCTTTACCTGTTATATCAGCCGCCACATTATGTGCAGCTACCTCAGCGGTCTGGATTGCTGTTTCAACAATCTGGGGAACAACATGATCGCCTTCAAGGAACCAGATCATGTCACCGACCAGATATACTTCTTTATGGTCTACTGACTGCATGTGCTCGTCAACGAGAATACGGCCGCGTTCTCCAACGATATAGCGCTCGTCTTCATCGAACTTACAACCTGCCATGCCATGAATACCTTCACTTGAGGCATAGCTGCATTCATCCCGTGAATGCTTGCCCTTGGTAAGATCAACCCTGGCAGTAAACTCTGATCCCTGAATACCCGCAGTCCAGATAAAGGTATCGGTATGAACCTTCGTGCCGTCGGCCAGACTAACTGCACCTTCTTCTGCGCTGACAATCGGTGAGTTCAGCAGGGTTTCTATGCCGACCTTCCGCATGTAGGCATCGGCCTTCTTGCGGGGCTTTTCGGGATAGCTCGGGAGAATCGTACCCATGGCCTCGATAATAAGGATCCGTACTTCACGGGGATCGATATGGTAATCGCGGCAGAGGGTTTCACGGCGCTCGGCAAGTTCACCTGCCAGCTCGACACCGGTAAAACCAGCGCCTGCAATAGCAAAGGTAAGCATCTGTCTGCGCTTTTCGGGGTTAGCCTGACGCGCTGCTTCGCGGAAACGGTTTTCAACACGTTCCTTGATTCTGATTGAATCCTCAAGCGACCACAGGGTGTAGCTGTTTTCCTGAACACCTGGAATTCCGAAGAATTCCGGCTCACCACCGGTTCCGAGTACGAGGTAGTCATAGCCATACTCACAGGTATCGCTTTTGAGAACCTTGCCCTCGAAATCAACCTCAGTAATGTAGTCACAGGCTACCCGAACGGTAGTTCCACAGAAGATCTTGGCAAAACTGACCTCTACTGCTTCCTGCTCCGTCCGTGATCCCGCCACTTCATGCAGCTCGGTCATGAGCGTGTGGTAGGGGTTTTTATCGATAAGCGTAATCTCTACGTTCTTGCGCTTGAATTTCTTGTGTAGTTTCTTGGCAGCTTCAACACCGCCATATCCGCCTCCCAATATCACTATTCGAGTCGGTTTTTCCATGGTTACCTCCGGATTTTAGTATCTCAAGTGTACTAGCATTTTTATCGTGGAATCAAGGAGATTGCAAGACACGGCTCACTTCTTTGCCAAAAGAATAGCGAATTCCGACATGAATCTGTACAAATCCGTGGTTGTCATCTGATGGATACCATATATAACGCTGGTTAACCGGATTAGTACTGATTTCCATGCCCTCAATTTCTCTGGGCGCTTCAAGCTGCAGAACATTCTGCAGCCAGCCGAAATTCAGGGCCGTAGTCAGTGAAAAGCGTCCGAAGCGCTGCGGTGCAGGATTCCAGACGGCCTGCAGACTGCCAAGATAGCCCTTCTCGAGCACATCATCATCCAGCCATCGGGTACCTTCGGTGTGATGTTCTCGCCACCAGAGATACTCTCCCCAGGGATTCGCAGGACTCTGACTGCCGGTAAGCGTGAACTCGGCGGAGGCTGCCAGCTCAAGCTCGGATCGTAAAAGAGCTGGCAGCTCCGGATTGCGGAACTCCAGGACATGATCCCAGTCCAGGCGGAAGCCCATGGAGTTCTCACCCAGGTACAAGCCAAGCTGATTCTCCCGGTTGGCAATGCTGCGAAGATTCCCCCCGCCGGCCGGATAGCGGGTGTCCGGATAATAGGTGTAGCCGTACATGCGATCCAGGGGATTGGCATCGGAACCGCTGCCGTATGGCTGGAAGGTGTAGCGGTGTGCACCTGCATGCCAGAGACCGAACCGACCGTAATCAGTCTGCATCCGACCGCCGATCATCCAGCCCATCTTGTCAGGATTCTGAAAGGAATCCGGATTCAGGAAGCGGTTCATGTTAATGTCATCCACCAGCCACTGCCCCATGGCTTCCCAGGTATCGGCTGTGTACTTCAGGTACACACCCATGAGCGTGGTATGATTTTTGTCCATACGCCAGGGATTGCTGCCCGAGCCCAGGCCGTACTGCAGCAGGAAGGATGGAATCGGATTGAAGAAGTACTCCGGCACGAAGTACGGCCCCGTCCCGTCGCCGGGAGGCGGCTGCCGCCAGCGGATTTCATCAGGGTCGTCACCGTTGGTCTGCTGCTCCGCAGCTGCCACCGACACAATCGCATCCTGATAGCCCAGCTCCCAGCCCCTGTAGCGCAGAGCAAAATTCTGGTAGGTCAGTCCCCGATCGGGGAACCCGTGGTCACTGTTGCGGTTCAGCTCGACGGTGCGGCTTTCGGCGTAGAAAAATCCGCCGTCATACTGGATCTCATAGAGAAAGGATGAAATATCCCTGCTGTTAATAAAGAGTGAATAGGGAGAATCCAGAGCGTCGTCATGGAAGAATCTTCCGGCGCGCGCCTGCAGACCGCGGAAGCGGTAGCCCATGCCCCCCTCGATCAGGGTTTCGTAGAAACTGCCATAGAATTCCTCGCCATGGCTGCCTCGATAGCGACCGTCATTGCGCATGGCGACATCCATAACAAAGCTGAAGCCATCGCCTTCCGGCATGAGGCCCAGACGGCCTCGTAAATCGGTATTGGGAAAGTTCTCTGCTGAATCCAGAGCCGGAGCAGCCGCCTGCCCGAAATTCTGGCCGAAAATGATTTCAGCAAACAGGCTGTCAGGAGACGCTTGCTCTGCCGACAGTAGAGCAGCCGTAGAAAACAGCAGCATAGCCGTCAGCAGCAGGGCTCGAACACGAAGCCAATATGTTTTTTTCATAGCTGCAACTATAGCAGATTGTTATCAGCGCCGCCACTCAAGCCCGATACCAATCCCCAGTGCCGAGCGGAAATCGCTGCTGCCGGAAACATGCGCAGTATTCTCCAGCCACTGCAGCCGACCCGTGAAATCCAGACCGAGAACTGCGGATCCAAGGACCTGCTGCAGAGCCTGAAAACCGCGGCTCGAAAGTCCGAGTCTGGCGGTAAACTGACGCTGCAGCTCAACCGTACCGCTGGGACCCTCAAGCTGCACCGCTTCGGGTCCGGGTGTCAGAATATCGGCCGGCCCCAGTTCTCCGTCGCGGTGCTCTGAATATTCCAGATCAAGCCTGGCCAGGGGATCGAGATCCAGGCCGGCAAAGACGAGCCAGGCAGCGGAGTCATTGCCGTAGGGGGAACCGAGAAATCCATCGTGCCAGTCTATTACGCCGAGACGGTACTCGCCCGTGCTCCGGCTGTAATTGGTATGTACCCGCTGCCGGTAGGTGAAGCTGCGAAGAATCGATTCACGGATATATACATAGGGGTCAGCATAGTAGCCCTCGATTCCCAGACTGATCAGCGGAAACATCCGCTCAAGTCCATCCATCTGAAGCGGGGCCAGAGCCTTCTGGTAGTGCAGCCCGCCGAGCCAGGCCATGGCATTCGGTTCCTGGGCTCCGGCTTGAGCCTCGGCTTCGAGCAGAAAATCGTTCATATACCACTGCCCATAGAATTCCAGCCCCGTGACGGGAACCCAGGTCAGCTCCGCCGATGTTGCAAAACTCATGAGGGTAAAATCAAAATAATTGTGCAGGATCATGAATGGATTGAACAAGCGCAGATCCGGTGTGTAGCCGCCGACCGAGGTGCTCTCCATGAGCGACAGACGCAGACTGTCATGTGGAACAAAGGTAAAGCGATGCGTCACGATTGATTTGCGCCAGAGGCGGTACTGCGACTCCGCACCGCCGTCGACCAGGAATGGCGGCTTGTACGGTCCGCCGGTCGGAAGCTCGGAAGCGCGTGCAAAGGGCTCCAGCCGCAGAAACAGGCCGGTATAGCTGAACCTCCGGAAAAAGGTACTCAGCCGGGCATAATCCAGATAGTCCTCAGGTCCGCCGTATGTCAGCGATCCGGAACGAGAGCTACCCCAGGACAGGCGGTCGCGGCCGATCTGTGCAGACCAGTGCCGGCCACCGGTAGCCATAATCGCCCGATCGGGAAAATTGAAGTCGGTGTAGTTGATTTCAGAGGGAAGATTGCTGCGCGATTCACCATCGAGGTATCCATGGTTCGGTTCCTGGCGGATTATAAAGTCAATCTCGGCGTAGAGGGGCCCCATTGTTGTCCGGGATTCGAGCCGGAGCACATCCTCCGGTCTGTCCAGCACGCGGTAGGAAGGGCGGGCATCATCATGCCGATATTCGAGATTCAGCAGGGGTACGAACTCCAGCTCCAGGCCGGTATCCGGCTCGGAGAGCAGGGGGCCGGGGCCGTCACTGCCGGAAAGCAACGAACGGATTTCAGCCAGGTAGTAGGCCCCGGGGCTGCCCGCAGGAAAATCCGGCAACAGATCAGTATAAAAGCCCAGCTGCTGCCCGTTGGCCGGAAATACAGTCTCGGGAAGCACTCGCCCGGCTTCCCGGTAGGCCCGTTCCAGGTAGCGGTACACCGGATGCCCGACTGCAAAGACTCTTCCAGCCTGACTGACAGGGGCCTGACTGCCTTGCAGTCCCTGCGGCGATTCTGCTGCTGCCGGGGCCGGAACGGCTCCAGCGACGAAGAGCAATAAAACACACAGGGCACTAGCTTTCTTCATTTCTTTCTGTTCCTTATAAGCTGCTGATCCAGTCCAGCAGATTATAGCGCAAAAAGATATTTACGGTAATAAGTGACACAACTGCCATAATCTTGATCAGGATATCCAGGGACGGTCCAACCGTATCCTTGAGCGGATCACCAACGGTATCACCGACAACGGCGGCATCGTGGGCCGCAGAACCCTTACCACCATGATAACCCTGTTCGATCAGTTTTTTTCCATTGTCCCAGGCACCACCAGAGTTGGCACTGAACAGCGCCAGCATGATCGCAGACAGGGTCGTGCCGATGAGCAGACCGCCGACAAAATCAGCCCCGAAAAGAAAACCGCTCACAATCGGTGTAAGAACAGCCAGCAGGGCCGGCAGCTTCATTTCCGCCAGGGCCCCCGCAGAGGAGATCTCGATACAGGTCTTGTAGTCGGGTTTCTCGGTTCCGTTCAGAATACCGGGAATTTCTGCAAACTGCCGGCGGACTTCCTGCACCATCTTGCGGGCAGCACGGGCTACAGCCCGGATCAGAATCCCTGAAAAGAGGTATGGAAGCACCGCTCCAACCAGAGCTCCGGCCAGAGTCAGGGTATCAATCATATTGAGCACCAGCTCGAAACCGGCAGTATCATCCGCAGATGCCTGACTGAAGAGGTAGGATGAGAACAGTGAAAGTGCCGCGAATGCTGCCGAGCCGATCGCAAAACCCTTGCCGATAGCAGCGGTAGTATTTCCGACTGAATCAAGATGATCGGTAATCTCGCGGACCTTGGGATCCAGCTTCGCCATTTCACTGATTCCCCCGGCGTTGTCGGCAATCGGCCCGTAGGTATCCACAGAAACCGTCGCAACCACGAATGAAAGCATGCCAATTGCAGCCATCGCCACCCCGTAGAGACCAGCGATAGCATTGGCAGTAATCGTGGCCAGTGCCAGCAGAATAACCGGCGCAAAGACCGAGCGCATACCCAGCGACAGACCCTCGGTTATCGTCAGGGCTGTACCCTCCCGCGATGCCGCCGCCAGATTTTTGGTCGGCAGATAATCATAGCTGGTGTAGTATTCTGCTGACTGCCCGACCAGAATACCGGTCACAATACCTGCTACCGCTGCCAGCCAGGGTGACATCGGACCGACCGCAAAGGCCATACCGGTCAGATCTGCATTCCCGAAGTAGAACCAGCTGAAAACCCCGGTACCAATCAGCGTGAGCAGAGCGGATGTCCAGGTTGCAACATTGAGTTCCCGGTGCGGATGATCGGAAATACGCTTGAGAATCAGGGTATAGATTCCAATTATACAGGCAATAACACCGATTCCGGCAAAAACCAGTGGGAAAAGCATGAGCCGCTGAACCAGATCTGTGGAGATTGGAGTAGCTGAGGTACTCTGGGTATGGTACATGTAGGCCGCCAGCACGACACTGGCGATTATCGATCCGACAAAGCTTTCCAACAGGTCAGCGCCGAGACCAGCAACATCCCCGACATTGTCTCCCACATTATCTGCGATTGTGGCCGGGTTTCTGGCATCATCCTCAGGAATATGAGCCTCGGTCTTGCCCACAAGATCAGCCCCCATATCGGCAGCCTTGGTGAAAATACCACCGCCGACACGGTCGAACATGGCGATAATCGAGCAGCCAAGGGCATAGCCCGAGACCGTCATGGTAAAGGGTATATAGTTGATTCCGATCCAGTTGCTGATTACAGTCAGCTGCTCCGGCGAAGTCTGCCCCATAATCCGGCCGAAAACCACATAGATCATGCCAAGTCCAAGCAGGGAAAAGCCTCCGACGGCCAGCCCCATGACGCTTCCGCCCTGGAAGGCGACCTTCAGGGTCGGTCCGAGCTTGCCGGTCAGTCGGGCTGCATTTGACACCCGGACATTGGCGATGGTTGCGATCTTCATGCCCACCAGACCAGCGGCACCGCTCATGACGGCCCCCAGCAGGAAGGCAACCCCGGTAAACCAGGACACCACCACGGAAAGAAGCACTGCAATGACCAGGGCCATGGAAAAAATCACCTTGTATTCATGGTAGATAAAGGCATCCGCCCCTTCCTGGATTGCCCCGGCAATCTCCTGCATTAGTTCATTACCCGGATCCTTGCGCCGAACGACAATAAAATTGACGGCTGCAAATGCGAGTGCTGCTACCGCTGCCAATAGCACAAAAGCTAACATATGTGACCTCCCTGACTTGCTGGTTCTGTAACTGTAGCTTATGCTAGTAGATAGCAGGGTACAAGAGACATTAACGTTATTTTTTAGGAGGATTCTTATGTATTGTTATCTGACCATTTATCCGATTGAAGCAATGATTGCCAGTCAACTCCCGCCTGAAGAATTCGGCGCCTATATGGCCACCGGAACCAGGAAAAGCAAATTCGAGCCGATAATTTTTATTGAAGTCGAAAGCGGCTTCGGAGATTACTTTGACTGGGACTATGCACACAAGCGTTGTGTGGCTCACCCCGACGGCAGACCCAAACACACCCTGTATCTCTCGGTCTACCGCACCCTGGAGCATGTCCCCCTGGATAAAATGAAAGACATGTATTTGACCACCAGGGACGGCCGCTCACTGAAACTCGAGTCAGAGAAGATTCCTCCACAGAAAAACCGGCGTTTCCACCTGTATCAGGAACTCTGTCCTGCACATCCTCTGGTAGTCAGCGTCCTGAATCCTGCTGATTTTGCATTATTCATAACGAATCCCGACAAAACCAAGATCACCGTACCCAGCCTGGTCTTCTGCGATGTAAAGATTGTCGACATGAACACCGACGGCCCAACCGGCAATGTCGGCCCCGCTTACGACCGTAATTCTGATCATCTGCATGACTGCATCCGCGAAGTTGAGGAACTGGCTTCAAAACCAACCAAGACCGTGTATCGCAGCAACATCGAACGATTCAGTTTTCAGGTAATCAACAGCGGGCTCTATATAGGTGATGGAAGCAGCAGTCTCTTTTTCCCCATGCCCGACCTGAACACCCTGCATAATGAACATTATGACTGGGCGAGATCGGCTATGCTGCTGTAATCCTGGACTGAACGGAAAATCATCCGGGTTTTCGCCAATTTGTCTTGTTGTCAGTTCAGGCTCCGAGGGCTGACAATGAGACATCTTTCAAGGAGGAAACCATGAAGAAGATTCTTTCAGTTTCAATTGTGCTGGTGCTCGCACTCAGCCTCAGCACAGGATTTCTGTTCGCAGGCGGACAGAGAGAAAGCGAAACCGGTCCGATTACCCTTACCTACTGGACCCATGAGGACCCGAACCGGACACCATTCGAATTAGGTCTGATTGCCGAGTTCGAAGCAGCCAACCCCGGAGTAACTATTCGACGGGTCACCCACGCATCAAACCGAATGGCAGAGCTCCTGCTGACTGCATTTGCAGCCAACCAGGGACCCGACATTTTCAATGTACAGCTCGAAGACAGCTACGCCTATATCTACAACGAGCGGGTGGCACCATTGAATACAGACGCATTCGGCGTTCAGTCCGTTCAGGCCCTGGTCGACACCTACGTTGACGGCACCATGGATCCCATGATGAAGAACGGCAATGTCTACGGTGTACCGCTTGAGATCACCAATTGGTCAATCTTTCTCAACAAGCGTATTTTCCGTGATGCAGGCCTGGATCCCGATACTGATTACCCCAAAACCTGGGAAGAAATGATGGACATCAGCGAGCAGATTGTTATCCGTGATGGAAACATTATCCTGCGCCGCGGTTTTGACTTCCGCTATCCATACTATTTGGTAGCAATGGTTCCGATGGTAGAACAGCTCGGTGGAAAACTGATCAGTGATGACGGCCGTGAAGCCATCGTCGGAGAAGAAGCATGGCTGCAGTTTCTGCGCTATATGCAGGAATGGGGTCCCAACGGTCGTAATCTTGGTTCACCAACCTACCGCAACGCCCGTGCCCTGTTCAACCATGACAATAACGACATGGCAATGGCACACACAGGCATGTATCAGCAGGCACGTATCCAGGCCGAAAATGAGGAATTCTATGACAGCGGCGACTGGACGGTAGTTCCTTTCCCTGTATTTGAAAATGCAGTGAACGATGTCGCAGCCGCATTCTACGGTCACTACTGGATGGTAAACGCCCAGTCATCCAGCCGACGCCAGGAAATGGCCTGGAAATTCCTTGCCTACATGCAGAGTCATGGGGAAGACTACCTCAGCATGGGTCTGATCCAGCCTACCAAGGCACTTATGGAAAGCGACCTGTACAAGAGCATGCCGAATGCAGAAGTATTCGCCTATGACATGGAGCGGGCAAACGTTGTGTACCATGCCGGCAACAGCAGCAGACTGCAGGAAACAATCCGCGTAGCTGTCGAGTCAGTAATGCTCAGCGGCATCAGCCCGGAACGCGCATACGCCACCCTGAAAGCACAGGCACAGACTGTCCTCGACGAGGGCTGATCATAGATTGCCGTCGCCCGGCTGCCAGCACCCGCTGTCAGCCACCCAGGCGGCGGCTTCTTCCATTCCAATCTACAGGAGATAATAAAACATGAAATTTCCAGGTACATTAAAACGGACGCGCACCCTGCAGGATAACCAGAATCTCTGGGGACGCCTGTTTGTGCTGCCTGCAATCCTGTTTTTTTCCATATTCAGCTTTTATCCGATTTTCAATGCCCTCTGGACCAGTATGTTCAACAGAAGAATACTGAGCTTCGCCAGACCCGATTTCGTCGGTCTTCGAAACTACGTGAACCTGCTCGGTTCCAGCAGTTTCTGGAACAGTATCCGGGCAACGCTGGTATTCACCGCCGGCACATTTATTTCACTGCTGATTGTCAGCCTGCTCGTCGGTGCCCTGCTGTTTCAGGTGAAACGCGGTAGTCGATTTCTCCAGATGGCCTACTACACCCCGGCAGTACTTTCATCCGTCGTTGCAGCAACTATCTGGCTGCTGATCTTCGACCCCCGCGGAATTGCCAATCAGTATATAAACACTATTCTGAACACCCCAGGCGTTGACCACCAGTGGTTTTCCAACCCGATCAGGGTACAGGTTGCCACGATGATGGTCTATTTCTGGAAATACATCGGTTACTTCGTGATTGTGGTTCTTGCAGGCATGGCTTCGGTCCCGACCACACTCTATGAAGCAGCGACCATCGACGGCGCCAACAGCTGGCAGCGATACTGGCGGATAACATTCCCCCTGCTGAAACCCACAGTTGTGCTGGTATCCATAATGTCGATGCTGCAATGTCTGAAGACCTTCAGTACCCAATACCTGTTCACCCAATCCGGAGCACCGCAAGCCCCGATCAATGTAATTACCCTGAACATCTATAATACCGGAATCCGCGATCACCGCATTGGTGTCGCTAGTGCCATGAGTATAATCCTGCTTATTATCATGATGACCTTCACTTATATTCAGTTCAAGGCATCTAAAACAGATGAGGTAAGCTACTAATGAAAACCTTAACTATACCAAAAGCCAAGTCATTTGCCCTTGCCTTCAGCAGCCGAAGCATAATCTATATCGTCCTTGCCGTGCTCCTGGGATTCACGGTACTGCCATTGCTGTTCATGATTACCGCCTCGTTCATGCCCTCAGGTGAGATCATGCGCATGCCTTACCCATGGATTCCAAGCCGGGCTGCATTCGAAAATTATTACCATGCTATTGCCGGTAATGACGGATCATTCATTTTCCGCAGAAACATTCTCAACTCTCTGATTGTATCGTCCAGCGTCACCATTACAACGATTATTCTGGGATCTCTTACCGGATACAGCATTGCCAAGTTCACCTACCGCGGTCGAACCCTGGTTTTCATGATGATTATGGCGACCATGATGATTCCCTTTGAAGCAATCATGATTCCACTGTACATGGTAGCTACCAGACTCGGACTGCAGAACAGCTACGCCGGACTGATTCTCCCCTTCCTGGTAAATGCCTTCGGGGTATTCATGATGCGTCAATACTACACGACATTCCCGGATGAATTCCTGGACGCCGCCAGAGTCGACGGCATGGGCGAGATCTCGATCTTCACCAAGATCATCCTCCCGAATACCGGCCCGGCAATCGCAACGCTGGCGATTCTCGCCTTCAGATCCCAGTGGGATACCCTGCTCTGGCCCCTGCTGATTGCACAGTCGGAAACCATGAAGACCATTCCTCTGTATATCGTGCAGTTTGCCGCCGAACGGCATTCAAACTATGGCGCCATGATGGCAGTCGCTACAATTGCCAGCATTCCAATGTTTATACTTTTTATAAGCCTATCACGCTATTTTACCGGCGGAGCATCAGTATACTCGGCAAGAAAAGGCTGAGCAGGAAGGATATTGTAATGAATTTTATTTTTGACATGGGCAATGTAGTCGTGCAGAACGTAGACGTACTCCCCGGAATCCAGCAGGAAACCGGGGTCAGCATTCAGGAAATAATTGATTTTTCCGGTCAGGACTTCGAGCAGATATCTTCCGGCAGTCTGGAACCCCGGGAATTCTGGCAGGCATTCAACAAGCAGTTCGGCTGTTCCGTAAACCGCGATCTACTGGATGACTGCTTCAAACCGGAAACCGACACCGGAATGATCAACTTTATTTCATGGCTGCGCCGAAATAATCACCGGGTAGTCTGCGGAACCAACACCATCCACAGCCACCACATCAAACTGAAAGAGATGGGACTGCACAGTATTTTCGATAAGGTATATGCAAGCCACATAATGGGCATAGTCAAACCAGACCCGGAATTCTACCGCTACATTCTCCGCGAAGAAAACTGGGAAGCAGACGACTGCATTTTTGTAGATGATCTCAGGGAGAATATTGATTCAGCCGCCAGCCTGGGAATACATGCACTCCAGTATACCTACCTGGAAAACCTGAAAGCCCAATTAGCAGAGTTCAGGATTTTCCAGTACGAAACTGACTGGGACTTAGTCCATAACGGCGCTTGAACACCCGTGTGAAGTATGCAGGATCGTTAAACCCACATTTGCGGGCAACTTCCAGGATCTGATAACGGGGATCCTTTAACAAGGTGTAGGCAATGTTCAGCCTATAGCTAGTCAGCGCCTGCACAAAGGTCTGACCAGTCTGGGCCTTGAACACAGAAGCAAGATGCCCTTCGGTAATCTGCAGATCCTCCGCCGCCTCGAACAGGGACACATTATCGCGGAACCTCCGCTGAATGAAGCGCAAAGCCTCGTCTACCAGGGGATTTGCGCCGGCCTGGGGCACATCGGATCCGGGCTGAGCATCTTTTGAATGCACCACAAAATCCGCACATCGCTCCGCAGCACGCTGGATAGCCTTACGAAGCTCAGCATCATCGATCGGTTTCAGCAGAAAGTCAGCCACACCAGCCCGAAGCGCCCGCTGGGCATAGTCAATCTGACTGTGCCCGGTAATTATAATGGCAGCCTTCGGTCGGATCTGCTCCACCAGCTCGATACCATTCCCGTCAGGCAGCTGGATATCGGTGATCAGCAGGTCAATCCTGAGCCCTGGGATCTTTTCGACCGCCTCTGCATAGCTCCCCGCAGTCCCCAGCAATCGGCACCCACAGCCCTCCCAGGAGAAAGTCTCAGCAAGCTCTTCAAGAAGCAGCTGTTCGTCTTCAACAAGCATAACATTCATTCCAGTTTCTCCAGAGAAATACGGATTTCCGCGGTGGTAAGTATACCATCATAATCAAGTCTCAGGGACGCCGCAGCACCATAGAGAATATTCAGCAAAGCAGAAATACTGTCCATACCGATGCCAAATCCCTCGCTCACCGCCTGATCGCCAGACCCGGACGCGGCTCGAACCCCAGCCGGCTGTGGACCCGGCCCGTCATCCTGAACCTCCAGAAGCAGTTCATCGGACAAAATCCTGATTCTGATTATAATGTTGACATGCTCAGCAGTCTTTTCCACCCCATGCACCAACGCATTCTCAACCAGAGGCTGCAGCAGCATTTTGGGAAGCATCAGCTCCAGGGCCACAGGATCAACATCGTAGCTTACCGTCATCCTCTCTGAAAACCGACGTTTCTGGATATTTATATAGCGGCGAACCTGATCCAGACTCTCGGAAAGGGCAACCATAGCCTCGGAATCAGAAAGACTGAAACGCAGAATCTTTCCAAGATCCTGCACCACTTCGATTATTTCCCCGGTGCGGCCCAACTTTGCCATAGCCTTTATACTGCCCAGGGTATTATAGAGGAAATGAGGATTCAGCTGTGCCTGAATAGCGCGTCGCTCAGCAACCCGCAAAGCCTGCTCTTCCTGCTGCACCTGCAGAAGCAGATCCCGGATTGTATCCACCATCGAGTTATAGTTCTGGGTCAGGAAATCAAGCTCATCCATCAGTTTACCACCGTGATGTGTCTCAGGAACCTTCTGCGGCCTACGGCCTCGTGACTGCATTGCAGTTACCACCCGATGAATAGGATCGCTGATACTCCGGCTGATTCTATAGGAAACAAACACCGTCATGAGGGACAGAACAAGCAGAAGCAGAAGTCCACCCAGCAGCAGATCATCAATGGTCCTGAAAAACTGTCCCATCTGCGTAAGCCCCACCAAAGACAACCGTGACCCCTCATAGAGCTCCATGGACAGATCCGAACGATGAACCAGAATTTCATGCTCCGGCCTCCAGGAAGACTGATCCCCAAACACAATTCCGAGATAGGGCTGAACAGAAAAACCTGCCGGCTCTCCCGGAGACAAAACATCCATCGAGCGGAAGCGTATAGAATCAACAAGATATAACTCGTTGAAAAAACCGCGGCTGAAACTGCCAAGCAGCTTTGATAAATCGATATCCAGGATCAGAAAACCACCATCTATTCTGAGCATAACAGCAAGCCCGTATCCAGCCTGCCTGTCACCAACAAGCAGATGAATCATCTCAGGAGCTGCCTTGACCGCTTCAAACCAGCGCTCCCGGTTCTGGTAATTTCTGACATCGTATATTGCCGGATATTCCGCAGTTGAAAATCTCCTGCTCCCGCTGTCATCGCTGATGTGCACTTCAGCAGCATTGTTAAGTCCTCGGATCAGATTGTAGAAGCTTGTATAGAGCTCGAGCTCCCGGGAAGAATCCCAGTCGCCTTCCACTGTAGACAATGCATCCAGGATCACCGGCTCAAGCAAGAGAGCATTAAGTTCGGAGTGAATCCTTGAGAACGCAGTATCCACCTCAGCCGAAAGATCCTGAATCCGCACCCGCCCGCGCAGATCCAGAACCAGCGCCAGCACACTGCTGCCCCAGATCAGAATAAACAACCAGACCACAAGAATCGGAATTACACTGATCAGGGAATAGGAAATAAGCAGCCGCGAAAACAGCGGACGGATTCGTTTTTTCTCACGCATTGCATTTATTAGCATTGCGTACAGTATACCCCGGATCGCGCCCTGCTGAAAGAATCTCGTTTTTTTCGGGGGCCGGGGCTGGGGCCGAGGCCGGAACTCCGGTGGCTGTGGCAGCTTTGGTCGGCGGCCGGGGCTGGGGCGACTGTGTGGCTGTGGCGGGGCTGGAGCGGCTGTGGCGCGAATGAGAAACTCCAGAAACTCTATGCCATGTGGGAAGACCCGTTGCAACATGGCAGATCTGCCATGTTCATGTATCTTTCCCCACAAGACTTTGACATTTTGGATTGCTCTGACCAAAATCTCTATTTGACTTGGAGCAAGCCTCACCAACATGGCAGATCTGCCATGTTGGTGAAATTACTTCCACAAGACCTGGAGATTTTAGAACTTCGATAATTTTACTGGTATTTTAACACTCAGCGATATACGATATTGTCATGGAAGCCCTAAAATCATTTTGGTTTCTTCAGCCCTATCTCTGTTTCAGCCCTGGTGCAATCCTGTATAATTACAGAATGCACTGGAAGCTCACAGTAAAAGAGCTTTCATTTGCCACAGGACTACAGTCAACGAACATCACCAAATTTGAGTGTGAGTCCCGACCTATCAGCATAAACACAGCGAGAAGGCTTGCTCCGGTCTTCTCCTGCGACTACCAGAACTTCCTTCCGCGCCCGGTGTCAGAATTTGAGGCTTACCCAAACTTTGCATCAGGTATCACTTTTACCAACCCGCAGCAACGGCAGGCATATTCACCGGAGTATCCGCTCATTTTCGAGGCTGCGAGGAAATCATTACTGAAAGTGCCTGGAATTCCCCCGCATCAGATTCACCACATAGGGACCACGGCGGTTCGGGGAGTCACGGGCCGTCCGATAATCGATATTCTGCTGTGTGCATCCACGGATCCTGCCGAGCTGGAATCGATTCTGAAGGAGATCGGTTTCAAAGCGACCGACGAGCCTCACGAGCCACACAAACCTCACGACCACAACCTAAGGCTATTCCATGGATTCTTCCGTTACTGGTCACACGAAAAAACTCCGGTTCAGCTGCTTCTTGCGCCTGAGGGTTCAAGAGCAGCAGAAGACTGCCTGTTGAAGCAGGATAATCTGCGGAACAATCCTTTCAATCGATTGAAAAAGAGCCGGAGACAGCGGACTGCCGCTGCCTCCTGAAGATCAGACCTCAATCTTCTGCGGGATAATGAACTCGAAGAGCATCATGGCCAGCCAATGGACGGTGCCTGTGAGCCAGGGAATTCCACCACGGCCCTTTTTACTTTCGACTGCGCCGCCGTTGTAGAAGTTAACAAGTACAAAGGGCTCCGAGCCGCTGCGTTCAGCATCCTGATAAAAGGGCAGCAGCCGCCGTAGATAGCGCAAGGCATCCTCATTCCGTCCTGCCTGAAAAAGGGCGTATATTCCGTATGCCGAGGCGTGGTTGTACACAGCGTAGTTTTCGGCCATTCCGGGAGCCAGGCAGCTCAGGTTGCCGACATGCGCATCATACTCCTCGAAACCGGGATTACAGATCAACAGACCATGATCGTGATCAAGGCCGGCGATCATGGCATCCAGAGCGGCTGTTCCGCGTTCGGGATCGCGCTCGGCCATGCCGCTGATGGTAAACCAGGCCTGCGGCAACAGGAAAATCCGCTCCTTGCCGCCGATCATGGTGCCGTCCTCATGGAAGCCCCTGGCGAACCAGCTGCCCGTCCAGTGCTGCTGCACACCGGCATACAAGCACTCACGTTCAGCATCAAGATCGATTCCAAAATTCACGCCGCTCAGTTGCTCGATCCGCTCAAGAGCTGCGCAGGCATAATACGCGAACTGATTCAGCCAGAGGCTTTCTCCCTCCAGACCAAGCCCGCTGAGGGCATCGTTCCAGTCACCGATTCCGATTTTCAGCAGTCCATGGGGACCGTACTGCAGGCTGAATTCCACACCGCGGCGAACATGTTCCCAGACCGGAGCCGAGCTTCCCGACTCCAGGAAAGGAACATCCACCTGCAGAAGCGCGATATCGCCGCCTGCATCAAGATATCGAGCGATGGCAATGGGGAGCCAGAAGGCGAGATCACGGAAGTCGCGCTCGTCATGGTGACTTCCATCCACGCTCCACTGACGTACCGGGCGCCCGGTATCATGCTGATTCCGGCATAAGTCGATTATGAGCTTTCTGGCCCCGGCGGGATCATAATACACAAGACCGATGGCATCCTGGGCCACATCGCGGTATCCGCGAAAGCCTTCACGGACGATCCCGGTGGATTGCTGCAGTACCTGGTAACCCAGGAAACTGCGGGCATAGGAAGCGAAAATACCTTCCGGGAGATTCTGCAGCTGTGGCAGGTCAAGCTTCCGCCGCCAATCCTCCTGCAATCTCTGCAGCTCTTCCTCTACATGGGCAGGACTGGAGAAACGCTGCAAGGCAGCCTCCGGACTACCGGGTCCGAGGATAATCGCATAACAGCGCTCCGCACCGGCTTCCAGATCCAGGTCATACTGAAAACTCCCGATGCTGGGATCACCGGCAGAAATGGAATTGCGGGCCCGGCCATCCCGGACTGACTGGGGATCACTCATGTCCCCGTCGCCGCACCATTCACGCAGACTGGAATCCATTCCATCGGGTTCCACCAGCGAAGTACAGAAACCGCATACCGGATTCAAATCAGTACGGAAGTAGTGAATCGTCCGCTCTTCGGCCGAATACCGGCTGTTGGTAAACCAGGAAAAATAAACCGGACTGACATCTGCGGTGGGATTCAGGAGCATCTCGGTCTGGGTAAAAAGCTGCAGGCTGCGCTGCTCCGAGGACTGATTCACCACCCTGATGTGCCAGAGCTCGAAGCTTCCTTCCAGAGGCACCGCATGACTGCTGGTTACCTGGATACCGTTTTTTCTACCACTGATTATGGTTATTCCAGCCTCATGCCGGCACTCGTATCCGTCCAGAGGAGTCTGGGCCGGGCGGAACGATGGATTCCACACGATTGGGGCAGCCTGAGCCGTCGCGGCTGCAGTCGCTGGCGCGCCCGCGGGCGCCGGGGCCTGGGCCTCGCGCACATAAACATAGCGCCCCTTCAGCGCCGACAGGGGATCGCTGTGGGTAATCCTGAGCCGCGGCTCGACGATGGTCTCGGCATAGCCATCACCCAGATGCGACAGCTTCATGCCGTAGCTCGCATTGCTCATATAATTATACCAGGGCCGAAGCCGCTGCGGCTCGTGCAGGCAGAACCCCTGCTCATTCAGCTCCCATTTCACCAGGCTGCCTCCGGATTTTTCACTGCGACGGCCTGACCGAAAATAACATCGACCAGAGCCTGGATCTGCATCGGGGTAATACCTCCAGTTACCAGCACCTCATCGGCGTAGGGCTTGAGCAAGGCCGCATCGCTGGGACTCCGGCCAGCCACCGCTATAATCTTTGCCGCCTTATCGGCTCGGTTATCGCGCCCGCCAACCATCGCTCTCTCACGCAGGGCATAAATCCGCTTGAGAATCTCCAGCTGCTCGCTGAAGCGGTAGGCATTTGTCGTAACAAAAATCAGGTAGTCAGTCACAAAGCCGATATCAAAAACCGACAGGGCCTCTTCTTCGGTCGGCGTCCAGGGCATAATCGCCTCTTTCACATAGGGATGCAGGCCCTGCTGCTCTATGACCTGCTTTATACTGATGTCGTAGAAATTCACCGTATCTGCCATAACCAGGCGCGCCGGGTTGGCAAGAATCACCGACAATCGATCCGTAGGATTCAGTTTCAGAGGCAGCAGATTCCCGCTGCCTGAGTAATGAACGATCGACTGACGGCAGGCTTCGGCCGCCAGCTGCATCCCCTCTTCATAATCCGGCATCTCCGCCAGCTCCGGCCGTGCCGACTGTTCTGCCAGCATTGCATACTTGGCCTTCAGAATGCGGCTGACCGAGGCATCAATCACTGACTCTGGAATCCGGCCTTCCTGCACCTCTTTCACCACAAAGGGAATAATCCATTCACCTACGCCGGAGAAGATAATCAGATCCACACCAGAGAGAATCGCCTGACGGATTACCTCCTCATCGGAGTAGTTCGCCTTGATCGCCCCCATAATCAAATCATCAGAAATAACCAGGCCCGAATGCCCGATTGTCTCACGCAGATATTTCATGGCGGGAATAGAAATAGATGCCGGATACCGGGAATCGAAGGCCGTGTACAAGGCATGATAGCCCATAACCGCCCCCACCCCGGCTTCCACCGCCCGCTTGAATGGCAGCATCTCGACCGACTCCAGGCGTTCCATGCTGTAATCAACCGTATCCAGATCATGATGAGAATCGCGGTCGGCCAGGCGCTGCCCCGGATAGTGCTTGCAGCAGGCAATAACCGCGGACTTCTGCAGCCCCTCGATATAGGCCGCACCGAGCTCCGCCACCACCTCGGCATCGCAGGAGAACATGCGGTTATCGACAATCGGCACCCCGTCCCGGGCGTCGTGGGTAACATCGAGCACCGGCGCAAAGTTCACATCGATTCCGATCGAGCGCAGTTCGCGTCCGACATATTCTCCGACGCGGGAAACCAGTTCGGGATTTCTCGAAAATCCCAGCGACATGTTCCCGGGGAACACAACCGCTTTCCTGTGCACTGCACAGAGCTGTCCGCCCTCCTGGTCGAGGGTGATTATCGGCTGCAGCGGAAGCGCCCCGGCCATAACGGCCTGGCGTATAGATGAGGTAAGCTCCCGCAGCTGATCAGAGTCCTCGACATTCGAGCCACTGTAATAAATTACACCGCCAAGCAGGCCATCGGCCGCCTTGGCCAGCAGTGAGTCAGGAAGATCCCTGGTGCCGATAAACTCCTGCAGAAACATCTGCCCGATTTTCTGTTCCAGGCTCAGATCACGAACGCTGTACTCAGCGGTAGTATTCTTCATAATTACCTCTTATAATATGTAAAAGCGCAAAAATTTGAGTATTCAAGCACATAGGTTAGTTTTTTCATTTACAGAACTAACCTATGAGTGTATAGTAGTACCTATAAAGAAGAACTGTCAAGCAAAGATTGCCCGGAAATGGTATGATATTGAAAGACAGCAAAAGCAGGAGGCTGTATGGCAGCTAGTGTTATCCACAACGCCAAGGTTTTCACCGGAATAACCGTTGTAGAAAAAAGCGCCGTCATTTTTCAGGACGGAATAATAGAAGATGTCTGCTCCGACAAGCGGGCTGAACAGAAAGATCTCCCGGCAGATACAGAATGGATCAATGCCGAAGGCAACATCGTCGCACCCGGTTTCGTAGATACCCATATACATGGAATCGGCGGCTGGGGAACCGAAGATCACAGCACCGAGGCCATTCTCAACATGTCCCGGGAACTGGTCCGATACGGTGTTACCTCATTCTGCCCGACTATCTACCCGCAGGCCGAGAACGACTTCATTGCCTCGATTCATGCCTGCCGCGACGCCATCGGAAAAGAACCCGGAGCCAGAATACTGGGGATCCATCTGGAAGGCCCCTTCATTTCTCCGGAGAAACCCGGAGTCCAGCTCCCCATTCACTTCAAGGCAGTAGATCTCGATGCCATGCAGCGCTACATAGACGAGAGCGGCAACAACATTCTGAACATGACAGTCGCCCCCGAACTGAAGAACATGAGGAATCTCGCCCTGTTCTGCGCCAGAAAAGGAATTGTCCTTCAGGCCGGGCACACCAATGCCACCTATGAGAATATGGTCGAAGGAATCGAAGCCGGCATTCTGCATTCCACCCACTTCTTCAATGCCATGCGACGGCTGAATCACCGTGATCCCGGAGTAGTTGGTGCAATTATGATTCACCCCGAAATCGCCTGTGAAATAATCGCCGACGGCTTCCATGTGCACCCAGCCATTGTTCGGCTGCTGCTCGGAGAAAAAGCAGCCAACAAGGTTGTTCTGGTTACCGATGCCCTCAAGACTACCAAACAAACCAGTGGCGCACTCATCGCTAATGGAGAGCAGGTATATCTCGACGAGAATATCTTCCGCCGGGTTGAGGATGACATTATCGCCGGATCCGCATTAACCATGGATGTCGGAGTTGCCAATCTTATTTCATGGGGGGTGGCCCTCGATGAAGCCCTGGCCATGGCATCCAGCAATCCTTCGCATATAATGCAGAAGGACAAGCAGATCGGATCCCTGCTACCGGGTCATAACGCAGATCTTGTAATCTGCGATAAAAACATAGAAATACAGGCGACCTACGTTCAGGGCCGCCAGTGCTACAAAAAAGGAGCTTGAGCAATGAGACTGATTATCAAGGACAACCCGCAGCAGACAGCAGACTGGGCTGCGGCTCACATTGTAGAGCGGATCAATGAGTTCGCACCAACCGCAGGCCGCCCTTTTGTATTGGGACTCCCCACCGGATCAACCCCACTGGGAATGTACCAGAAACTGATCGAGCTTCACAAAGCCGGCAAGGTATCATTCGCGCATGTTGTGACATTCAATATGGATGAATACCTCGGGCTGGAAAGCAGCCATCCGCAGAGCTACCATTATTTCATGTGGGACAACTTTTTCTCGCACATCGATATTAAAAAAGAAAACGTCAACATACTCGACGGAACAACCAGCGATCCCGAGCTTGAGTGCCAGCGCTATGAACAGAAAATCCAGGGCTATGGCGGAATCAGACTGTTTATCGGCGGTGTAGGCTCGGACGGACATATCGCATTCAACGAACCCGGATCATCCCTGGGATCACGCACAAGAGTCAAAAGTCTGAATCAGGAAACAATTGCTGCCAACTCCCGCTTCTTCGATGGAAATGCCAGCGCTGTTCCCACCCAGGCACTGACAGTCGGCGTCGGAACCATTCTCGATTCTGCCGAAATCATGATTCTGGCATGCGGTGCATCCAAGGCGGTCGCCCTGCGCCAGGGCATAGAGGAAGGCATTAACCACATGTGCACCCTCAGCGCCCTGCAGATGCATGAAAAAACCATAATTGTATGTGATGAAGAAGCCACCAACGAGCTCAAGGTTGGAACCGTGAAATATTTTCGCCAGATCGAAGCCGCGGAAATCAATCTTAAACTTGAAAATAAACGCCTATGAGCTACGAACAGCATATGATGAGGGCGGGAAACCGCACCTTTCAGCGGCAGGCCAACATTGCCCTGATTATGCAGACCATACAGCAGAACACTGAAATCAGCCGGGTGGATATCGCCCGGCATCTCGGTCTGGAACGCAGCACTGTCACCAACATCGTAACTAATCTTATGGAATACGACATTGTCCGCACCCTTTCGCAGGGTACGTCCACTGCGCAGGGCGGGCGGCGCCCATCCTTCCTGGGAATCAACCCGGAAGCAGTCCATATTCTGGGGCTGGAAATCGAAATTGGATATTACCGGGCAGTACTCATGAACCTCAGCGGTGAAGCCGTTGCCTCCACCGAAGAAAGCCTCGACCCCGATCAATACGGCAGCTTTACCGATTTCTTCTTCGCAGTCTACGAGAAAGCCGTGAATGCATTCGGTGATCTGACAAGCCCTCTGGTCGGCGTCGGCGTTGGACTTCCCGCCCCGATCGATCAGAGTAACGGGATTATTCTGCAATCGCATACCCTGAAAATCGAGAATTTCAACTACCTCGAGGAACTCAGCCCGCGGCTGCAGCTGCCACTGTATATAGAGAACGATTCAAACTGCTGCGCGCTCGGAGAACTCTGGAAACAGAACGGCAACGGTTCCAGCAATTTTCTCTATCTGCTGACCAGGTTTTTCTACCATCACAGCACACTTATGGACCGTCCCGGTATCGGGCTGGGCATGGTAATCGACGGAAATATCTACTACGGTGCCAACTACCGCGGCGGTGAGTACTACAGTCAGTACTGGACCGGCAAGAACGGCCCCGAATACATCGGACTGGATGAGGACGAACTACTGCAGCTGACAGAGAAGCCGGAGCTCATGGAGCGCTTTCTGTATTATGTCTTTGGCCAGCTATCGGTGACCTTCGGTAATTTTGACCCCGAGAAAATCTATGTCGGCGGTGATCTGCAGAGCTCCTTTCCCATGGTTCAGAAAGTGATCCGGGAGCGACTGAAGGACACCTGGCTCGGAGCCGACATGAACCTCAGCAAACTGATTCCCAGCAGCCTCGGCCAGAATGAAATCGCATTCGGAGCAGCCGCCATGGTGCTGAACAAACTCTTTACGATTCCGCAGGTCGGTGCCCAGCAGGACCGCGTCAATCTGAGTTGGGACTATATATTTTCACGCCTGGAGAAGTAAGAGATGAAAAAAGCCCTGGCAATTGACGTCGGAGGAACCACCGTAAAAACGGGTCTTGTCGGCGAAGACGGCAGTCTCGAGAATCCACAGCGATTCCCCACCCCCCAAGGCCCCGGAGCCGGACACACACTACTGGAGCAGCTCAGCGAACTCTGTCGCAACAGCCAGGCCGACGCAATCGGCATCGGCACCCCCGGACTTGTCGACCAGACAGGCAGCCTCGTCAGCACCTCGGAAAACATCCAGGGCTGGGGCCCGCTCGCAGTTCAGGAACTCCTGCAGCAGCACTGCAGCCAGCCCGTGTGTGTCATAAACGACGTCAACGCCGCCGCCTACGCAGAATTCAAAACCGGTGCCGGCCGCGACTGCCGCTCCATGGTCATGCTGGCCCTGGGAACCGGACTCGGTGGCGGAGTAATTGCCGATGGAGAGCTGGTCATCGGCCACAACGGCCTGGCCGGCGAGTTCGGCATGATGGTCGTCGAGCCCTACGGCCGCGAAGGCAACAGCAGCATCCGCGGCAATCTGGAAGCCTACGCCAGCGCCACCGGCATCTCGGTCAGCGCACGCGAACTCGCCGACACCGGCGCATTCCAGAACAGCCCCCTGGCAGCCAGACTCGCAGATAGACTGGCAGCCGATCCCGAAGCCACAGTCAAAGCCCACGAACTCTACCAGGCCCTCGAAAAGGGTGACAGCCTGGCCCGGGCCGTTAACGAGCTGACCAGCGAAATGCTGGCCCGCGGAATCGGTGCCGTCATTGCATCGCTGGCCCCGGAAGCCGTCATACTCGGCGGCGGAGTAATGAAAGCCGGAGACCTTATTCTGGACTGCCTCCAGAAATACCTCGTGCATTACACCTACGGCCCCATGCTCAGCCAGACCGCAATACGCATAGCCGAGCATAGCGAAGCCGGGATTTTAGGTGCTGGACTATTTGCTATTGATCACATAATGAGTCGTCAGAAAATGGCACCATAAAAGCAGAATAAGGTATTTCTCTGTAACATATTACAGGAGCAATTATAGCAACAGGAGAACAATCATGACAGAAAAAACAAGAATTATTCAGCAGGCAAACGACCTTTCCTTTCTGCCAACCCCGGCCATTGTGCAGATTCTCTCTGCAGACCAGGCCCGATCAGAACGAGATACCCTGCCCGAGGCCGGAAGCATGCTCTGTGGTGGAGATCCGGACTGGTACCAGGAGTTGCCCGGGCTCGCCTCACGTGTCGGACTCAAGACTGATTTCCCCCGAATTCAACCCTCAGCCGTCACCGCCGACCCGGACAAGGCCCCCTGCAGGCTCTGGCTGAACATTCCAGCAGGAAGCAATGCAGATCCATCAGGTATATCTGCCCGTGTTGAGGCCGGTGATCAGCAGAGCGCGATGAGAGCCGGTGCCCTCATAATCCAGATGCTCACAATGCTCGAGCGCGGCATGCGCTTCGCAAGCGAGCCCGGCGCCAGCCCACAAACCGGCCCCAGCGCCGACGCCAGCTCACAATCCAGCGCAGAAACCGACACCATCCTGTACATCGAGGACCAACCCACCTACCAGGACCGCGGACTGCATCTTGATGTCGCCCGCAACTTCTTCAGCGCCGACACCGTTTGCGGCATGCTCGACAACATGGCCCTGCACAGCCTGAACCGATTCCACTGGCACCTGACCGATGACCAGGGCTGGCGCATCCCCATTCTCGAGTACCCGCAGCTCTGCCCTGAAAATCAGGAACACTACAGCGAAGAAGACATACAACGCGTTACCGCGCATGCCGGGAAACTGGGAATCACCGTGGTCCCGGAAATCGATCTGCCCGGCCACGTGCAGGCCGCCCTCGCCTACATGCCCGAACTCGCCTTCGGAGAACTCGACGGCGGACAGCCCCAGGGCCCCTGGGAGGCACACGGAATCAACCCCTGGGCATTGAACCCCCTCTCGGAAAAGACCTACGAATTTCTGGAGATTGTATTGCTGCGCTGCAGCGAACTCTTTGAAACCAGTCGCATCCACCTTGGAGGCGATGAATGCCTGGGACTGAACTGGCAGAGCATACCCGAATGCCGAAGCTGGGCGATTGAGCAGGGCCTTCCCGATTTCCCCATGGAATTCCAGGATATGCAGGTCTGGGCCGAGCATCCCGCACGCCGTGCATTGTTTACCGTGTTTATGAAACGCAGCATCGAGATCGCTGCCAGACTTGGAATTCAGCTTGATTTATGGGATGACGTCCTGGAAGCCTTCAAGGACCAGCAGCTCCCCGAAGGAATCAGACTCCTCTGCTGGCACATCGACGGCATCGAGAAAGCCAGCCACACCGGTCTGCCTCTTGTCGCCTGTCCCGAGAACTGGGTCTATCTTGATCATCATCAAACAGACCTCAGCGATGAGCTGGGCCCAAGCCACTTCAGACCGAACACAATCAGCCTGACGCGGGTCCTCAGCTACCAGCCCCCCGCAGACGCCGACGGCCTGCAATGCTGCATCTGGACCGAGGTAATAGACAGCGTGAAACGCCTGGAATACATGGCCTACCCCAGAGTCCTCGCCCTCGCCGAACTCGCCTGGAACGGGTCAGTCAGCCAACCGACCGAATTCAGGGATCAGGTTATCTCATTCTGGGCAGATTCATACCGTGACAGGGGAATACAGGGAAACTGGGACCGTACAAGGTGGGTCAGCAGCGACGAGTAGAAACATCGTGCTGGGCAAGTAATTCCGGAGGACAAAGATTCACATCGATGTCCGATCCTGACAATGTCAGGTCCGGACAATGACATGGCCGGGGCGTCGTTACCGAACCCCGACCATGTACCAGCAGTGCTCTACGGCCAGAACCTGAATCCGACAGCCAGCTGCGCCTGGAAGTTGTTCGCATCAATCCCGGTACCGGTAATCGGCAGCCACGCTGGAGCGATCTCAAGAAACACCTCCAGAAGCTCGCTGTCAAGCGGCCAGATCTGAAGCGCCACGGGCATGCGCACACCAGCGAGAGACTGCGTAGTGTTTGACGGAGTTATCGCGCCGTACACTCCAAGACCAAGATATGAATGCAGAATACCGGCGATCTGCGCGTGATGCAGCCAATAGTCAGCCGTCATCGCGAGCTGCATTTCGGGTCCGGAGTTTGCACCGAAAGCAAAAAACATCGGCACTCCCGGAATATGCAACGTCAGCATACCCCCAGCCCCACTGAAGTTTGAGCTCGTCACCTGAGCCCCAATAGCGAAGTCATCATGCCCTTTCTGGGCGAATGCATTTGTGGACAAAACGAGCAGCCCGACAAGAACGAGGGTTGCGATTCTTTTTATCATCTGAAGATTCTCCTTTACCTGATGGTTATGGAGAAGTTACTACCAAGGCGCTAGGCAGTCTGTGCGTTAGCGCACACTAAAGCTCTTTACCTAAAAACAAGAGAGCATCACTTTCCTGCGGAATCCTCACTTCATAGTTAAATCCCACCGAGCGGTAAAACCCCGCATTATTCGCCGATTCAGTCGTTATAAGATGCACACCAGGAATAGACTCAGCCCGCAGATCCGCCCAATAGGTATCCATGAGCTTCCGCCCGATCCCCCGCCCCTGCGCATGCGGATGCACGTTGATATGCAGATGCGCCGGAAATCGATCATACTCAGCCAGAAACTCGGGAATCTCGGAAACCTCAAGCGTACCGATAGCTGACCTGGTATCCGGACAGCCCAGCAGATACCCAAGCACCTTGTCATCCTCACGGGCCGTATACACCCACTGCGGATAATAATCCAGATACGAACCAGCCCAGCGATAATAATAGGCCGAACGATCAGCCTCGGAATCGAATTCCTTGCGGCTGGCAGTCAGAAAAAAAACCTCATCAATACCGCTGCGAATGTACATATCATAACCACGAACAATAATCATCCCGCACCTCTCACACACAGTTGAATACATAGTAACATAATACCCGCCCGCCTGCACACAGAAAAACCAGGGGATCAGTAATCAAGAAAATAATTCATTTTTTTGTAACCGGCAATGCAGGAAAGCGGTTTAACAGTTGATTGCAAGTAGCAGGAAAGCGGCACCTCGTACCGCCGGACATCCCCAACCGACGAGGCATTCCAGGCCGCAGCCCGGAATGTATATGACGCCGCAGTGCTTTCAAGGCCTTTACCTCCTTGGGGCTTTCAACACTGCAGGTGCCGTTTTCCGGCTGCTTAATCCTCCATTAACAGCAGAAGCGTGCGTTGCGCGTTTCTGCTGTTTTTTTTGCTTCCACAATCAGGGGGGCGCTAATGCATCGCCCCGCAGAGGCCTGCCCACGGGCCAGGCCTCTGTCAGCATGAGATGCGCCCCCCGGCGCGCACATGGTCGCGCGCCTCCCCGGGAGCCACTCAACTCAGCTCAGCAACAATCAGGTACCGACTGGCCCTTCCGGAACAAACCTGAATATCATTTTTTCACCTTCAATGCTTCCACCAGGATATTTCATAATCAGGAACCACTCGTATCGTTTCTCAACTTCTGGATCCACAAGCTCTCCCTGGCCTGTAATCCCCAATACATCGCTCAGTCTCAGTACTTCACTATCTTCTCCGGTAATATAAATTAACTGAGGCTCAGATCCTTCCTCTGAAAAATAGATTTCAATCTGCCGGTCCGGATATGTCTCGGCTACCTCAGTCAGGAACTCTACGTATACAAGGTCAGCAAATTCCTGCCACCCCGTTACTATCAGTTCTTCATGATTATTCACTATCTGATTGTACTCCAAAGACGGGGCGGGACGTTTGTTATCCAGAAATAATGCCTCTCGCTCCATTTCGGTCAGCCGCCTGTTGAATCCTCGAATATCCGTCATACTGAGATAGCCGTAGTCCATATAGACATGACCGATTCCCAGACGGAAGTTCTCCCAGGTTCCACCACCAAGGTCCAGGGATATATTCTCCCGCAGCACATACTCGGTATTATTTATGTAAAGTCGGAAGGTTTTGGCTAAGGCATCCCACTCCAGGACAAACTGATTCCACATATCCTGGAGATCCGTAAAAGGAATTGAAATAGACTCTCCTTCCGCGAAACTCAGAATATATTCTACTTGATTTGTATCCCAGTTTTGCTCATAGCCAAAATTCCAGGCATACTGGCCATACTCTGAATCACCGAACCATAGAATACTGCCCGAACCATATTCAAGGAACTGATCCTGATACAGGCGTTCAATCCAGAAACTCCAGCTCTGACTGGTCGTAAAATCCCCCATGGCATACTTTGATACTGCATTGACTGCAGAGTAATCTACCGTTACATGTCCATAATCCAGACTCAGTGTCGTATCATCATAGAATGGCGACTGTCTGTATGGATTCAGTTCAGCCTCTTTTTCAACAAAAACACTACCTGCTTCATAGACCATGTCACTTATGAACACACTCGGAACAGGCCCCATTTCTTCATCAAATTTAAGCTGGGCAATCCTGCCGGAATACAGATCCACATAGCCATCCTCACTGACTACATAGGCCCCGATCGAATGCGAGCCGCTGCGATCAATGCCGGAGAAATCGGTATTCAGGGCATTCTGCACCTCTGCAGGTAGAGATGACAGCAGGCCGGAGGGAAGCACGTTCAGAACATCCACCCCGCCGAAGCGGATCAGATTGCTCACCTGCTGCTCACCGCTGGTGATCGGTTGGAGTTTGAGCCCGGTATTCAGCTGCAGGTCTACGTCAGACTCGAGGAATCTGTTGCCCATGGAAAAAGCATGTACATTATTCAGGCCAGCAAGATGAGTGTAGGTAAATTCGTTGATTTCCGTTATCGGCGATTTCTGCATGAGGTTGCCACGCACATGAACATCCATCTCCGCATACATTGCACCGTCAACTATAACTGACTGATCAGCGGAGGCAGTACGCAGAAGATTGTTGATAATCCAGACATCGCCTGTGCTGGAGGATCCTTCATCCATTATTACAATGAGTCCAGGACTGTCACCATCTTCCTGTTCGCGATCAGAAATAATAGTATTTCCGTAGAGAATCGATCCCGGAGCGACCACCAGTCCCTGAAATTTATCGATTTCGGACATGCTATGAATGACATTGCTGAACACATAGGCACTCGACGAGCTGGCAAATGCTGTTACTCCGTAGTAACCGGAATCACCTGAGAGATGCATGTAGTTCCGGTGAAAAAGCGCTGGCTGCGCGATCTCGCCAATCATTACGCTGGTCAGACTATCCCGTACAAGGGCTTTACTTATGAAGCTGTTTCCGGAAATGTCGAGCCGATCAGCAGATTCAATATTGATTGTACTGAACACTCCCATGAGTTCATCGAGATCGCCGTTAACATACATATTGATTCCGGCAAACTGATTCCCGTTGATTCGAATGTCCGCGGCGCTGCCCTGTTCTGCGTATACAACCGCACTGAGGTCTTCATAAAAGTCGCCGCTTAGCTCAGCACCGAAAACCCGGAAATGCTTACCGATCTCGTAGTCACTGCTGAAATCTCCAAAGACATTTCCCTCAACCATGACCGAGCCGGCGGCACCAGGTCCCTGGTCCTCACCTTCAAGATAAACGTGCCGCAGCACGTACTGTGCCTGGAAATCCAGTGAGGCATCCGGGAGGAAATAGTTGCTCTGCCAGGGCTCGCTGCCGCCAATCTGAATGTCACCAATGAAGGTACTGCGGGCGAAAATTCCGTAGACTTCCGGTACGCCTTCGGCAAACGAGGGGAACAGCTCACTGCCCTGAAGCAGCAGACTTGAATTGCCCTCCATGACAATCAGAGAGGAAGATCCACCGGTTCCGGCAGAACCTCTGAATGTTACATTCTGAACATCCAGTTCTCCACCGTCCTGCACCCGAACAGCGCTGCGCTCCCCTTCAAAACTGGATGCATGCAGTTCTATTGTTTCCAGACGCACAGTAACGCCGCTGCCGACAAGCACAGTATCGCTGAAGTCCGGGCTTGCAATAGTCCTTATAAGCGGAGGATTCATTGCATCACCACGGATATGTACGCTCTTTTCAAGCAGCAGGGGCTGGCCCTCCGAGCCGATATAATACTCACCCGCTGCCAGGCGGATCGTATCTCCTGCCGGGGCGGCTGCAGCATAGGCTGCGGCAATGCTATCAAACGGAGCATCCTGACTGCCGTCGCCTCCTGGCTCAGCTGCCTCATCTACATAGTGCTCCTTGGGCATGGTATCTCCGGGCTCACCGGGTTCGCCGGGCTCGAGGATGCCGGTAAATTCCTGGCTCAGGTGATATACCTGCCTTGCGCCTGAGCCGATGACGGCCTGGATCTGCCAGAGGGTTTCCTCCCCGCCCCCGGGAATACTGAACTCAGGGTAGACAGACGGCTCGGAAAGCTGCACTTCACCATAGACATTCTGCCAGCTGAGCTGGAACTGAGGGCTGCCGGGTCCATTATAATCGGCAGTTATCTGCAGATCGTTGTCGACGGGTACAGCCTGTACCGAGCTGAACCATGATCCAGCGGGTCGGCAGGCCGCGGCTTTTATGTTTTCCAGTACGATGTCCTCACTGCTGTGAGAATTGTAGAGAAGCAGGTACCATGGAGCTTCCTTGCTGCTGGCGGTTGTGCTCACAAGTTGCGTACTGCCCTCGGTTGTTATGTCGGGATTGATTACGAGCTCGCCGCTGTTGTTCCGCAGCTGCATCTGCAGAGCCTGCTGGCTGCTCTGCGCTGTAATCCCAAATAAGGATTGATTCGCCAGACTCTGCTGGCTGCTGCTGATGACGAGACGGCGACCCGGCGCTAATGTGATGGTTCCGCTCCCACCAGGCGCCCCGCCGGAATACTCATATCCCGCAGGGATAGAAAAAAGTTCTTCATCAGGCGGTGTGAGGAGTATGCTGATCTGCTGCTGTCCGGTGGCGGTGACCTCAATGTCGCTGATGCAGAGTGCAAGGCATTTTCCGCGGCTGTCCAGGGCTTCAGCGCGAAGGCTGTACTGGCCCGGGTGGACGGCATCGATAACGATCCGGCCGCTGAGGCTGTCGCTCGTGCTGTCATAGCTGAGGCTGCCGCTTTCACTGCGGATCGGGCCGCTGCCTTTGGGGGTGAGTGTCAGGGTGACCCGGGTAATGTCAGGGGCCAGGAAGCGTCCGCCGGATCCACTCACGGGCTGCATACCCAGAAAGGAATTCATTTCGATTACTACGCGGCGGGTTTCAAACCTGTCCCTGTCGAAGGGCGAGCTGCACGCCGAGAGGATTATGGCTGCGGTCAGCACCAAACCGGCAAGCCACGGAAAAAGAGGTCCGCTTTTTTTCATGTTTTTCTCCATCATACCATTTATTTGGTAATAAAATATATTATATCCATGTTGTCTGGAAAAATCTATTTATTGCGGGAAGACGTAACAAAAAATATGTTCTGCGGTTATACTGCTGCCATGAGAAAGAATTTCAGGTTTTTCCTGCTGATTATGATTACATCAACGGCGCTGCAGCTCGGTGCCCGGACTCCTGTGGTTCCCGAGGTTTCCGAGGTTCCAGGGCGCTTTGAAATTGGAACCGACCTCAACCAGACCGCATTCAAGCTTTACCAGGAAGCCCTGTTCCGCCCGGCCAGGGCATCCTTCCAGCCGGTGAGTGAATTCGGATGGCAGGACATCGAAGTTTTCATTGGGTACCCGCGACCAGGCATGCGCGACGTACCGCAGCTGCTCATGGTCCAGGCTGCCGGATCTCCCCCCGTCGCATTCGGCTTTCGACAACATCGGGACGGCCGGGAAGAATTCATACTCGATTCAATCGGTGATGGTCTGCTCGACCGCATCTACACTGAACCGCTTATTCCATTCTGGGTACTGTATCAGGCAGGAGGCAACCCAAGCCCGCGGGACGGCATGTTCCTGCTGCTGCTCGATGCTTATCTCGAAGGTCTGGAGAATCCCAAAGCCCCGCAGGGACTCGGGCGGGCCGTCGATGAAGTACTCGACATGCGCAGACTGGCCGGACGCGACCCATCGATCAACAACCGTGATCTATATTTTCACCTGAATTTTCCTGAAGCGTACGGCGAACAGTTTCCTGAGGACGCGTATTATGCCTGGATGTATATGGGGTCCTTGATCCGGCAGCGCTATGGGCGACAGCATCCCTTGCCTGCGATCATGGCTATGCGCGCCGCATGGGAACTTGGTCGTGAAACCGAAGCCCGGGAATGGCTCGGATTCCTGCAGCAGATCCGGCGCGGCACCGTAGCCGCACAGATCTATGATGTTCTGACCGAACGCGATCCTGTGGTACAGGAACGAAAACGTCTGTGGGTTATCGCCAACAACCCCGGGCATTGGTGGGTGGAGCAGAAACTCTCGTGGCCGTGAGTTAAGTGAGCCGGATCAGCTCCGCGTTCTGTTAAATCTCCAGAATCTCACTGTCTTGTGGAAAGTCTTTCAGCAACATGGCAGATCTGCCATGTTGCTGTAGCTTCTCCCACACGAGATAGAGATTTTTGAATTAAGTCTCTAAAATCTATACATGGTTTCAAAGCCAATAGCGATTCCGGTGGGAAAGCCTCCGTGAAAATCAGGACTTTCCATATAGCTGCTGATTTTCGGTCCATAATATACGGGTATCTGCAGATAAACATGGGAGTAATCTCCCAGATTCTGGAGGAGCCTGGCCTCTACCAGACCGCTGTGATCGATGATTGTGTGCTCCCAGTCAAGGATAATGCGCATCTCTCCCAGCCTGTCGTCGCCGGTGCTGCTGCCGGCGCCCCGACCGGCCCCCAGGCCCGGACCGGGGGCGTCGATCCGCAGGCCAATGAACTGGCCTCTGGCATCGTAGTAGGTACTGTCATAGAGATATTCAGCTTCCACACGCCAGCCGGCGCTTGCATCTGACTGGCCGTCTGACTGGCCGTCTGACCGGCCCGCTGATTCCCAGCCGAGGCGGGCGAGAAGCCAGCCGTCACCATCCGGGAGGTTGTTGAGATTCCAGTGTGCGCTTGCTTCCAGCGCAAGAGCGAAATCCCAGGCACGAAGCTCGCCACCGAGCACAGTCCGCAGCGGCAGAATCGCCAGATGACTGTATGACATAGCTGCTTCAAGTCGCAGGGGTCCATGCGATACACGGCTGCGTCCAGCGTACAGAAGCTCATCCAGACGCGGGAACTCGGGATCACGGCTGGGCACGCCATCACCGCCGCTGCCGTCGCCAGCCCCGCTGACCCCGCCGGGTCCGGCACGATTCGGACCAAGAACGGCTGCATCCAGGCGAATTGGCCCATGCCCAAGGCTGGAAAGCAGTGAGTAGCCATCATCAATACCAGCTATGAGATTTCCCGGTGAAGCAAAATGGCCCTCCAGACCCCAGCTTTCATCCTGCAAACCAAGACTGATGAGCCCGCGGTCAAAGGGAGACCAGGCCATCCATGCCTGATCAACAGCCGGTCGGCTCATGCGCAGGGAATCATGATCCCAATCACTCTCGAAGCGGGCATAGAAACGCAGATCCGATCGTGGACGCAAATCAATATTCAGCCGCAGATCAAAATCGTAGGGAAAACCAAGCGAACTTTCGCTGCCGTTCAGCTCCCAGGATGCAGGGAGCAGATTCGGCCAGTCGCCATAGCGAATCCCGTATGCCGCCGCGCCACGAACCCTGACCCGGCCGGAAAATCGAGGACCCGATGGACTGAAATCGGCAATCCCCGAGCGGTAGGGCAGCAGCAGTTCGATATCTTCAATCGGGTTCTCCTGCAGATCAAGCTGATCACGATAGCCACCGGCATCCAGACCGGGAATCAGTACGGCAACCGAGCGTAAACCCGTATCCCGAATGTTCAGTCGGTCGACCGGCCCGATCTCGAGTAAGACCGCGCGCTCTTCAGGCCGGTCAAGCACACGAACACCGCGCAGTAAAAGATCATCGAGATTCCGAAGCCGCCGCAGCGGCCGGATGCTCCGTACGGAAACCGCCAGATTCAGGTTCAGGTATGAAAGCTCCGAAAGCCCCGCCAGCGGAGAAATATCGGACAGCTCAGGATTCTCACGCAGACTCAGCCACTCAAGCCCGGTCAAAGAGGAAATCGGCCCCAGATCCTGCACATTATTCGTACGAAGATCAAGTTCACGAAGATTGACAGCATACTCCAGACCCGACAGATTCCGGATATCAGCCTCACGGGCCACAAGAATCTCAAGCTCTTCAAGATCAGCACGGCTCAACTGATGATCCGGCGGTAAACCCAGTTCCTCCCGAACCGCATCACGCAGCGCAGGATCCGGCAGCAGCTCCTGGTAGACCTCCACAACCGTGTGTCCCGTGGGTCCATCTCTCCCGGCAGCAAGCGCAGGCAGACTCGCAAGCCCGAGCATCAAAATCACATATATAAGAAATGATACCACGTGTCGGGGTCTCCGCTGGAATGCATTCATGCGTCTCAATCAAATAATCCTTTGCTGGTCTCTCACCTGGCCTACCGTCAGCTTCTGCAATACTAATCCAGCAGAATGCAGCAGTCAATCCGAGGACCGTCCGAAAGCCTGGAAGGTAACGATTGCAGAATGCCCGGAACCGCGCTATGATCCTTTGCATGGAATCTCTTTTTCAGTCATTTGCCACAACAGGCAGCGTGGTCGGCATCCACACCATTGCCAGCCTGACCATCAGCTTCCTGACAGGACTCGCCATTCTCATGGTCTACGTCCTCAGCAACCGATACCGGAAACTCGATGATTCCCTGACCGAAGTCATACCCCTCCTGACCGTACTCATGTCGGTCATGATGCAGATTGACAACTCCGTCCAGGCCGTAACCTTCTTCGGCATCTTTGGCGTCCTGAGCATTGTCCGCTTCCGCTCAGCGCTGACCGATCAGAAAGGCATCACCTTCATACTGTTTTCCGTCATACTTGGCGTCCTCGTCGGCACCCATCAGTACCTGCTCTCCCTCGTCGCGTTTATAACCCTGTCGATTATGGTCCTCAGCATCCCGCATATTCTACCCAGCCGAAACTTTTTCATAGCCCGCTGCAAGATCAAATCCGACCACATACAAAAAAAGCGAGCCATTGAAGAATACATTGGCTCGCTTGGACTCAGATATAAAATTGTCAGCACCCGCGGCGAAAGCGCATTCCGCCCCAACGGCAAGGAAAAAAGCCCAGCCCTTGAACTCGAACTCGAAATCCGCCGCCCCCGCGGCAGCGACATGAGCCAGATCTACATAGACTTCAACGAATTCGCCAGCCGCAGCGGCATCAACATCCAGGTCTACGAACACAGATAGTTCACAGGCTGATATCCCTCCTGCTTGTGGGCCGGTGGGCGAGTGTTCATTATAAATTTAACGGCAAGAGACTTTTTGTGTACTATTTTTCCCTGACATAATAATCAATGAAATTTGCAGGTGTAATGATCAAGCTATCATCAGGAAAGTGCTTGATATTACCAGTAATAAGAAATCTCGCTTTACCGCTAACAGCGACTTCATAAAATTTTAAATCGTCTTTATCCACAAAATCCATTTTTAATGGTTCTGCCACAATGAAATTACCAAAATCACCAATAAAATCCAGAAGTGGCTCGTAGATTTCATTGCTGAAATTGAACTTTTTTCGTGATAATACATTTCGATATTCATGAATAATTCTATTATCATATAGTATCGTTATTTGCTCATTTAATATTAAGTTCAAAACTGATGAAGGAGAGCCATTAGGATTAATTAATGATGAAATTAAAACATTGGTATCTAATACAATATTCATTTTGATTTTCTAAAATTACTTATCTCTTCATCGATATCACTATTTGTCATGCTTGAGTTGTTATTCTTAACAGAACTTTCCTGCATCTTTTTTACAGCCTGAATAGCCTTTACTTTTCTAATTGTTTTAATAGACTCTTCAAAGTCGATATCACTTATTGGAGTCAAGAGGGCTATTGGTTTTCCATTATTAGTTATTATCATTTCATGTTCGCCTGGTAGTTCTTGCCATATTTTAGCTGGAGAGGTCCGAAAATCCCGTACTGTAATAAATTTCATAACTATACCTCAAAAAGATAATATTACATTGTCACACATTTGTCTACATTTCCTTTTCAAGCTCAGCTATTTTATTCCTGCTGATCCTGCAGAAGCCGGCGCAGCTCCTCAAGCGGAAGCTCGACAATCCGGGCAATCTCTTCAAGCGGCATTGTACCTTCAAGGTTGCGGGCTACTTTCAGGGCTTTTCGGATTTCGCCTTCCTGTCGGCCTTCCTGCCTGCCTTCCATTTTCAGTAGTTGAGCGGTGCTCATAAAGTCCTCCTGAAGTACGGGGTCTGTCACTTCACTTTCTATTTTCCGCTTCAATTCTTCCTTCGTCAAGCTTACTGAATCTCCTGATCCAAAATCTCCATGTCCTGTGGAAGTTTCTTCACGAACATGGCAGATCTGCCATGTTGCTGTAGTTGTTCCCACACGAGGTAGAGGTTTTGGACATATGACCACATTTTTTCTATTCACATACTCATGAAAAGATTTATACGGCAAAGAAGCCTGACCTTTCAGTGTATAGCCTCACGCAAGAGAAAAGTTCAGTCATCCTTCTGCATTTCCTGTTCAAGTTCAGCAATACGTTCCAGGGAAAGGCCGGTTATTTCGGCAATGTCGCTTAGAGGGTATTTTTTTTCCAGCATTTTCTGGGCATCTTCTACAGCTTTCTTTTCCACGCCTTGCTCTATGCCTTGCTCTATGCCTTGCTCTATGCCTTGCTCTATGCCTCTCTCGATACCCCTTTCCTGGCCTTGCTCCAACCAGTTCTGTTTTACTTTTTCTATGGTTTCTACAAGCATGCTTTTGGCCTCCTGCGTGTTCTCTATTAAAGTTATCTCATTGTAGACGCTCATGTCCACCTTTTTGTTTATGAACAGATGCCGTATCCACTTCGAGAGTAGAGCAATGGTTTCAGCAGATTCGCTATCGAGTAGATCTGAAAGTCGTCCGGCGAGTTGTTCGAAATCCTTATCACTGGTATTTTCCAGCAGAAAAACCGTGGATACTGCATTCCTCACCTGCAGCAGCTGTGCTTCTGAATAGCTGTTTTCGACAATAGTCAGATACTGGAAGTCCGGGGTGAACTGCCGGCAAAAATTATCCGGCTCAATTATATCGCGGATACTTGTTGGTGAGTTCCATTTCCCGGTGCCATTGTACAGAACCAGAGGAAACACTGGGGGAAGCATGCGGACGTCTTTGGTATCAGCCAGATAATCAAGATAGAAAAGTGTAATGTAGTTCAGCAAGCGCAAGCTCATGAAGCGGTCGGGGGTGCTTTGAAACTCGATCATAAGATAAAGGTAAGCAGGTTCTTTCCGGTCTTTAAGGTGAACCCGAACAAGTAAGTCATCAGCGAAATCCCGTAGGTGCTCCGAGATATATGACTTTTCGAGCAGCGGCTCGGCATGGGTGAAATCAATGCGGCGCGCGAACTCCTCATCAACGAAACTCTCAAAGAGCTGACGAAGCAGGGTCCGGTTGGAGAACAGTATGCCGTAGCCATGCTTGTGTATGAAATGATCTTTTTTCTGTGCCAAAAACTGAGGCCCCCTATAGATATATACGGGGTTATGCTCTGTTTACATTTAATTCACGGGATGATTTCTGGAAATGGTGAACTTTTCTTTCAACTGTCGTTCTATGTGTCTGATCACCTTGGGCGTAGGCTCAGGCAAGAGAAAGAAAAAACTCAGTCTTCTTTCATCTGCTGATCCTGCAAAAGTCGGCGCAGCTCTTCAATCGGAAGCTCAACGATTCGGGCAATTTCCTCAAGTGGCATTGTGCCTTCAAGGTTACGAGCTACTTTCAGGGCTTTTCGGATTTCGCCTTCCTGTCGGCCTTCCTGCCTGCCTTCCTGTCGGCCCTCCTGCCTGCCTTCCATTTTCAGTAGTTGAGCGGTGCTCATAAAGTCCTCCTGAAGTACGGGGTCTGTCACTTCACTTTCTATTTTCCGCTTCAATTCTTCCTTCGTCAAGCCTGCGGTATACAATAGATAAAGCTCGATCAGTCTGAATCGTGGGGTGTGAATCAACAGCAAGCCTCCGGTCTTTGCCAGTTCGTTCAGCTTACGCAGAAGCAGATTAAAGTTGCTGCGTGCATACTTCATGGCGAACAGGGCCGCCTGCAGCTCAAGTGAGCCCTGGATTTTATCATCCGGCAAGGTGGCAAGATTGAATACGTGTACAGAAAAATCCGGTTGGTTCTCCAGGTCTGCAGGGTGAAGGTCCGGCGGGAGCATGGCGGTGGAAAAGCGGTCCGGGAGTTCGCGCTGGGGGCCATGGTAAAACAGAATCGGCAACACCGGGCGCAATGGCATAGCTGAGCTCGCAGGTTTGGCTTTCATTCGGTC